>CAYOJF010000216.1:0-2513 GCA_964404215.1 uncultured Aureispira sp. | reverse complement strand
GACTGGCACTTAGGGCAAAAATTTCACTACAAAACTAGAGAAAAAGAGCATCAATTTGCATTGGATTGGCTCCTAAATACAATCGAACAACACAATATTGATTTATTAATCATAGCAGGAGATATTTTTGATATTGATAATCCACCTAATTATGCTAGAAAGCTCTATTATAATTTTCTCCAGAGATTGACAACGACCTGTTGTCAACAAGTAGTGGTGGTAGCAGGGAACCACGATTCAGCTAATATGCTAGAAGCACCTAAAGAGCTACTACATTTATTCAATGTTCATATTGTAGGTCATATTACCGACAATCGACAAGATCAAATCATTGAAATAAAGGATAAAAAGGGAGCTTTGCAAGCTGTAGTAGGAGCTGTTCCTTATCTAAGAGATAGAGATATTCGTCAGAATGTATCCGGAGAAACTAGCGAAGAAAGAGCTGCAATACTCAAGCAAGGCATCAAACAACATTATTCAGATATAGAAATGGCTTTAGTCCCCTATCAGGACCTAAATGTTCCTATTATTGTCACAGGACATTTGTTCGCAGCAGGGGGCGAAAGAGGCGACCGTGCCAATCGAATCCACATCGGAAGCCTTGATGTTATTGATAGTAATAGTTTTTCTACCCAATTTGACTATGTAGCCTTAGGTCACTTGCATAGAGTTCAGCAAATTGACAAAAAGAGACCTATTTGGTATTCTGGAGCGCTCATTCCATTAGACTTTAGTGAGCTTAACTATGGACAGGCGGTTATTATGGTTGAATTTGACAAACGTCAAATCAAACAACGCAAATCTATTCCAGTACAGCTCAAACGAAAATTGAGGCACTATACTGGAGATTTAGACAAAATCAAATCAAAAATTCAAAATTTATCGGAAGAAGTTGAATTGGATACTTGGGTAAAAATAGAAGTAGAAACAGAGCAATCCTTAGTCAGTGTTCGTATGGATTTGGAGGAACTGATTGCCACCAAACCTGCTGAAATAATTGTCTTACAAAAACCCAGAACAAACTTTGCCGCTTTAGCTAAGCTAGACGAAAAAGTAATTAGTCTCCAAGATTTGGATACCATGGAAGTATTTGAAAAATGTATTGAGCAAACCAGTGATGTATCCAAAGAAGAAATGAGCGAACTAAAAGGAAGTTTTCAAGAATTATTGACTTGGATGCAAGAGAACGAATCAGAATAGCCTTCTTATTTCAGATGCTGTTTTAGTTGTTGGAGTTCTTTTGGGGTCAAATCTCGCCATTCTCCTACCTTAATCCCATCCAAGTGAATATTCATAATTCTTACTCTCTTGAGCGTAACAACTTGATAATCTAAATATTCACACATACGACGAATTTGCCTATTGAGTCCTTGTGTTAGAATAATCTTGAACACATTTTTATTAATTTTCTCAACAATACATCTCCTTGTTTTGGTCCCCAAAATAGGAATACCATTACTCATTCTCTGGATAAATTGATTGGTAATCGGGCGGTTGACTCTCACGATATACTCTTTGTCGTGATTATTTTCTACTCGGAGGATTTTATTTACAATATCACCATCATTCGTCAACAGAATCAAGCCCGAAGATGGTTTATCTAGCCTTCCTATTGGGAAAATACGCTTCGAGTGATTGACAAATTCTATGATATTATCCCTGTCCTTCAGATCTGTCGTACAGGTAATTCCTGGTGGTTTGTTTAGTGCTATATAAACAGACTTAGGCTTGCTTTTCAGTGGCTTATTATCTACCAAAACAGTATCCTCGGGGGATACTCTATTGCCTTTAGCAGCTACTACTCCATTCAACTGAACTCTACCTGCTGCAATCCATTTGTCCGCTTCTCTTCGAGAACAAATACCAGTACTACTGATAAATTTATTAAGGCTTATTGTATCGTCACTCATCAATTCTACATCAAATATTAAAAATCGTTTAGAAACAGTTTACACAAGTTTCTAAACAGCCTAGAAGATTATTAATAGCAGGCAACTTAAGATAATAATAGACTCTTTGACCTTGGCGTTGTGATCCCAAAATGCCTTTTAACTTCATATTCGATAAGTGATGTGAAGTAAGTGATTGTTCGCTATTTATTTTGGTGCAAATTTCATTTACAGATAATCGCTCTTCCCGATCTAAAAGTTGTAGAATAGATAGACGAATGGGGTGTGCTACTGCTTTGAGTATAGATGCTGCAAATTCTAATTGATCTGCATCAAGGGTTGTTTTGGCTTTTGTTTCTTTCATGTCACAAATTTGATTGAGTCGTGTGTTCATACGGCAAATAGTCTGTCATTATATGTAATGTCTATTCAAAACACACGTTTAGGTGTCCTACGAACAAGATAAGTATTAAATAGTAAAATCCCCTAAAAAAATGAAACTATTATCATATATACATAACCCATCCAGAGTTATTATAGAGGTTGTTTAAAAATAAAGAGTTGAAAGCGAGGGGAATAAAAAAAGCTGTAAAAAGATTAAATTGAGGTATCGAGCCAAAAATT
>CAYOJF010000215.1:0-2639 GCA_964404215.1 uncultured Aureispira sp. | reverse complement strand
GAAACATTTGTGAGGTTACTTAACCACCTCTTCTTCTAATTTCTAAGATAACAAACCTAAATCAAAAGTTGTTCCCTTTAGAATAAAAATAGGTTGTTGATCCACTCTGGTATCAACAACCTATTTACTTTATTAGAGAAATATAATCGTATAACGATTTTTATCTTTGGATGATTAATTTTTTCTGTATTGTACCTCTTTCGGTATTCATAACAGCTACATAAACACCATTAGCTAACTGATCCGCAGGAAGTTGAACAATAGTTTCTCCTTCGTTAAGATTTTGCTTAGTAAGAGAAAGTGCTTCACGTCCATCCATACCATAGATACGAATACTACCCATAATTTCTTCTGCAGAGTAAATAGTCATTGGTATATAAGAAGTAGTAATAGGATTGCTGTTGATACGTAAGCTCATTTGTTGTTCCAAAGGAAGATCTGCTATACTAGTAGCAGTAGTAGCTTCGAATTTAGAATAACCACTCATAGTAGCACAAGTAGAAGTTTGGTTGAAGGCTTTGACTCTCCAAGCATAGTATTTACCTGCTACTAAGTTAGTAGTTGGTAAATCAAATTCACTAGTACTGCTGTAGAGGATACTTTTGTAAATAGGGTCATTGGTATTAGGGAACCAAAGACCAGGTACATTAGTACCATATACTTCTAAGTAATACCAAGTTGCTCCAGGTACATTAGACCAATCTAATTTAACTGTAGGATTAGAAATTGAAGCTGATTGTAAGTTGGCAGGAGATACTACTGAGGCTACTCCTGTTACAGTAGTTGTATTAGATGGTGTTTGGCTAGTCCATGTTCTAGCAGCTACATCAAGAGCAATTGCTGTTTTTTGTTCTGTTGTAAAATTATTGACACAAGCATCAAAAGCATAAGACATAATATTGCTTTCATCTGGATCTAAAGCATCACCAAAAGGGTCTCTTACCGTTGGGCTATAAGGACAAGCTTCTCTATCTGAATAATAATCAGCAGGCGTATCACAGAAACCATCTGCTGCAGTTTGACAGTTAGCTGCTCCACCAGTACGAACTACTCTTTCTACTGCTCTACCACTAATTGCATTAGGAGCATTTTGGTTAGCATAGCTTGCTTCTGCACTGATACCTTCCCAGCCATTGAATGTATGGGCAATAGTGAAGAAGTGACCGATTTCATGTGCTTCTGTTTTAGCTGCAGAGCTCATTTGTTGCTGTAGTAAGAAAATAAAGTCTCCTGTACCTTGGTAATAACTAGCACGTGGATTGTTACTAGAACGCCCAATGAATATATTCATCACACCATTGACCTTAGCATTAGCCATTTCTAATCTAGCATTGAAAGAAAATGCATCAACATCAATAGCGTTAGAAGTTCTATATCTGATAGCTGAAAAGAGGAAAAACTGAATGTCTTGATCGGCATAAATGGCATTAAGGCCACACATGAAGTTCAAAATATCAAGATCAGGAGTTCTACCTTCACCACTCGAATTTGCTACATTGTGTACAATGATAGGTACATAGGTAATGGTTCGGTTATTGACAATTCGCTGTACTTCTTGTTTGGAGAAATTGGCTCTATTAGCTAACATACGTTGCTTGATCAAATCAGCCGTTTGGTGATCGATACTACATTTATGTTGGGGTGTTTGGGAATAAGCAAATAAGGGGAGTAGGAGTGCGACCAGTATAAAAGATTTTAAATGCATAATCTTGTATTTTGTATTTGGTGATAAGCAGAACAAGCACTAGTGATATGAACTACTCGAAATTAAATATAGCCTTGTGACTCCCAAATTTAGTATAAATATTAAGGAAAACAACTATTAACTTATGATTAATTTTTCATAAGGTGTACTATTCTGCTTAATTATTTGGTTGGACTAAAGGCAGGTGTATAGATAGCAAAAAATAAGCCATGCTCCTAAAAAGGGCACGGCTTATTTTGATATTATGACTAAGATATGATAATTCTATCATATAAAGTAGTTTCTAGTATCTGTAGTGTTCTGGTTTGTATGGACCGTTAGCTTTTACGCCAATGTAATCAGCTTGGTCAGTAGACAATTCTTCTAACTCAACACCAATTTTAGATAAGTGTAGGCGAGCTACTTCTTCATCCAAGTGTTTAGGTAGCATGTATACTTCATTAGTATATTTATCGTTATCACGGTTTTCCCAGATCTCTAATTGAGCTAAAGTTTGGTTAGTAAAAGAGTTAGACATAACGAAAGATGGGTGACCAGTAGCACAACCCAAGTTTACTAAACGCCCTTCTGCCAATACGATAATGTCGTTACCATTGATGTTATACAAGTCTACTTGAGGCTTGATTTCAACTTTAGAATCACCATGTGTTGTGTTCAACCAGTTCATATCGATTTCATTATCGAAGTGACCAATATTACAAACAATAGTTTTGTCGTTCATTGCTTCGAAGATCTCAGGAGTGATGATATCTTTGTTTCCTGTAGCAGTAACAACGATACTAGCACGCTTAACAGCATCTTTCATGCGGATAACTTCAAAACCGTCCATTGCAGCTTGTAGAGCACAAATAGGATCAATTTCTGTTACAATAACACGACAACCAGCTCCAGCCAAAGAAGCAGCAGAACCTTTACCTACATCACCATATCCAGC
>CAYOJF010000214.1:0-2716 GCA_964404215.1 uncultured Aureispira sp. | reverse complement strand
TACTAGTACAAGATTAACTTTGCCAGTTGCTGTCTCTCCTTGTCTATTGATGAAGCTATTTTTAGGGATTAGAAATACACTCCCTTTCTTCCCAATTACAATAGTATCTTGATTGGACTTAATCGAAAACTGTTGTGGTACTATCTTAGGTAGTGATGAAGAGGTAGAATTATTACCAATAGTAGTCTGTTGCGAGGTTTCCTTTTTTGTGACTGCTGTGTCTGTAAAGCTACTATCAATAAGAATAGGTTCTTCTTCTTTTGGCTCACTTGTAGAAGGAGAGGGGAGAGAAGAAGTTGGTGTATTATTGCAGCTAAATAATAGCAATAGGCAGAATAGGGAGAGGTGTTTCATGGGAAGGGTTGTTTGAGTATGAGAGGATATATACAAGGAAATAGAGAGGCTCCATTTATTAGATAGAGCCTCTTGTTTTTATTAGTCATCTATACTTACGCTAATTATAGTAATAGTAGCGATGACATCATAGTCAATTCCATAAGAACTATTGTTGATTATGATATTAATTTGGTTGCCTAGATTTAGGGAATTAAAAAATCTTAATAGTGTTTGCCTTCTCCCTGCTAGCAACGGGATGGCAATAGGATCATCAATTCGAAAGGCTGTTCTAGGCTGAAGGGTTACCCTATTGAATGGATTAGCCTGAAGGGTTTGTACCACAAATTGTAAATCCACAATTCCGACTGGATCATCTGCCAAGTCTGCTCTACCAGCCATAAATGGGATGTCCAAACTTCTTGTATTTCTAGAAACATTCAAAGTCCAAGATAATTCTTCTTTGATCTCTTTTTTATTTTTTAGTAGTTGGTTAAGCTCAATAAGACTATAGTCTTTTCCTTTAATTTCAGGGGGCAGTTTTTCTCCACTTCCTTCAGAAATGGTATTGGGCTCTGTTGTAGCTTGATCTTGTTGTTTTGTATATAGGCTTTTCCATTTCAATTTTGGAATGCAGTCAGGTGCAATTTTAGCAGTTATTATCCGAGTAGCTTTCCATTCAATTACAATATTATTTTCATCAGTAATTGGTTCTAACTCGCCATCACTGATGGTATAGATCATAGGAGTTGTTGTACCTGTTTCTAAATCAAGAGAAGTACGATATTCGGTTTGATTTGGATTGTTTTCAAAATAAGTATTAAGATTATCAATATCAAAACCTGTTGGTTGTAGAGCTGTTTCGGGCAAAGCAGTTTGCCCTTTTTTATCTGCTATATTTAGAATAGCGGTACTGTCTTGGGTAGCGGCTATAATTTTACTGTAATCAATTGTTTGTGGTTTGAAGTCGGGGTTAGCTACTTGAGTTACTTTGCGAGTAGCTTTTAGAGCAATAATGTTTCCACAATGGTCAGTAGTCGTGGTGGGGTGAATATCTTCTATGATATAGAAGGGGAGCCCTTGAAAAGTACAATCTCTTTCAAGTGTTATAATCGATTTCTCCATCTGTTCTTTGATACTGTTCATCTGAGCTTTATCCGCTTCTGTGATTAGTTCAGTACACTCGGCGTCTTTGATTTCTTGGTCTAGCTGAACAATGAGGCGTTCCATGCTCTCTTTGAGGTAAGCGGCGACTCTTTCACTGGGTTCTTCTTTTTGGCAATTAGCGACATAATCTTCTCCAGCTTTTTTGAATTTGCTAATATAAGCGGCATCCAAATAGCCATCTATATTACCTTTGTGGCGTTGAATGTCATCAACTAAGCCTTCTTTTGCTAATGATTTTTCTTCTTTTTTTACTTCCCTTAGTGCTTGTTTTCTTGCTTTTTTTACTTCTTTTATTTTTTCTCTCATTAGAGAGAGTTTAGCTTTCATTTTCTTAATCTCTTCCCTATTTTGTCCCCCCTGTTGTATCGCATTTTTGATATCCTGTTTATGGGCTTGCATGAATGTAGTTAATTCATGTAGAATACTGTCTATATATTCAGGAGTCATCAAGAAGTCACTTAATCCTTTGTTGTATTGATATTCTCCATTGAATAGACTAAAGAAGTCACTGGCATTTTGCCACATATCAATGTAGTGCTTGTCATCTGTTACATGCGGAACAAATATTTCATGACTTTCCTGATGAGGATCATTGTGGGTATTCCTTTCACATTGCAATGTATTAAGTTTTTTCTCTGCTTCTGTGATGTCTTCTTGTAACTTGGATGAACCTTCACCTTCTTTTTTGAGTTGGCGTTTTCCTTGATTAATAGCTTTTTGCATTTCCTTTTTAAGTTGACGCTCTATTTTTGTAGTCAACTTATTGGCACAACAGAATTGATCATATTTAGTATAAGCTGCCTCAAATAGATTTAGCCAATTGGAGGAGGGGCTTTTACTCCAATTTATTTGTTCTTGTTGTAACGTCTGGATTAGCTCTTGAATAACTGCTAAATTTTTAGCTAAAGAAGGCGTTTTTGTACAGAGTTGCTGATACTGTTGGGATAGTTGTAGGAGTGTTGCTACTTTTTTTTGGAAGGGTGTCATTTGATGATTTTTAATTTGAATAATTTGTATTAGGTACAATAATACAAATTATTCATAATAAAAACAAATGATTCTTTAATCTATGTTTAAGTCAGTCATCCCACCTTCTTTGAGTCCATGAGTAATCGTATCATCTATCCAAAGAATGGTGTCCAAAAGACCATTAACAAAGGGCTGCACGGTATAAACAGAAATGGGGTAGTTGTAGAATTCGCTGTTTTCAGGAGCT
>CAYOJF010000213.1:0-2723 GCA_964404215.1 uncultured Aureispira sp. | reverse complement strand
GGTATCACCTTCCCAATCGAAAGCTCCCATATCTTTAGTGTATCGTTCTCCTGCACAAGCATACAACATCGGGACATTCCTAAAAGCAGGACTGTGATAACAACCTCCAAAACTATTGTCAATCAAGGCTTCTACATAAATATTGGTAGTAGCAGGATTTACTAAATTCGTAAAAAATGAACTTCTGATATTCGGACTCACACTGATTATCCAATCAGGGCATTCCATAGGTAATTGGATAGTATCTCGATAAATCAAGACCAATTCTGAAGGCAGACCGCCTCCATTACAAATAGCAGAAGCTTGAAAATTAGCACATAGAGGCGTAACCATCTCTCCAGAGGCGGCAGTATCTAGTCGCAGCATACTATTAATGCCTAATTGACTACAACTATTGCTATTCGCCAATAAGGGTAAACTACCTGACAGTGTGGTCGTACCACATTCTGTAAATAAAGATACCTTGACCGCATAATTACTATTTCCGAGACACTGATATTCGATTTGTGTCGCAAAAATATGATTGGCTTGTGCCAATTGTATCATCAAGAAGAGATTCAGAAGAAGGAAAAAGTATTTCATATCGCTATATTATAGAATGAAGGGGGTACTCAATAAACGTACTCTCCACAATGAATGTATCATACCTAGCTTACAAAATAAAAAAAGTCTTCTGCAAACTATTGTTTACAGAAGACTAATTCGTTGGTGGTCCCACCTGGACTCGAACCAGGGACCAACGGGTTATGAGTCCGTTGCTCTAACCAACTGAGCTATAAGACCATTATTGCTTGTAAAAAGTGAATAACTTTCTATCTTTGCAAAGCAAATTTAATACATACTATTTGATAAAACAAACTTAAACCGAAAAAATTCCATGACAGACATAAAAAATATAATTTTTGACTTTGGAGGAGTGTTAATTAACTTAGATCCTAGCCGAACAGCTACCTGTTTTGGTGCCTTGATGGGCGGGCAGTCTCAGCAAATAGAAGCCTACAAAAAACTAGACCAACAAAATATCTTTACAGATTACGAGATAGGCAAAATCACAACCGATACTTTTGTAAAAGCAATCCAAACAGTCAATTCTATTCCCACTACTACCCCACAGATAGAAACAGCTTGGTCAGCCATGTTATTGGATTTTCCACCAGAAAGAATTACCCTTATTCAGCAATTGAGATCCGCTGGCTATAAAATTTATCTTCTAAGTAATATCAATGAAATACATCTTAGAGATGTTCGTATTATTATAAAAGATAAATTAGGAATTACTGATTTTGATGCTCTATTTGATGGCGTTTACTACTCTCACCTGATTGGGCACCGAAAACCTCATCGAGCTACCTATGAATATGTACTACATGCCGCTCAACTAAATGCAAAGGAATCCGTTTTTGTAGACGATACTGCCTCTAATCTAGTTGGGGCAAGACTAGCAGGACTACATACGATTCATCATTGGGCTAATACGAATCTTAATAAAAGATTACATTCCTATTTAGAGATCTAGAATAGTTTTTGCTTTTTATGTATTTTCATATCTCTACTAGGTTCTTAAATCTCCAATCTATGCGTATTTTTATTTTAGGGTTCCTGTTATTTTTGTTTAGCAACAATACTTTTGCTCAAGATTTCTTATTAAAAAGCAAAATCAAAGAAAAAGACAAAACACACAAAACCTATACGCTACTTAATTATGACTCCACCGGTTATTATGCCATGCGTTTTGACAAAGCATTTGGATATGCCGAATTGGAGCATTATGATCCCAACCTAACATTTAAGAAAACTTATGTAGTTACCAATCAAACACGCAAATACATTGGGGTCATCAATATTTCTGGTAACTTACATCTATTGTATTTCAAATATATTGAAAACAAAAAAAAGAAAACCTACGACAAAGTAAGCCTATATGCCAAACGACTCCAAGCTGATTCTTTTGCCCTAGAACCTGACTCTGTAGAGCTGATTAAGCCTTTCAAGATGACTTCTAGTTACTATAGTGGTAACTTTGCCGTATCGCCCGATCGCACCAAAATATTAGTGTATGACTATGAAGAAGAAGGAGATATTCCTGGTGTCTATGGTCTAACCAATGAAATTACGGTTCGGGTATTTGATGCCAATCTCAAAAAACTGTGGCAACGTACCGTCAACCTATCCCCTTCTGGCAAACTCAAAAGAGTAGTATCTGTCAAAAAACTACGGGTAGACAATGATGGACAAGTCGCCATACTGACTGATGTATTTAGAGATAAACGAAGTTACAATCTAAAAAATACCACCGCTGACCCTACGCTATTTTTTGTAGGAAAAAAACAAGCAGATTATGCTCTTTTCAAACCTAACTTAGGAGATTTATTTTTCAATGAGTTGAATTTTACATTTGATGCCGAAGGCAATATTTTGTGGTTTGGTTTTTTCTCGAAGTATAAATACTACCAACAATCAGGCGTATTTTTTATCAAAATCAACAAAACTAAAACCAAAGTATTACAGAAAAAAGTACATCAGTTCACTCCACAGCAAATAGCAAGCTTGCTCAATAGAAAAAAAGTAGGAAAATTAGCAGAAGGACGTTTTTATAAGATGGTACATTGGCGATTGACACAAGAAGGAGGAGTCGTATTATCTGCTGAGCAACAACCACCTTCCGAAAATAACTTCCGAAGTAATGATATTTTGGTACTCAAATTATCTGCCGAAGGCGAGCT
>CAYOJF010000212.1:0-2735 GCA_964404215.1 uncultured Aureispira sp. | reverse complement strand
ACGTATTGCGTTTTGGTCGAACAAAGAATTACCAACATAATATTGGATTGAGCTACAATTTACCTTTTAGTAAAATTCCAGCATTGGATTGGATCACAGTCAAAGCACAATATAATGCTACTTATAGTTGGACAGCAGCAGCTTTAAATTTGGATAGCTTAGGAAATACTATTCAGAATAGTCAAAAACGACAACTGACAGGAGATTTTCAATTTACGAAGTTGTACAACAAATCTAAGTTCCTGAAAAAAATCAATACGCCTAAGCGTCCAAATGCGAAGAAACCAGAGAAACCAAAATTCCCAGAGAAACCTGTTTTTCCTAAACCACTGAGTGAGATAGCAGACAAAGAAGAAAGAGAAAAGGAAAAGGAGAAACGCAAAGCAGAATTGAAGAAGTGGAGAGGTGAAATGGCAAAAGTACGTGCTCGAATACAACCAAGCGATGGAGCGAGAGCAGTACTACGACCATTGATGTTCTTGCAGAGAGCAAGATTAACATATAACGAAGACTTTTCCACTGTCCTTCCTGGATTTATGGGAATGTCAAGGTACTTAGGACAAGATGTCACCTTTACACAACCTGGAGTAGACTTTATCATTGGTCTACAACCAGACCAATCTTGGCTGGATAGAGCAGCACAGAGAGGAATGATCACGGATAATATTTTCTTGAATGGACAGGTATTGCAAACACACAATACCAGCTATACGGCGAAAGTCACACTAGAACCTGTACGAGGATTTAAGATTGATTTGGATTTGAATAAGAATATTACAGAAAACTATTCAGAGCTGTTCAAAGTAGAAGATGCTATTTCGGGAACATTTGAGCACTTGACGCCTATGCGAATGGGAAGTGTCAAGATGTCTTATTTACCAATCGGTTCTTTCTTTGACCAGCAGGGGACTAAGGGGGCTAACTCCTCTGTCAACTTTGAAACCTTTGAAAAAAACAGAGTCATTATCTCTAATCGCTTAGGGCAAGGAGTACACGCAGATTCTATCAATAGAGAGTTAGGTTATACAGAAGGCTTTGGGCGTTATCAGCAAGATGTATTGATCCCATCGTTTTTAGCTGCGTACAATAACGTTGATGTTAATACCATTGATGTAAACAAAGACGTCAGAGATTTAATTCCGATGCCTAACTGGAAAGTAACCTACAATGGTTTGGCTAAGATCAAAGGGCTAGATAAAATTTTCAAAAGTTTCAGTCTGACACATGGATACCGTTCTTCTCTTAGTGTCAATAGTTTTGCGACGGACTTGGATTTTCAAGAAGATCCTTCACAGACAGATATTAATAGTGATAACTTTTATTCTACATTTGAGATACCAACCCTTATTATTACAGAAGCATTCAATCCTTTGATAGGATTAGATATGCGATTCAAGAATGATTTATCATTACGATTCAATTATAAGTCTAGTCGAAACTTATCGATGAGCTTTATTGATTACCAATTGAGCGAGCAGAATACAACGGATGTAACGATAGGATTTGGGTGGAGATTCAAGAACTTCAAGTTCAAGAATATTAAAAATATACTGAAGAGTAAGAAAAAGAGAGAAGAAGATAAAGAAAAAGAGAAGATTAAGAGTAAAACCAAAGTTGGAGGAATGGACTTTAATTTCAGCTTTGGAAAGACTATTGCGAAAGATGAGTTAAATCTTAAATTTGATTTTTCTTATAGAGATGATAGAACAGTTAATCATATATTGGACCAAGATCAATCGGTAGCCACACGTGGTATGCGTACGATTCGTATTGCACCATCTATTGAGTGGATTCCGAACAATAGATTGACTTTCCGTTTGTTTGTAGATTATACACAGACTATTCCAGCGGTTTCTACTTCTTTCCCTATTACAAATGTAAAAGGAGGTTTAACGATTAGATTCTCTTTATCACAGTAATAGTATATAACTATACAGAATAGAAAACTGCCTATTAGATTTATCTAGTAGGCAGTTTTTTATTGGAGTAGGGCGTGCGGGCGTTACGTCCATAGGCTCGCTATTCGCTCGGCTACTCTACGCAAGCTAGGAGTATCTCGTACTGTGTACGACCTATTCCCATCACTCACGCAAATTTATCACTGTCATTATATGTTACTATAAACAGTTTTATATAATTAGATACAGACAGCAAATGTTTATCTGAAAGTTCAAAATCGAGTAGTTGTATATAAGAGGTTATTACGAATTGTTTTGTATAGAGGGAGCGAGATAGATTTTTTTGATTAGCAAGGAAAGGCGGAAATTCGTAGCCTAAGCCTGTCCCAACGGACGTAGGGGCTACGAAATTGAGTACTTGACGATGTCTAATCGGGAAAAGATATTTTTGTTCCCATACGAATCTATTTGTAATAACCTCTATAGTAGTGTATCTAAAATTATGTGATTGTTGTAGATAGATGGAGTCATTATCAATGAAACCTTCAGGGGATTTCCAATTGGTTTAGAGAATATTCTTACAAATATGAAGAGGTAGTAGGGGGGTATTAAGTAGATTGTTTGATGAAGATGCCTAGAAAAGTAGTATTCACTCATATAATTTTCCTCAGAGTGATACTTCTGTTACTTTTCTATATAGCTGTATACAGAGGCGTGTAATACGCCTAGGTTTTTTTATTAGCAGGTTAGGTCAAAAAAATAAAATACTTTAACTGGCTGGTGGTCAATTAACTAAGTCTTATTAGTGGGAATTAAAGTAGGAGTAGGTGAAAATAA
>CAYOJF010000211.1:0-2752 GCA_964404215.1 uncultured Aureispira sp. | reverse complement strand
AGTTTTATAGTGATTTGGCAAATAATTACTCGCCTAGAAGGAGAAATCAATAGAGAGAATATCTTTTGATAACCATTCACAACAAAAAATATAGGCGATAAATGCGTCTAAGTGTTAAAGTTTATATTTTCATGAGATAGAATGTTTTAAATAATATCCATATAGAAATAGGTCTAAATCTAGACATCTGAAATTATATTTCTTTATGTAGTAGGCTATTGTTGTTTTATTTTGTTTAGAGCTATTCTAAAGAAAGAAGGTGTTCCAGAATGGAAAAGGCTATTAGATTCAATGTAAATACATGCTTTTTTTAATGTAAAAAAAATGTTATCTTTGTATCCCACAAATAAGCCCATTTTGTATAGAATTAAAATATACCAATATAATATGAAAACTTTATTACTAGTAATTTTTAGCTTTTGTTTAGTAGCGACTACTTCGGCACAAGTTTCTCGTACTACGAGCCAAACTGTATCTGCTGCTGCTGCGATCACTGTCAATTTAGATTTGGATGCTAGCGATATAGAGATTGTAGAGACAAAAGGAAGTAGAATTGTGATAGAATCTTCTATTACATTACATCAAATGAATAATACGAGACTACTAGATTTTGTTATTAAATCTGGCAGATACGAATTAGATAGTAATTTTGATAACACTACTCGTACACTAACTATTGAGCGTAAGAAGAATAGAGATGTATTAGTAATAAAAGGAGAGGAGTGTAAAGAAACAGTGAAGTATAAAATACTGATACCAACTTCTGTTAAGTTTGTTAATCAAAACGGTTCTACTGCTAGTATTAACTAATTGTAGATCAGACGAAGTTTACAAAAAATCATAAAAAGTCATTTCAAACACTTGTTTGAAATGACTTTTTATTTTTTATTTCAACCTTTTGCTTTTCTATTTGTATTGATAGTTGATTATAGTAATACTTTTATAGAAAAGTGTTTTGCAATAAAAATACACTATGGACACACCTTTGAAACGATTTTGGGGACTATTGTCGCTAGATAGAAACGATATTTTGCTTATTTCGGTATACGCCTTTTTTGCAGGGGTGATCAATCTGAGTATTCCGTTAGGAGTACAAGCGATTATTAATTTGATAGCCCTAGGACAGTCTTCTACCTCGTGGGTTATCTTGACATTTGTAGTAGCGATTGGAACAGGCATGGCTGGTACACTAAATCTACTACAATATGTGATTACAGAATCCATTCAACAACGAACGTTTACTCGATCTTCCTTTGAGTTTGCCTATCGTATTCCGCGTTTACAAATGGAGTCCATTACTGACCAATATGCCCCAGAATTAGTTAATCGATTTTTTGATACGTTGACTTTGCAAAAAGGAATGTCAAAAATATTGGTAGACTTACCTGCTGCTTTATTACAGGTATTATTTGGGCTGACCTTACTTGCTTTGTATCATCCCTTTTTTGTCGCTTTTGGTGCTGTATTAGTACTACTTATTGTAATAGTGATTGTTGCTACTTACAACCCTGGTTTATCTGCTAGTTTAATGGAATCTAAGTATAAATATAAAGTAGCCTACTGGTTGGAAGAACTTGGACGCACGATGGGATCTTTTAAATTGGCAGGACGAACACAACTTCCTCTCGAAAAGGCAGATGGGTTGATTACTGGATATTTGAAACATCGTGTGAAGCACTTCAATATTTACAGGGCACAAATGATTAGTATCATTGTACTGAAGACGGTAGCTACAGCAGCCTTATTGCTGATAGGAGGTTTGTTAGTCATCAATAATGAGATGAATATTGGACAGTTTGTTGCTTCAGAAATCGTAATTATTATGATTCTTAGCTCTGTTGAGAAAATTATCATGAGTATGGAAACTTTATTTGATACATTGACAGCGACCGAAAAATTAGGTGGAGTTACTGATTTGCCGTTAGAAAGTGATTCAGGGATTGATTTCAAAGAAATTGAGACGGATCAAGGAATAGAGATCAATATTCAAAACTTGACCTATAGTACCGATGGGGATTACAATCAAAATATACTGGAAAATATAAACCTAGCGATAGCAGCAGGAGAGCGTGTCTGTATCACAGGTATGAGTGCTTCGGGCAAAACAACTCTATTGCGTATCATTATGGGATGGTACGATAATATATCTAAGGGAACGATTATGTATAATAATATCCCTCGTAAAAATATTAACATAGCTAGTCTACGCTCTTATATTGGAGAGTATGTGACTGAGGAGCATTTATTTAATGGGACATTAGGAGAAAATATCTCAATGGGCAGAAGAGATATTAGTGTTAATGAGCTGATTGCAGTTTGTTATAGAGTAGGACTAGGTGGATATTTGCAAACGCACCCCAAAGGACTCAATACAATGATTACTTCAGATGGAGAACATTTGCCACAGACGGTGATCAAAAAGATTATTATAGCCCGTGCCATCATAGATAATCCTCATTTAGTGATAACCGAATCCCTATTGGATGGTTTAAATACATTGGATAAGAAGAATACAATTGACTTATTTACTTCAAGAAAAGAGCGTTGGACATTAGTAGCTGTTAGTCGAAATTATGATTTGGCAAGTACTTGTGATAAGATAGTTGTTTTAGATAAGGGGAAGATCATTTTTGATGGGCCATTAAGCTTACTCAAAGAACAACCTTACTATGAAGAAGTACTGGATAATATTCCTAGTTAAGAGCCTGTTTAAAAATTAACTTCAAGCTGCAAATGCCTGATTTAGAATTCA
>CAYOJF010000210.1:0-2787 GCA_964404215.1 uncultured Aureispira sp. | reverse complement strand
GAGTACTGAAGAGCTTTATTATCAATAGAGCCTTTGATGCTCAACGTTTGTAATCAATAACTTAAACATGTATTAGCAAGGGGTAACCCTTGCTAATACTCACTATAAAAATAAAACATAATGAATAGGCTTACATCTATTATCGTTATATTTCTAGTAGCTATACTAGCTTCACCCACTGCTTGGGCAGGTAATCCTGACAGACAAGGAGAAGCGGGTGCATATGAGCTTTTACTTAATCCTTGGGCTAGAAGTGCGGGACTTAATGGTCTTGTTGTGTCTAGTGTTGGTGGAGTAGAGGCACTCCGATTCAATCCAGCAGGAATTGGTAGAATGTATGGCAAAACGGAAGTGAATATATCACATACACAATATCTAGTAGGAACGGGGATGTCTTTTAATGCAGGTGGATTAGCACAAGCAGTAGGCAACGATGGAGCTATTGGAATTTCAATAATGTCAGTAGGTTTTGGAGATATTCCATTAACAACAACTGCTCAGCCAGAAGGCATTACTACATTTACCCCTTCTTTCTTTAATATAGGAGCTGGTTACAGCCATAAATTTAGAGATAAAGATGGGAATGAAAAAATATCTGTAGGGTTGGCAGTACGTGTTGTTTCTGAATCTATTTCAAATGCTTCTGCATTGGGAGTATGTTTTGATGCAGGAGTCCAGTATGTGACTGGAAAGCACAAACAAATTAAATTTGGATTGGCACTAAGAAATATTGGTACTAAAATGAAATTTCAAGGAGATGGAGTTGCTTTTGTTGGTATTGCACCTAATAGCTCTACTCCATTGACTGTAGAACAACGTGTTGCAGGATTTGAGACACCATCTCTACTGCACATTGGAGCATCATATGATTTTCTATTTCCAAAAGAAACTGAAGACAAGCAAGGACATACGAATAGAGTGAGTATTAATGCTATGTTTACAGCAAACTCTTTTGCTCGTGACCAATATGGTTTAGGAATCGAATATGCTTTCCGTGAAATGTTCATGGTTAGAACTGCTTTCCGTTATGAAAACATGATGTTTACAGCAACAGATAAAACAGTTAGTACCGGATTTACAGCAGGGGCAAGTGTACAGATTCCTTTCAAAAAAGAATCTAATAAAAAGATTGCATTTGACTATGCATTTGAACTCACACAAGCTTTTCAAGGAACACATTCTTTAAGTTTAAGATTGAGTCTCTAAGGATAGAGATATTTTCAAAAAAATAGCAAACGCTCTTCCTATTCATATAGGAAGAGCGTTTTAGTAGTATATAACACCATTTAATTACTTATTTTGTTCCCCATCACCACTTAAATAGAATCATATGAAAAAATGGATGATTGGCTTATTATTGTTGACCACAATAACAATGCAAGCCCAGTATGAAAAGGAACCAGGAAAACGACCTAGCCCTACTCCCAATACCTCAACATTAAGAAATGACTGTATTGAGTCTACTTCTCAGGTAGATTTAAACATCAATAATGTACGTGCCCGATTACGAGCAGGAGGTGATATGTGGTGGGATGGACAGCAACCTCAATATGTTGTTCCTAATGTAGATCCAGCTTCTGGCGAACCTGAAATTGTTTCCTTGTATTCAGGAGCAATTTGGTTAGGAGGTTTTGATGAAGGAGGTAACTTGATTTTGTCTGCCCAAACTTATAGGAGTTCGGGGAATGATTATTGGACAGGTCCTCTAGATCCAAATACTGGAACAATTACATCGCTAGACTGTGAGAGATGGGATAAACACTTTACTGTATTAGGAGCAGATATAGATGCTTTGAGGGCGGATTTTTTAGATCCACTTAGTCCAGGTGTCGATAATGTACCCTCTAGAGGACTTTTAGGCTGGCCAGGAAGAGGTAATCCTAATTTTGCTGCTATTCATGGTTTTCCTATTGAGCAATACAATCAGGATTTAGCCCCTTTTATAGATGCGAATGCAGATGGTGCTTATAATCCATATGATGGTGATCATCCTATTATTGAGGTAACTGGTTGTGCTCAAAACGACTATAATAATCCTATTTACGCTGACCAGATGATCTGGTGGGTATACAACGATAATGGTAACTTACATACTCAAACCAATGGTTTGGCGATGAAGATGGAAATACAAGCATTAGCGTTTGCTTACAGTACAACAGATGCCATTAATAATAGTACTTTTTATCGGTATAAATTGCTGAATAGAAATGCACTCTCATTGGAAGATACTTATTTTTCATTATGGACGGATCCAGATTTAGGTTGTCGCATAGATGATTATATTGGTTGTGATACAATAACAGGTATGGGCTATGTTTACAATGCTGATACAGATGATGATAATCCCTGTGGAACAGGTGGACTAGCGGGTTATGGAACTGATATTCCGGCATTAGGTGTAGATTACTTTAGAGGGCCTTTGGATTCTGCAGGTAAACAAATTGGTTTGTCTTCTTTCCAATATCACACTTTGGGAACTACAGGAGGTACGAGTGTTCCTACTTCAGCTATTGGTTATTATCGGTTAATTTCAGGTTCGTGGCCTGATGATACACCTATTACATCTGGTGGTAATGGCTATGATCCTGGTAACCCTAGTGGTGCGGCGGCTCCTTACGTATTTCCGTCTTTCCCTGATCAATCAGGAGCCAACGCTTGGTCTATGTGTAGTGAAAGCTTGAATGGATTAGATTTAGCATTTTTGCATACTTCTGGACCTTTTGTATTGGAGCCAGGAAGAACAAACGAAATGATTTCGGGAGTAGTTTGGGTACCAAGTATACCAGA
>CAYOJF010000209.1:0-2802 GCA_964404215.1 uncultured Aureispira sp. | reverse complement strand
ATTTATTTTTCTTCTATAATCTCCAAAACACGTTTCAATCCATCTTCTGATTGAATTTTATCGCTAAATAAAGCAGCATTGCGAACCAAAGTAGGACTTTGTAGTGCTTTTATCCCTTTAATTAATTTTGATACTGTTAGTTTTTTGAGCGGTACAGGAGAAACGCCTAATTGTTGAGTTTCAAGCTGTTTCCCCCAAAAATATTGATCTCCAAAAGGATGCAATATGGGACAAATAAACTGTGGGATACCTGCTTGTAAGGCAGTAGCAGTAGTCCCCGCTCCACCATGATGCAAGACATAATCCACTTGGGGAAACAAACTAATAAAGGGAGCTTTGTCTATCACCAATACATTAGAATGAGTTTTTATAGTAGCTGTTCGGAGTCCCCAAGCCCGAACAACTAGTACTTTCAACTCAGGGAAGTTTTTATAAATCGCCTCCAAAAAGTTCTGAATAGGGATCTTAGATTGGTAAGGCATACTACCAAAAGTCAGTAGCAACACCTTCCTTTCGTCCGATACAAAGGTTATTATTTCGTCAGAAAGGGAGATTTCTTTCTTGGGAGACAACCAGAAACCTGTGAAATGATGGTTGGTAGGATAATCCTTAGGTTGTTCTAGTAATTGAGGACTGATTCCATAAACCGTAGTCGTTTCCAGAAAAAGAGGCGTAGCTGGTAGGTTGTTTTTCTCTCTAAAATTCTGGATAGGAGTCTTAACTGTATTCATCATTGCGATAACGAAACGATAAGACCATCTATACAAACACTTAGGTAACGGCAAAAAACTAACAATAGGATTAATAAAAGCCCTTGTTGGTGTGAAGGCAGGTATCACATACATTTTGATCAGCTTCTGCTGTATGTCTTGCCCAAAACTATCCATCAAGGTCTTGGGATGATACAAAATCACATCTGCCCATTGAGCTTGTTCATAAAATGTCTGTAACGAATTTTCTAGTATAGGGTAAACTTTTTCGTTGAGATTTTTTTTGATCGTAAAAGGATTTCGCCCAACCGCTTTTTTCATCTCCTCATCATCTACAATAGAAGCGTAATCGCCCTCAAATGCTAAATATTCAACATCATATTCTTTGGCTAAATCTTGATACATTTGAGCAGAACAGACACGTACAGTATGCCCATGTTTCTTAAGATATGTTCCCACCACCAAAAAAGGCTGAATATCTCCTCTAGAGCCAATGGAACACAATAAAACCTTCATAGTTTTTTTATTTTCTACCAACGCCAAAGTGGTAAATATCTAATAAATATTTTAGCTAAATTTTCTGCATCTGAAATAGCTCTGTGATGAATTCCATCAAAATCAAACCCTTCGTTTTCAACAGCACGTTTGAGTCCCATCGAACGTCCCAACCCTTTAATACGAGGGTATTGATCCTTCAGATTAATATGCTTTTTGGCCCAATCACCTCCTAGCTTATGCAATTTACAATTTTTAACTAAAGCACTTTTATCAAAAAAGCCCCAAGAACAAAGTAAATACTCTTCATCATCATTCATTCCAATCCAATCCTGAAAATCTTCAATCACGATTGGAAATTTATCCGCTTGATTGACATCCACCTGTGTAATGGAGGTAAGATCGGTACAAAAAGCAGTGAGCGTAGGGTGAAAAACAGGGCGAACAAAAGACTCAAATCTAGAGTCAATATTTCCTTCATTATCTATTTTCAAGGCTCCTATTTCTATAATCTCTTGTTTTTTTCCTCGTGCCTCATATTCACTCTGCCAACAAGTAGCCTCTAAATCGTATACTATATAATTCATCTAATTTTTGATTTGCTAAAACTGGTATCTAGCCAGTGGTGTAATATCCTGCCCTACAAAATCTGCTGCTAAATATTTGTAGTAAGCAGTCATGGCAATCATAGCGGCATTGTCAGTACAGTACTGAAACTGAGGAATAAACACTTCCCAGCCGTTTTTTGTTCCAATGTCTTGCAACGCAGACCGCAAACCTGAATTGGCAGATACCCCTCCTGCTATCGCAATCTGCTTTATACCTGTTTGCTCGCTCGCCTTCGTCAATTTATTCATCAGTATGGATACGATTCTATCTTGCACTGAAGCACAAATATCATTCAGATTGTCAGAGATAAAAGTAGGATTCTTTCGTACATTTTTTTGTAAAAACTGTAAGATATTTGTCTTCAATCCACTAAAACTAAAGTCCAAGTTGGGTAATTGTGGTTCTGTAAATTGGTAGACTGCAGTCCCTTCTTTGGCCAGTCGGTCAATAACTGGTCCAGCAGGATAATCTAATCCCAATAATTTACCTGTTTTATCAAAAGCCTCTCCCGCAGCGTCGTCAATAGTCGTTCCTATAATCTGCATCTCTAAAGGGCTATCCACACGTACTATCTGTGTGTGTCCTCCCGATACGGTCAAACATAGAAATGGAAAAGATGGCTTAGGATCATCTATAAAATGAGCCAAAATATGAGCCTGAATATGATTGACCTCTATCATGGGGATCTCTAAACTCAATGCCATTGCTTTGGCAAATGAAACCCCTACCAATAAAGACCCCATTAACCCTGGACCTCGAGTAAAAGCAATAGCACTCAAGTCTTGTTTTCGAATACCTGCTTTCTGAATAGCAGCTTCAACCACAGGCACAATATTGACCTGATGTGCTCTAGAAGCTACCTCTGGTACTACTCCTCCATATTCTTTATGAATAGCTTGGCTAGCAATACAATTAGCTAGTATTTCTCCATCTTTCCAAATCGCTGCCGAAGTATCATCACAAGAAGATTCTATAGCAAGAATACAAA
>CAYOJF010000208.1:0-2967 GCA_964404215.1 uncultured Aureispira sp. | reverse complement strand
AGAAGAACTCATGCAAACCCCTATTTGGGAGCAACTTTGTAAGGGTGGTTTATTGATTTTGTAAAACAAATTATGAACGGCATTTCGTTACTAAAGTCCTTCCTTTACCAAATAATTACCTCTCGGATAAATTCTTCTCCAAGTGCTTCATTGATGTATATCTGAATTTTTTCTTTGGAATAATTCATTTCTTGTCTTAGAGACGCAGAAGAAAGGCTAACGTACAATTTGTTCTTTTTGACATAAATATTTTTGGTATAATTACCGATGGCAGGTCCCATCATTTCGTACCAAAGCTGT
Source organism: uncultured Aureispira sp. (assembly GCA_964404215.1). Classification (GTDB taxonomy): domain Bacteria; phylum Bacteroidota; class Bacteroidia; order Chitinophagales; family Saprospiraceae; genus Aureispira. Next base: position 2,667 of record CAYOJF010000208.1, on the reverse strand, counting down.
TTGGAGCGAGCTTCGAAGTATTTTCCTTCTATACCATACGCCTTTATCATTCGCAAAACAATGTTACCTGCTTTGTCATCATTCATCTTGCGATAGGCAATTTTTTTATGTTCTCTATATAAATTCATATCTCAAAATACGAATTTATACCTTGATTTTGTATTTCTCTTCTTGATTATTTTATAATTTGTGCTATCATAAGCAATCAACCAAAATCTAATACTATGTATATCAACCATCTTTCTCTTGAAAATAAAAAAGTACTCTTACGTGTCGATTTCAATGTACCACTCGACAAAGATTTTAATATCCTAGACGATACGCGTATACAAGCAGCATTGCCAACGATTCAATATATTATTGAGCAAGGCGGTTCTATCCTATTGATGTCGCATTTAGGACGCCCTCAAAAGAAAAAGAAAGCTGATGGAAGTATTGATAAACAAAAATTTACGCTACTACATACCGTCAATCATCTTTCTAGTTTACTAAACAATGTGCCTGTACTGTTTGTAGATGATACGGTAGGAGAAAAGGTAGAAAAAATGGCCTCTGCCTTAAGCAAAGGAGAAATATTGGTCTTAGAAAACACCCGTTTTTATACCGAAGAAAAAAATGGAGACGAAGGATTTGCTCAGCAACTTGCCAATCTAGCCGACATTTATATCAATGATGCTTTTGGTACAGCTCATAGAGCTCATGCCTCTACCTGTACCGTTGCTCAGTTTTTTGATGTAGCACACAAGGGATTTGGTTTTTTGATTCAACAAGAACTAGAAGCCGCTCATAATCTTACTCATGAACCTAAACGTCCTTTTACAGCAATTGTGGGTGGAGCGAAAGTATCGGATAAAATATTGCTACTAGAAAAAATGCTAGATAATGTAGACAATATTTTGATTGGTGGTGGAATGGCATACACGCTCATCAAAGCACAAGGAGGAGAAATTGGAGATTCACTGCTCGAAGCAGATCGAATCGAAACCGCACAAGCATTTTTGGCAAAAGCAAAAGAGAAAAAGGTGCAAATATTACTGCCTAAAGATTCTGTTGTAGCGGACAAATTTGATAATAATGCGACTACCAAAACCATTGCAAGTAATACGATAGAAAAAGGCTGGTCAGGATTGGATATTGGTCCTGTGGCAGCCAAAGAATTTAGTGCCGTCATCGAAAACTCGAAAACCCTTGTCTGGAATGGTCCTATGGGAGTCTTCGAAATGAGTAGTTTTGCTCAAGGTACGCTACAAATCGCCAATGCTGTGGCTAAAGCCACTCAAAATGGAGCTTATTCACTAGTAGGTGGTGGAGATTCTGTTTCTGCTATCAATCAAGCAGGCAAAGCTGACGAAGTGAGCTTTGTTTCTACTGGTGGTGGTGCTATGCTAAAGCTATTGGAAGGTAGTAAACTACCAGGTATTGAAGCTATCAAAATGGAAGATTTTACCGCATAGGTACTTTCTCTACTAAAAAATCAAAGGCGTAATGACTCTGCATGAATTATTACGCCTTTGATTTTTATTTGATTTTAGAAATTTTTCTCATTAACACCTCTATTTTTTCACTTACATCCCTAGTGTGATAAGGATAAACTCCAAGTCTTATAAAATGCTCTTGACTACTGGAGTTTTCTTCAGATTCAAATCCTGTTCCTAGATCTAGAATTTGATTAAAAAATTCATTTGCTAGATCCTTAGTCCATATTTCTACTTCCCATCCTTCAACTGAAATTCTTGTTTTAAGATAGGGGTCTTTAGACAAGATAATATCTTTTTTAAAGTTCCAAGAAGTAACTTCTTTTAGCTCTTTTCGATTAGTCCAAGTATTTGAAAAATCAATAGGTATATCCCTCTTTTTAAGTTCTTCATTTACGCTATTAGACTTATTCTTTATCTCTCTATAGAAGGTATCTAGTGTAGAGTGTACAGCAATAAATTTTTCTTTATTATTCTGTATATAAGAGAGCGTTTCTTCACTTATTTTACCCATTCTTAGTTTTTTCAGTGTATTATAAAAATCAATTAAAAAAGCAGTATAAAATGAATTGGCAGTAGTAGCATAAGTTCCTAGATTCAAAAGTACCTCATCAAATAACTGCTGAAAAGTGATATTTTTAAAATCGTCTCTCATCGTCTCTTTATACAAAGACAAAACGACTTTAATGGGTTCTTTATCAGGATATTTATGCTTCGTATATGCCACATAATCATCTAATGGATTAGTTTTCAAATTGTGATAAACTTTCCCTTCTATTATTATTACCTCATTATCCAGAACAATCAGAATATCAATACGTCCCTTATCTGTAACTACTTCCCTAAAAACTTCTAACCTTTCCGATGAAGAATACTCATGCCCATACAATTTCAATAAAGATTGTATAAACATATCCCCTAATCCATGAATCTGATTCTTATCAAAGAAAAAAGCCATGTAATTATTAATAGGGTCTTCTAAATGAGATTTTCCTCCAATTTCTAACAAAGTTAATGGTATTTTATTTTTAGGAAAATTCCTAAAAAAACCATTTAGCTCTTTTCGTTCTATATTCATAATATCCTGTTTCTGTTCTGCATTCATAGTATCCTGCTTTTCTAATTATTGATTGTATCTACAAGGTCTCTTTCAGCCACTTAAAGAATTCTCTTTGCCAAACCACTGCATTTT
>CAYOJF010000207.1:0-3191 GCA_964404215.1 uncultured Aureispira sp. | reverse complement strand
GGGTAGTACTTACAGTAATATTGGCAGTTGTTATCATTTGATCAATGAGGAAGAAAAAGCGATTGCTTATTATCGACAATCACTTCAGCTATTCTATAGTACCCCTAATATATCCAGCCTAAAAATCGCCCTAAACAACTATAATATAGCACATTGTTACTATAAAGCCAACCACTTAGATACCGCTGTTATCCATATTTACAAAGCCTTAGATGTATATACCCTTAAACTCAGTGCCAATAGTATTGAGGTAGCTGACTGTTACTGGCTTTTGGCTAAAGTTCATCGAGCTAAACAAGAACCTACTCAAGCAATGGCTTTTATCGACAAAGCTATTTCGATTAAAAGTAGTCTACTACATAACAGGCATTCTAGTCTCTACCAGCTTTCTCTCGATAAAGGCTTCTTTTTGTCTAAAAACAAGTCCTATGCCCGCTCTTGGCAATACCTAGACTCAACCTTAACCAAAATACAATCTAGTCCTGCTTATGGGAGTACACTCACCTATTTCAAATTACTAAATCTACAAGTCAATAATAGTCTCCAGCTTTCTACCTCCATACAGCAATCCACCTTCGAATATCTAGCTCCACTCAAAACAAGGATTCAACAAGCGATTGAAAATACGACCCTAGAAGGAGACGAACGAACATTTATTGATGTCGTAAGATTGGCTTGTGAAAATGGTCTTCAATTGTGCTATCTGCTTTATCAAAAAACAGGAGAACAACGCTATCTATTGCAGGCATTTGATTTGATGGAGTGTAACAAAGCAGTCAGTCTCAATTTCAATATTCAAAAAAATAAGCGATTAGAAACGCTCCCTGACTCATTACAAACACAATATTATCAATTGCGTTCTGCTATTCAAGCAATAGAGTATCAACTACTAGACAACAACAATGCCGTAGAGAATTTGCACCCACAGATGCTAGAATATAAAAAAAGCCTAGAGGCATTTCATAAAAAACACTTCTTTCAAGAAAAGGAAAATATCTTTATTTCAATTCCATTAGATAGTTTACAAAATCGTCTAATCGCACAAGAAGAACAAATCATTAGCTATTTTTATGGGGAGCAATTTATATACGCTTTTACTATTGAAAAAGAAAACTGTTATCTCAATCAGATTACCCCCAACTTTGATAGTTTATATAACTTATTTTTCAAGCATTTGACACAATTACAGCCTAGCAAAAACAATCTAAAAAAAGCTGCTCAAACTTATGAAAAAGTTGCCAATCATTTAGCTGCAAAGTTACTACCACCTCAACTCGCTCCTCGGCTCTACATTATCCCTGATGGAAAACTTAATTATGTTCCTTTTGGGGCATTAGTAGCCTATCAGACCGAAGAAGTGAACGGTTTTCATGCTTTGCAATATTTAATACAAAAGCACGAAATCAGCTATGCAGCTTCCTCGACGGCCTTCTATAGACAACAGTATTTGCACCAAAACCAATCTAAAAGTATTGTAACTGCTTTTGCCCCCACGTACAATCATACGTATGGTTTAGCTCCACTTGTCCATACTCAACAAGAAATTGACTATCTATCCGCATCCTTCCAAGGGGATTTTTATACAAACAAAAAAGCTACTAAAGCCAATTTTACTCAATTGAGAACAACTAGCGGTTTAGTTCATTTGGCACTACATGGACAAGCAGACAATGATGTCAGTACCCTCGCCAAACTATTTTTTAGTCCTTCGCCAGAAGATAGTGTCGCACATATACTAGCTGCACACGAGATTATTGCTTGTCCACTGAGAGCGGATATGATTACCTTAAGTGGCTGTCAAACAGGCATTGGGACCTTTAGAGCAGGAGAAGGAGTGATTAGCCTTGCTCGTGATTTTATGAAAATTGGTATCCCTACTGTCCTGACAACACTGTGGCAGGTCAATGATCAATCGAGCAGCCATTTGATACAAAATTTTTATACGCAAATAAATCAAACGAATAAAGCGGCTGCTCTACAACAAGCAAAATTAGATTATTTAAACAATGCTTCTGCCTTTCAGGCTCACCCCTATTTTTGGTCAGGATATGTTCTGATGGGGAATACAAAGGCTCTGAACTTAGAAACAAAAAATAATGTTTTTTTGTGGTATCTTGTGCCAGGATTAAGCCTCCTATTTTTAATTGGCTTATACTTCTTCATAAAAACAAAGAAATGAATTTTAATTTAGATAAAGACCTTATTGTATTTGATATAGAATCTACTGGAGCTGATGTCGTCAAAGATAGAATCATGCAAATTGCTTTCATCAAATACCCAAAAGATGGCAGTGACCCTATTGAAAAAAATATACTGATGAACCCTCAGTATCCAATCAAGCCTGATGCTATCAAAGTACATGGTATTACAGTAGATATGGTTCGTAATAAACCGACATTTGCAGAATACGCTCAAGAATTACTCGATTTCATAGGAGATGCTGATTTGGGTGGGTACAATCTCAAACGTTTTGATATTCCAATGTTGATTGAAGAGTTTGGTAGAGCTGGCTACGACTTCTCTATGGAGAATAGACGTATTATTGACGCCATGCAGGTGTTCTATCGTATGGAGCCTCGTACACTCAAAGCAGCATTAAAATTCTACTGCAACAAGGAATTGGTAGATGCCCACGATGCGATGGCGGACACCAAAGCAACGGCAGAAGTCATTTGGGGACAAATCGAAACCTATAAGGAAAGAGATTATGTAGATGGAGATGGTAATATAACTCCTACTCCCGTCAAAAATGACATGCAGTCTATTCATAATTTCATTAACGATGAAACGACAGTAGACTTTATGGGACGTTTCAGACGCAATACCGCTGGTAATATTATTTTTAATTTTGGGACGAATAGAGGGCAAGAGGCTCACAAACATCCACAAACACTAAAATGGATTATCAGCAAAGATTTTCCGATGCAGGTTAAAAATATTGCTAAAGCTATCCTAGCGGGTACTATGAAATAATTGAAGTTGTTTAAGAATAACTTCAAATTGCTAATGAAAACTAATTTTCCGCTACTTGGCGTTAAAAATTGACCCCATAGCTAAGGCTATGAACTAAATACCCACTAGTGGTTCACTTAGTTGAATATATGCTATATATTCATCCTTTGGATTCACTCGCTCATGCCTTAATTAGCTAAAAATTTGTACTCATTATCAACATAATTCTATTTTTAAAC
>CAYOJF010000206.1:0-3348 GCA_964404215.1 uncultured Aureispira sp. | reverse complement strand
CATTTTCGCCCAAATCGTTGATTTTGAAGAACTTAATTCTTAAACATGCTCTAAGTAATCTTACCAAAATCTTCCAGTTAATCTTAAAATTTTACAGCATAATTTTATACCCTATTAAATAAATGAAAGACCCTATTCTAGATGACGAGATAGAAGCAAATAGTGCTACTTCCTCTACTTTTTTACGCAAGATTTTCGGTATTTTATTTTTAGTAGGTTGCATAGTCGCTACTATGGTTTACTTCAATAAACTAGAAGAGGAAAAGAAAGCAGAAGCACTATTAATGAAAGAACAACGAGAGCTTGATTCATTGCTTCAGAAAGGATACGAAGCACTAGAATGGCTGGATTCCCTACCTGATGTATCCATTGAAGATACAACCACGATAAAAAAGTAAATGCTGATGAATAATGATGATCTTCTAGACCATTTTGAAGCTCCTAAAAAGCCTAAGAAAAAGAAGAAAAAGTCTGACAACAACTCTAAACTCCCCTATCTATTTGCTGTCCTTTTGATTGGTCTCCTCCGAATCATAAGTATCACAGGACGCAATAGTACATCACCATCTCCCGAACTAACACTCCCTCAAAAATCTACCTCAGAATTAGACTCTATAAAAGCAGATTTCATAGAAAAAATACAAAAAATTCAAGCAAGACAACAAACTGAAACTAATGAACAATAATATCTTAGATGAGCAAGACTCTCTCTCAAAAAAAACTATTCTTTATCCTTTAATTATTATAGGTTCAGTCATCTGCTTAATCTTAGGTTTTCTATTTTTTTATATGATAAATACAAACGAAACTATACAAGAACCTGATCATAGATCTTTGGTAATTCCGACAAACTCATAGCCATGTCAAAAAACGAGCTATTGGATGATTGGGAACCAGAAGAGAGTCAAACACCACTCCCTGTTCGACCAGAAGGAACAAGCCAAAAAAAGACAACTGTGTTTCCCTTTCTGATAATTCTTATTTTGATCAGTATTATCAAAGTGGTAGTCTGGGATAGTTCTGAAGAAGCCACGCCTATTATTATCAAACAAACGCCCGAAGAGAGAGATTCAATACAAGCAATTCTATTAGAAAAAACAGGAAACATAAAAGCTCGTCAATAATCCCACCTAAGAGCATGTTTAAGAATTAAATCAAATACCTATGACAAACAATGATATTCTAGATAGTTATGACAAAGTTCGACCCTCCAAAAAAAAATGGATAGCTATAGTTTCGATCACATTTATCCTTATTCTCGGGATTCTGTTTAACTTTCTATTTAGTACTCAAAAAAGTATTAGAACTGTCCCTATCCAACAACCTATTCCAATCCAAATAGATTAGGATTCTGAATGTACCACTAGATGACCAACAATTCCCCTTTTAAATCTGTTACCAATAACGATATACCATTAGAGGCTATTTAACCTCTTAAAAATTTCTCAGATTAAATTTTCAACTATGATAGATACAACTACACACACTGAAATTTGGCAATTACTCGATCAAGTAACTGACCCTGAAGTACCTGTTTTGACTATCTTAGACTTAGGCGTAGTCCGTGCTGTCCACAAAGAAAAAGATGCCCTAGAAATCATCATCACCCCTACTTACTCTGGCTGTCCAGCTATGGATATGATCGAAGTAGGTATTAGAGCGGTACTCCAAGAAAATGGCTATGACAATGTTTCTGTCAAAACAGTACTCTCTCCCGCTTGGACAACAGAGTGGATTTCGGAAAATGGTCGCAAGAAACTAAAGGAATATGGTATTGCTCCACCAGAGGGTAAAACAGTAGACAAAAGTGTCTTATTTGCAGAAGACAAAAAAATACAATGCCCACATTGTGATTCTCGAAATACACAAATGAAAAGTCAATTTGGTTCGACCGCTTGTAAATCACTCTACCAATGTCAGGACTGTAAGGAACCTTTTGATTACTTCAAATGTCATTAGAGCATGTCTAATCCACCAACCAGTTCAACTACAATTATTATAACTAAACGATGAAACGTAAATTCAAGAAATTAGGTCTATTGATCTTTATTTTGGCTATTGGGGTGTTAATCTTTTTAGTGTACAATGATGCTCCTATATTAAGTGGTAAAGTTAATTATGCTATTGAATACAAAGATGGACTCCGATTGGATCTCTATTTTCCTACTCAAAAAAAATATACAAAATCTCCTGTTTTAATTTATGTACATGGAGGGGCTTGGTTAGTAGGCAGAAAGGAATCTGTCAATAATGCCAGATTTAATGGGGCCTTTAATGCCCTTAGAGATAATGGCTATACTATCGTTAGCCCAGAGTATACCTTAGCTCGAAAAAACAAAAGCCCCTTCCCTAGCTGTGTAGAAGATGTAAGAGCAAGTTTGGATTGGATTAAAAAAAATGCTTCGAAATATAATTTTGATATAGAAAATATTGGGATTTTAGGCGAATCGGCAGGAGCACATATTGCTATGATGGTTGCCATACAAGAAACCAGTGACAAATATGAGCACCCCTTACTGGATTTCAATTATTTGATCGATATATACGGCCCTACAGACTTATACCAATTGTATAAAGATCAAGCTACATTAGTAGACAAAATAGATAATTCTCTAGCAAATTTACCTCCGGAACTAAATAAAAGCTTAGACATAGTAGATTATCTTTTTGGATTTGACCCTAAACTAGATAGCCTCCAAACGAAGGCTTTTAGTGCTACGCATTCTCCTATCAGTTGTATTCACAAAGAAATGCCACCTATGATGATTATTCATGGCGATACAGACGGTTTAGTTCCTTATAACCAATCACTAATAATGGAGCAAGCACTGAAAAAAGAAAATATTTCTGTTGAATTTCATACACTAAAGGATGTTGGGCATGGGTTCAGATATGCAGAATCGAGACAAAAAGAAAAGGTTCAACAATGGATTCAAGCATTTGTATTGAAACATTATAAACATTAAGTCTCTTCGAAGAGAATGTTTTGGGTAATCAAACAAATGTTTCCGCAGTGAAAAAAGTCTACTTTTACTTATTTGGTCGTCAAAAAACCTCGCTTTAGCCCGCTAAAGCTGCATTTTTCTCCTACAATTAAGCAAATTTATTTGTTTTTTCATTCTACGGTTTCTTTTGTTAGTCTACTTAAAAACAAATTGATTAATATTGTAGTATTATTAGAGGTTATTACGAATAGATTCGTATAGGAACAAAAATATCTTTTCTCGATTAGACATCGTTAAGTACTCAATTTCGTAGCTATGGCTACGAATTTCCGCCTTTCCTTGCTAATTAAAAAAATCTATCTCGCTCCCTTCACACAAAACAATTCGTAATAACCTCTATTTT
>CAYOJF010000205.1:0-3542 GCA_964404215.1 uncultured Aureispira sp. | reverse complement strand
GGAACGAAAATATCTTTTCTCGATTAGACATCGTCAAGTACTCAATTTCGTAGCTTTGGCTACGAATTTCCGCCTTTCCTTACTAATCAAAAAAAACTATCTCGCCCCTTCTATACAAAACAATTCGTAATAACCTCTATTGTCTAAAATCAGATTATCGAAAGTCAAATGCAACAGGATTACAAAATAACAGACTGGTTACCTACCACCAAAAAAGAGGTCGAAAAAAGAGGTTGGGATCAGCTTGATGTCATTCTTTTTAGTGGTGATGCTTATGTAGATCACCCTGCTTTTGGAGCAGCTGTCATTGGTCGTATTATCGAAAGTATGGGCTACAAAGTAGCTATTGTACCACAACCAGACTGGCGAGGTGACTGGAGAGATTTCAAAAAACTAGGAACTCCTCGTTTATTTTTTGGGGTAACCTCTGGTTGTATGGACTCTATGGTCAACCACTATACTGCAGGTAAACGTAGACGATCTACTGATGCTTATAGTCCTGACGGAAAAAGTGGCTTCCGACCCGATTATGCTACTATTGTTTATAGCAATATCCTGAAAGAACTCTATCCTGATACGCCTGTTTTGATAGGTGGTATTGAAGCTTCGCTTCGTCGAGTGACTCATTACGACTATTGGTCTGATAAATTGATGCCTACTATATTAGTAGACTCTAAGGCAGATATTCTGGTCTATGGTATGGGAGAACAGCCTTTAAGAGAAATCATCAAACTGACCGATAAAGGTATTCCTTTTAGTTCATTGAGAACGATTCCTCAGACTGCTATATTGGTAGATAAAGACAATATTCCTAAGAACAAAAACTGGAAAGATAAATGGCTAGGGTCTCACGAAGACTGTTTAGCAGAAAAAAAGATATATGCTTCTAACTTCAAAATGCTAGAGCAAGAATCTAATAAACTGAAAGCAAATCGTTTGTTGCAGCAGATTGACGAACAAACATTGGTCATCAATCCACCTTATCAGACAATGACTGAAAAGGAAATTGATGCTTCTTTTGATATGCCTTACACTCGTTTGCCTCATCCTAAATACAATAAACGAGGTCCTATTCCTGCTTACGAAATGATCAAGTACTCGGTCAATATGCACCGTGGTTGTTTTGGAGGATGTAGCTTCTGTACTATTTCGGCTCACCAAGGAAAATTCATTGCTAGTCGCTCCAAAGAGTCTATCATGAAAGAAGTAGAGCACATTGTCAATGACAAAAACTTCAAAGGTTATATCAGTGACTTGGGCGGTCCTTCCGCTAATATGTACAAAATGAAGGGTAAGGTGCAAGAGATTTGTGACAAATGTGTCAGCCCATCTTGTATATCGCCTACGATCTGTCACAATCTTGATACTTCTCATGCGTCTATGTTGGATATTTACAAAGAGGTTGACAAACATCCTAAAGTCAAAAAAGCTTTTGTAGGAAGTGGAATTCGTTACGATATGTTAGTTCCTGAATTTAATAAAAATGCTGATCCAAAAGATTTGGAAGAATATTCTGAACAACTCATTACTCGCCATGTATCAGGACGACTCAAAGTAGCTCCAGAACATACCTCTGATGATGTCCTCAAGATTATGCGTAAGCCAAGTTTTAAGCATTTTCACCAGTTCAAAAAAATGTTTGACAAAGTGAATGAGAAAAATAATATGAAACAACAATTGGTTCCATATTTTATCTCCTCTCATCCTGCCTGTAAATTAGAAGATATGGCAAACCTAGCCGCCGAGACCAAGGACATGGGCTTTCAGCTAGAACAAGTACAGGATTTCACCCCCACACCAATGACAGTAGCCACTGTTATTTATTACTCTGGGTATCATCCATATACCTTGCAAGAGTTTGAAACTCCAAAAACAGCGAAAGAGAAGAAAGATCAACACAAGTTTTTCTTTTGGTACAAAAAAGAAAATCACCGCTGGATCAAAAATGTACTAACGAAAGCAAATCGACCAGAATTGCTACAACAATTACTCTCAGAAGCAGCTACAGGCAAGACTAAAAAACCAAATCCAGCTCACAATACCTTTGATAAGAAACAATTTCATAGAAAGAAAAAACAATTCAAAGGTGGGGCTAGAAATGGAAAAAGTAAACGTAGAAAATAAATTCGTTATATAAATGGATATCAATAAGAGAAGGATCTATGACTAGTTTTCATAGATCCTTCTCTTTGAAATATAAATTTAGACACGCTCTAGCATAGAATTTATTCAAACCTTGTTGGAGCTTTATCCATGCTTACAGGTCTAAAAATATATGCTTTTTCTTCAATTTTGGCAAATGGTATTTCTTTATCATCTTTAGCTTTAAAAAGTTCTACTGTTTCTAAAAGTACTCCTTCTTCATATTTATAATGCTGCGTAATTCTCATTGTATTATAAGGAGCAAAAGAGCTGATATCTGTGACAGAAAACTGAATTGTTTGTTCTCTAAACTCTTTATCGGAAATACCTGTTCCATTACCTAATGATGAGTTTATTTTTGATAAAATCTCCTCCCCTTCTTGAAAAAAATCTATAGCAAAAAACATTGTTTGCTCTCTATCTCCTGCCTTACCATCATATTCGGGATGAATACGATGCATATTTTTAATAGATTTCCAAGAATTATTATATCGTCGTTGAACTACTTCAAAAGAGTAGTCATTAGATTCATTTCGCTCATACTTACCATCAACGTAAGTGTATGACTCTCCTATCCCTGACCAAATAATCGAATAATTATCATCATGAGTGGGCAAAGTAGTTCCTAGTGGAATAATCGTTTTATTAAAGGAACTACAGGATATTAATCCAGTTAACAAAACTGCTGTGATCAAAATTAATACATTCTTCATTTTATCTATTTTTAGTGGTTACAAATATTTGTCCTGTAAAAATAGAGGTATCATTTCCCATAAAAATTGATGTATGTTACATTCGAGATGTATTAGCCAATTCTTTCCGAATACGACTCAAACTTTCTCGCTCTATTCCTAAATAGGACGCAAGATGGTAAAGAGGAATACGCTGTATAAATCTTGGATAATCTGTTTGCATCTTAACATATCTTTCTTTGGCAGATAAAAACAAAAATGACTCAAAACGATTTGTCGCTGTTGCATAAGCACTCTCCGCTATAATTCGACCAAATCGCTCCCAGTTTTTAGATTTCTCATAAGCGATTTGGAGTGACTCTAGTCTAAATGTGTATAACACACAATTCTCTAATGCTTGAATGTAGTATCGACTAGGCGTTCCTTTCAAAAAATCTAAATACGAAACAGCATAATCGTTCTCCAAAAAAAAATGGTTATTAATTTCCTTCCCATTATGTGAATAAAAAAAACGGAGAGCCCCCTCTTCTACAAATGCTATTCGATTTACATACTGGCCTTCCTTTAAAAAAAAATCACCTTTATTCAGGTTTTCTTTATTCAAGTATGGCATAAACATGGAGCATTCCTCTTCAGAAAAATCAGTTATTCTCCGTATTTGTATTTTAAAATTTTCTAAGTTCATTATCCATTTATTATTAATAGTAA
>CAYOJF010000204.1:0-3641 GCA_964404215.1 uncultured Aureispira sp. | reverse complement strand
TATCTGTACAACCATTTGCATCTGTAATAGTTACTACGTAAGAACCGTTTGATAGGTTAGTAGCGGTATCAGCAGTTTGCATGTTAGCGTCATCCCATGCGTAAGTATAAGGAGTTGTTCCTCCTGTACCTGTTGCAATAGCATTACCCATGCCATCTTCACTAGTAGTAGCTACTAATGCAGTTGGTTCAGTGATAACAACGTTAGTAGTAGCGGTACAACCAACAGTATCAGTAACTGTAACTGTATAAGTACCAGCTCCAACATTTGTTAGAGTAGCAGTAGCAGTACCATCTGACCATAAGTAACCAAATCCAGGAGTTCCTCCAGCTACAGTAGCAGTAGCACTACCATCTGTAAGACCATTACAGCTAACATCAGTAGATGAAGTGATAGAAACGCTAGGATCAGAAACTACTACAGTCGTAGAAATAGTATCGTTACTTGTTAAAGAATCATTAGCATAGCTAGTAATTGCTTCTACAACATAAACACCAACTGGTAATGGTAATGTACCTAAGTTGATAGTATCAGAAGTATTTCCAGCCAATGTAGCGATTACACCGGCAGCAGGAGTAGGGTTACCATTTACATTAATAGCATAGTTTACACCGTTTGCTGGAATAGCTGTGTTATTAGTAATAATCAAACTACCAGTAATGACAGTATTGGCTCCACAGTAAGCAGAATCTAAACCAAAGTATCCAGAAGGTGCAACATCTTCGAATGGATTAACAACAGGTGCACAAGCAGCATCAGCAGCACCTGGGCTAGCCATTACCATGTTACCAGCGATCATTACACCAGTAGCTGTAGTAGATGCAGACCAGTTAGCTCCATCATTGTTATCCAATGAAGTATCACAGAATACTAATGAAGGACCATTGCCATCAGGACTAGTTGGCCATACACCACCATCATCATAGCTAACAGAGTCAACTAATTGACCATTGTTGTCATAGATCGCAACAGCTTCTCCATTATTACCTAATCCACCACTTGTCCAAACAGCATCTGGCATCATACCAAATACACTGTTAAATGCAGATCCATTTACAGCTACAGTATAGTAGCTATTAGGAGCAATAATTCCACTTGCAAAAGTGTGTGTTACACCCAGTAAAGAATATCCAGTCAAATCTACTGGAGTAGTTTCTGCATTGTAAATTTCGATGAATTCTAATGTATCAACACCGCTTTCTGGTGGGTTATACATGATTTCTGTAATTACTAAGTTTGGTGCAGGAGCAGCAACAGTTAGTGCTTGAGTAGTAAAGCTAGCAGGACCAGTCCAAGTACTAGAATCACCAGCACCACAGATTGCTCTTACATAGTAGTCATAAGTTGTACTATCTGTCAATCCAATAACATTTAGAGGATTAGTAGCAGTTACCATATTCATACCTGTACCTGGAGTAAATCCAGTAGGGCCATACTCTACTGCCCATTGAGTAGCAGTACCATTTTCAGTCCAACCTAAGTCAGCAGAAGTAGTAGTGATATTTGTAGCTGTCAAAGCAGAAGGTGCAGCACAAGGAAGTACTGGCATTCTGATTTCGAATCTATGAACGTTAGCATAATAGTCTTCAGGGTCATCAGTAGCACCCTCTGTACCGACAATACCAAAGATATTAGAAGCACTAGTATAAGCACTTATATCAATAATAACATCAGTTGCATTGGTAGGTAGTGTATTGGTAGTATCCCAAGTATAGATAGAAGTCCAAGTAGCACCACCATCAGTAGATACCACAACAGATACACTATCATCACTTCCCATACCAGAGAAAGTACCAGGAGCAGTAGCAAAATCTTCACCAGAAGCTTCAATAACTAGTTCCCAGTTACCAGCAGAAAGATCAAATTCAGGAGATATTAACCAGTCAGAGTCACCAGTATTCCACAGGTTCATACGAGCAAGAGTACCACTTTGCCCCCAAGCACCAGCACCTAAACCAGTGGGTCCATTAGCAATACTACCATCATTAGCTTCATCCCAACAAGCAGGAAGGAAAGTAGCAAAGTTAGTATTGTAAGCAGGTGTAATGACTGCACATGGTGTAGAGAATGCAGTAGGACCAGTCCAAGTACTAGAATCACCAGCACCACAGATAGCTCTTACATAAAAATCATAATCAGTAGCAGCCATCAAAGTTGCTACATTTAAAGGATTAGATCCTGTTACCATACTCATACCTGCACCTGGAGTAAATCCTGCAGGACCATATTCTACTTCCCAAGAAGTAGCTGTACCGTTTTCTGTCCAACCTAGGTCAGCAGAAGTAGCCGTTACGTTAGTAGCTGCTAGAGCAGAAGGAGCTGGACAGTTAGCTAATGTAGTGAACGCAAAAGGTCCTGCTACAATACTAGTGTCACCAGCACCACAAATGTTACGTACATAGAATTCGTAATTAGTAGCAGCCATTAAAGTTGCTATACTCAAAGGATTAGATCCTGTTACCATAGTCATACCTGTACCTGGAGTAAAGCCAGCAGTATCGTATTCTACTTCAAAAGAAGTACCCATAGACATCCAACCTAAGTCAGCAGAAGTAGCTGTGATATTAGTTGCAGTCAATTGTGCTGGAACAATACAGCTCTGTGCACATCCACCATTATTGATACTTACGTCATCAATTAAGATATCGTTATGGAATGCACTAGTAGTACTATTTGTATTAACAATAAATCTAGCTTGGATAGGACCAGTAATAGTTAATCCAGATAAATCATAGCTTAGTTCAGCCCAGTTTGGACCTAGATTTTGCTGAAAAGTAGCTAATGTACTCCATGTAAGACCATCATTAACTTGAATCATTATGGTATTGTTACCTGCACTATTTGTATTATTACTAAATAAAGCTAAACACAAATGAGGAGTAGTAAGTCCACTAACATCTACCAATGGTGTTGTTAGAGTATCAAATGTATTAGCAGTACTAGAACCATCTACCCAAGCATAGTTAGTACCACCTGCTGTAGTGTAATCTAATACAGCACCAGCACCAAAACCAGCACCAGTACTGTATATGAATGGATCTTGTCCAGAGTCAGTCCAACAGTTAGGTATTGTTGCTGCTGCAAAAGTTTCTGTCCATGGAGCAGTAAATACACCACATGCAGTAGTGAAGGCTCCTGCATTGGAGTAAGCACTAGTATCTGTAGGACCACAGATCGCTCTTACATAAAAGTCATAGTCAGTTGCTGACATCAATCCTGTTAAAGGTGCAGGATTAGTTACAGCAATAGTAGTCATACCTGTACCTGGAGTAAATCCAGCAGGACCATATTCAATAGCCCATTGCAAGGCAGTACCATTTTCTGTCCAGCCTAAGTCTGCAGAAGTAGCAGTGATATTGGCCGAAGTAAGCATAGAAGGAGCATTACAAGAAGGAGGTATTCTGATTTCGAAACTATGAATATTAGCATAGTAGTCTTCAGGGTCATCTGTAGCACCTTCTGTACCGACAATACCAAAGATATTAGAAGCACTAGTATAAGCACTTAGGTCAATAATAACATCAGTTGCATTACTAGGAAGCGTGTTGTTCACATCCCAAGTATAAATAGAAGTCCAAGTAGTACCACCATCAGTAGATACGACAACAGATACACTATCATCACTTCCCATACCAGAGAAT
>CAYOJF010000203.1:0-3656 GCA_964404215.1 uncultured Aureispira sp. | reverse complement strand
ATTGATGCTCTTTTTCTCTAGTTTTGTAGTGAAATTTTTGCCCTAAGTGCCAGTCTGCAGTATGTAGTATTTTCATTATTTGTATAAGTCGTAAAATCTAATGCTTTCCTAAAATAGGCTCTTTTTTTGTAATAATCATCAATAAAGAAATCATTCTGTAAATTTATGGAATAGACTACACTTTTACTTGTTTTGCTAACGTCCAATTTTATTTATGAGATACCTTTTTATCCTTTTCCTTTTTGGTACAATCAATTTGATAGCTTGCAATAGCAAAATACATCATTCTGTTATGAGTCATTACAATCATGCTCAGGTAGTAGTGATCGCCAAAGTCGTTAAAATAGGAAATGGGAAGAACTATTTTTCTTTTGAAGTAGAAGGGGGTAGACGGAAGAGCTATTTTATGAAACTAAAAATCATAAAAACCTATAAAAATAGTACCGTTCATACCAAAGAAATTATTGTCGGTAAATCTCCAAACGATTATGCGAGTTACGAAAAAGGTAAAACCTATTTGATTCATGCGTATCCTCATGTCGCCTATGATTTTTTATTGGTCAATCAAGGGGTAGACCTAGAAGATGAAGAAGGGATGAGGCGATACGATTTTATGGATCAAATACCTCAATATCATACTGGAGAGGTAAAAGAATTCTCTACTTACGGTCGGCTTCGAGCTAAAGGTAAACTAGTCAATGGGCTGCCTGAAGGAGAATGGTTGTATTATGGCTATAGTGGTGAGCTACAGATTAAGGGAGCTTATCAAAATGGAGAAGAAACAGGATTATGGGAATATTATCATCATACAGAAGATCGTGCCTATGAATTGCTCCAAAAAATCTATTCAGGAGCGTATTATGAATGGAGTCAAAACTATAAGCCAATCCAATTAGACACTAATTTGACTGGGCAATATCGGAAACGAATTATCTATATGGTTGATAGCCAAGCGGTGACGGAGTTATTTTATTATAACCAGCGAATTCCTCAAAAGATCGCATACTTCAAAGAGGGAGAGCTGCATGGAATAGAAAAAACAATGACACTAAATGGGACTATCCACACCCAATATTCCTTCGAAGAAGGAATATTGGATGGAGCTTATTTTACAATACAACCATTGCCTACTCAAGAGGGAGTTACATTACGAGTAGAAGGGGAGTATCGTGCCAATCAAAAATATATGGAAACCCATTTTTATTATGAAAAAGAACGCCTTTTCCAGACTAAAATGATATTGAATCAAGGCAAATTAGTGGATTAAATTATTACTCTTGGCGTTTGCTATTGATATATTGGATGACTTTAGACGATGGGAAATTTGTTCTGTACTGTAGTAAACTCTGTTCAGCCTCTGCTTTAGTATTGAAATGGTTGATCATGAAAGAGGTCCATTGATTTTTGTCCATATCAATATATACTTCTTCAAAGGCATAAAAAAGTGGATGCTGGGGAGAAATATCTCCTGGTTCTGCGACCAATTCTATTTTAAATCCACTGTAATTCATAGGGATTGTTTTAGGTTTGGAGAGTGGACGAGTAGAAGGAGTTGCTTCTGAAGTAGCATCTGATTCAGCGTAACTAGCTGTATTGGCTTCTAGTATCTTATCAAAATTTCGTTCTTGCATGATAGAGGCTAAAGAGCGTTTTTGATTTCCTTTATCAACGAGTAAGTCAATTATCGTGAGTTCTGTCCTGCGATTTTTTTGATGCATATCCTCTGAGCAACTAACCCCATCAGAACAGCTATTAACTAATCTAGATTCTCCATATCCTTTAGCAGTAATTCTACTCTCATCAATTTTTAATCTCTTTTTGATATAATTCATAACACTGTTAGCACGACGTTGGGATAAAGCCATGTTAGCTTCTTTTCCTCCTCTCGAATCAGTATGAGAGCTCAATTCAACAATAATATTAGGGTTGTTGTCCAATAATTGAATCAAGCGATTAAGCCCTTGGATGGCTTCTGGACGTAGGGTAGATTTGCCTAAATCATAGTAAATATCTTCTAGTTTTAAATTCTCTCCTACAATCATTTTTCGCATGCTTACTTCTGTACCAAGGCTACCCATCGTATTTTCTTGTGTAAGATTGTCTACTACTTTTGGCGTTACATCTCCAAAGCCTTCCATGCACAGAATACAGCCATTAACATTGACATTAGCCCGCATTTGTTTGGTATAGTATCCTTCTTTACGGACCATGAAAATATATTCATTCCCTTGCTCTAGCAATACTTGTATACTAGGAGAAGCATGATTTTCTAGATTGAGTACTTCTTTTTGTAGGGTGTTGTTGTAGATTTCAATATGAGCCCCTTCTATACCAAAAACATTTGTTGGATTTTCGGCAGACACCCAGTTGACTATATTCATATCTAATAAGTAGCCCGGTAATCGGGTCATTTCTACTTTGACGAAGATAGAATTGTAAGCAGTTGCATCTTTTTTACTGAAAGTACTACTTCCTCGCTCAAAGGCATTTTTGTTGACAACTACTTGATAGGTACCATCCATTAGTGGCATACTAACTTCAAACTTTCCGTCTTTTCCTGTAAAAGTAGTTAGGGCTTCTGCTAATTTGGGATGCCTAATAATTACTTCTGCATTTTGTAGATAGCCTCGGTTGTTTTCTTCAAAAACATAACCAATAATAGTTCCTATACCTTGACAATAGGTAGCAACTATATTAATAGAAAAAAAAACAAGTAATAATAAGTATTTCATTGATTGTAAGTGTTATATGTAACTAGCTCCAAACTAAAAGTGAACCAAACTCTATTTTATTGGCACAAAATTAGACATTGTCTAATAATTGGCTCTTTTTAGAAGTCATTTTATTTTTTAAAGTACAAATTTATGAAAAATATACTGCTTATTCTGATAATGTCCTTGTCTATAGGACTTCAGGCACAAGATTTCAAAGGAGCACCTACAGGAGAAGAACGAATTGCCTCATCTAATGAAAAATTTGAGACTGAGGTATTGGTATTAGTCAATAAAATAAGAAAAAGACGTGGACTAAGTCAGCTTAAGTCACACAAGGCATTGACTAATGCTGCTCGATATCATGCTATGGATATGGGAACAGAATCTTATTTTGACCATAATTCAATGGATGTAGATAAAAATGGTCGTAAAAGGCAAGTAGCAGAAACATTTGAGAGGATTCGTAAGTTTACGGACGGGACGAATGTTTTTGGGTGTGGCGAAAATATATCTGCGGGACAGCCAACCCCCAAAGATGTTGTTGATACATGGATGAAAAGTAAGGGGCATCGCAAGAATATTATAAAGAAAAACATCAGCTATATGGGAGTAGGGTATGCTAAAGTCGCGAATAGTGACTATGGGCATTATTGGGTGCAAGTTTTTGGGCAGTAATAAACTTCAAGTAATGGGAGTTAGAATCTAATTTTCCAACTAGCTACTTAATACACTGTAAACTAAATTTTCAAACATTTTTAAGCGAGACTTTTTGTACACTTTATCGTTAGGTACTCACCTTTGTAGCTATGGCTACAAGGTTCCGTTCCACCTCAAATTGTAGCAAAAACTCTCTGTAAAAAGATTCACTTACTTAATTTACAGTGTAATTTATCAATTTGAATAATGTTATGCAACAAGAATACGATCAGTACACAAAGGAAT
>CAYOJF010000202.1:0-3798 GCA_964404215.1 uncultured Aureispira sp. | reverse complement strand
TCTTAGAATCTATCTGCGTTCATTACTTTAGTCCATGCTTTAACGAAGTCACGGGTAAATTTCGCTTTTCCGCTCATAGCATATACCTCTGCAATAGCTCTTAGTTCTGTATTTGATCCATAGATCAAATCTACTCTTGTTCCTTGCCATTTTTTAGCTCCAGTAGTGTAGTCCGTTCCTTCAAAAAGGTTACTTTCCTCTGAAGTTGCTCTCCACTTGGTACGCAAGTCTAGTACATTGATAAAGTAATCGTTCGTCAACTGGTCTTTTTTGTCCGTAAAGATACCATTGTCAGAACCATCATAGTTGATATTGATCGAGCGTAAACCACCATATAGTACGGTCATTTCTACAGCCGTCAATCCCATCAACTGAGCTTTGTCAATCATCAATTCTTCTGGAGAAGAATTTCTTTGGTGGTTGTAGTAGTTACGGAAAGCATCTGCCACTGGCTTAAGGTGCTCAAAAGAATCGACCTCTGTTTGCTCCTGTAGGGCATCACCTCTACCTGCTGTGAAAGGTACGGTGATGTCGTCACCAGCATTCTTAGCCGCTTGCTCTATGGCTGCTGCTCCACCCAATACGATCAAATCTGCAATAGAGATCTTAGCCTCATGCTTCGCATCAAAATCACTCTTGATTGTTTCGTAAGCAGCTAGTACTTTTGCCAATTGTGCTGGTTTGTTTACTTCCCAGTCTTTTTGTGGTGTCAAGCGAATACGAGCTCCGTTTGCTCCTCCTCTTTTATCCGATTTACGAAAAGTAGAGGCAGAAGACCAAGCTGTATAAACCAATTCTGAAATAGATAATCCAGTAGCCAAGATAGCTGCTTTCAATTCTTTTACTTCTCCTTCATTCACCAATTGGTGGGTTGGTTTTGGGATAGGATCTTGCCAGATCAAATCTTCCTGTGGCACTTCTGCTCCTAGGTATCTGTCCTTAGGTCCCATATCTCTATGCGTTAGTTTGAACCAAGCTCTAGCAAACGCATCTTCAAATGCTTTAGGGTCGTTATGGAATTTTTCAGAAACCTTACGATATGCAGGATCCATTTTTAGAGCCATATCAGCCGTAGTCATCATCAATGCTTGTGAGCCGTTCGCATCACCTGCTTTAGGTGCTTGTCTAGCGTCTGCATTGCTTGGTGTCCACTGGTGTGCTCCAGCAGGACTCTTCGTCAATTCCCAGTCATAGTTCAATAGTACATCAAAGTAGTCATGATCCCACTGTGTTGGGTTAGGCGTCCATGCTCCTTCTATACCACTGGTGATGGTATCGTCCAATACACCACTTTTGTAGGTATTTTTCCACCCTGTACTCATTTCTTCGATAGAAGCACCATGTGGTTCTGCTCCTACATATTTTTCAGGATCAGCCGCACCGTGTGCTTTTCCGAAAGTGTGTCCCCCTGCTACTAAAGCAACGGTCTCTTCATCATTCATTGCCATTCTACCAAAAGTAATTCTGATATCATGTGCTGATTTCAAAGGATCAGGTTCTCCATTTGGGCCTTCTGGATTAACATAAATCAATCCCATGTGTACCGCACCTAGTTTTGGCTCTAATTCTCCTGTTTCGTAACGATCATCATTACCTAACCACTCTGATTCTGTTCCCCAGTCAATATCTTCTTCTGGCTCCCAAAAATCTTCTCTACCTCCAGCAAAACCATAGGTCTCAAATCCCATTGATTCTAGTGCTACGTTTCCTGCCAAAATCATCAAATCCGCCCAAGAAAGGCTATTGCCATATTTCTGCTTAACAGGCCATAGCAATAATCTTGCTTTATCTAAGTTTCCATTATCAGGCCAGCTATTAAGCGGGGCAAAACGCTGCATGCCCGAAGCTCCACCACCACGTCCATCATAGACACGGTAAGTACCGGCACTGTGCCAAGCCATTCTGATCATAAATGGACCATAATGTCCATAATCAGCCGGCCACCAATCTTGCGAATCAGTCATTACTGCTGTCAAGTCTTTCTTAACAGCTGCTAGGTCTAATGCCAAGAAAGCTTCTTTGTAGTCAAAATCCTCATCCATTGGATTGGATAAGTTGGAGTTTTGACGAAGTACATCCAAATCAAGCTGATTCGGCCACCAGTCTCTATTTTTTGTTCTTTTCTTTGGAGTTGGTGCTTGTGCATCATATCCAAAAGGGCATTTGCCATTTGATTGGTCCATAATTATTTTATTTAGTCTTTAGTATTGAAATTGGTCTGTTCAAAAAATGTTTCCAAACAGGTAACAAGATTCTTTGAAATTGTTTCACTACAAAGATAATAGTTGGCCTTTCATTTAACAAATATATATCAGAAGAATCTTTATTGAAAAAATAAATAACCCTCTATCATAATCTATGATTCAGCTATTCCTCTTCTCTTAGTGAAGAGCAAGATTACTTTCTTCGAAGAAATGGGTTTTTATATTTTTCTTTTCGACCTATTTCATAATCAGTTAATGTTTCTAGATAAGCGACAATATCATCTATTTCAGTAGTGCTCAATCCAAAATCATGTCCTGAGCTAGACAACACCTCTGGCAAACTAGCCGCTGACCCATCATGAAAATAAGGAGCTGTTTGTGTAATATTACGCAGAGATCCCAGTTTAAATTTACTTTTATCCCTATCCATAGCTGTTTGCTCATAAATTCCTAAATCATTACTATCGTGTGGATCTACACTCATTGGTTTTTGTCCTATCTGAAAATGACTAGAATACCGATCCTCTTGTCCTCCTCCATGACAATCATTGCAGCTTTGTTGGGTTGCTCCTCTTCTTGTTTCAAAAATCTGCTTACCCCTTAACTCTTGTTCCGTAAACTGAGCTAACCCTTGCTGTATCTTATCATATTTGGACTCATAAGTCACCATACTACGTATGTATTGTGCCAGTGCTTTTGATATGGTATTTTTGCTGACCGTTGTCGTTCCAAATGCAGCTTCAAAAAGAGCTGGATAGTAGTCTATAGCTTGCAGTTTAGGCACCAGCTCTTCCAAATCCATCCCCATTTCAATATGATCTTCAATCGGAATCAATACTTGTTCTTCCAATGTAGTCGCTCTTTCATCCCAAAACATTTTACCACTTTTATAGAATCGAGTGTTGAGCAAAGTCATGGAATTACGACGTGTTCTTTTCCTCTCAAAACCTCGACTTTGGGGTTTTCGATCCGAAAAACCTGCTCTGTTTCTATGACACGAAGCACAGGCAATTCTATTATTTTGCGATAGTTTTTTATCAAAGAATAAGACTCGTCCCAATGTTGCCCCTTCATTGGTTATCCTATTATCAGCAGGAGTATTATCTAATGCCTCAATAGCCTGTTGCACATGATTAGGATAGCTAATATTAGCATAGTGGAGTAAGGTAGTCGGCAAATTAGGCTCAGCCATTTCTCTATTGCCTCTATTGCAAGCAGCCTGTAAAATTACGAACAGTATTCCTAGGCTTAGTAGGTATAGTTTAGTATGCATCTTTTTTTATTAAAATAGAAAATCTACTTTCTTAGACGTCAACTCAACTACAACCCTTTGGGATTAGTCCTTGAACATGAACTAAGGATTATAAAACAACATCAAACGCCACTTTTGCTTGAAAGTGGAGATAGCTTTAGGAGCTAAGCACTTTTGAAGTGTTTAGCTCCTAACTTTATCGCTTTGCTATTGATAATCAAGGCGTTTAAGTAGTCACGGAAATATTTCCGCAGTAAAAAAATTTACTTTTGGTATT
Source organism: uncultured Aureispira sp. (assembly GCA_964404215.1). GTDB lineage: Bacteria > Bacteroidota > Bacteroidia > Chitinophagales > Saprospiraceae > Aureispira. Next base: position 65 of record CAYOJF010000202.1, on the reverse strand, counting down.
TTTTTTGTTAAAAAGCCTCGCTTTAGCCCGCTAAAGCTACATTTTTCGCCTCTAAACTACTCAAA
>CAYOJF010000201.1:0-3828 GCA_964404215.1 uncultured Aureispira sp. | reverse complement strand
GCTATTCATTCAAAAATGAGTCTCAATTAGTAAAAAAATGCTACTCTGGTTCTCTTGATTCAGGGATTCACTGAATCTCTGAATACAGCGTTCATATTGAAAACATAATTTTAAACATGCTCTTAGCGATTCAGTAAGCTATCATCAGCTAAATGATATTCTAGGACACTATTCGTGTCGTCAACTCCCATTTTGAAGGCTCCTTGTTCGTAAAGACTTTCTAGCTTATTAGTTGCTTCTTGTATGGGGATTTCTAGTGCTAGACACAATTGGGCAGGAGTGATTTTTCCCTGATGATCAATCGCTAATCGAAGTACAGTAGCATCAGGAATCTTCATTTTATGAGTAGTGTTAGGTAAAGCTATTTTATTAGTACTAGGTGCTACAATAGACTGACTCAGCAAAGGAGGGGTCATCTGTAGTGGGTTTTTGATGATATAAATTGCTTTGAAGTTTTTATAATACTTCTCGACCAAATCACTTTTGACTAATCTTTTTAGCAGATCTTTTGCTTCATATATATCAATGCCAAATAGTACGACTAATTCTGCGATAGTGATTTGATAGTCATCAACATAATTATTGATGTGGGTTATTATTTCTTTGTCTGAGAGTCCTTGTAAAGAGAGCGTAATTTGATTAGAAGAAGGAATTTCTTCTTTGAGTTGATAAACTGCTGTAGACCAGTCTGCAGAACATACAAACTGATGTAATACACCAAATATGGCCAAGTAAGAAAGACGGGTTCGAGCTTCTTTTTCAGAAAGAGTAGATATCGCCGCGAGCTGTTTTGCAGTGATGAAGTGATTGGCATTAGACATTACCCTAAATACTTCTGCATCCGAAAATTTATGTTGTGTGCTTTTGTGATATTTTAGGTAATGAGCTTTGGAGAGTGCGACCATAAAAAACACCAATGCGGCTATACCTAAAGTTGCTAATAGTATAAGGAGAGCTATTTTCATGGTTATAATAGATTTTTATCTCGCAATTGGTATTCAATCAGATGATTTTCGGGGTTAATATCTAACAAAAAGACCCCTTGGTTTTGTAGTTCCTCTAATTTTTGTTTTGCCTCTTGTAGGGAGATATTGAGTTTGACACAGACGAGGGCGGGTGTTAGATTACCTTTATGTTTGATTGCTAAATCAATCATGGTGGCATCAGGTATTTTGATCCGTGGGGTTAGATTTTGAAGAGGGATTTTAGGGGCATTGGATACTTCTGAGTGGCGTATTTTGGGTTTATTCTGAAGAATGGGATTTTTGATAACGTAGATAAAACCCTTGCTAGAGAGTAATCGGGTAAGTAAACCAGTTTTTTTGAGTCGCTTGATCAGTACTTTTGCTTCATAGATATCAATCCCAAATATTAAGACGAGCTCTGCAACGGTCACTTGATAGTCTTCAGAGTATTCTTCAATGATACGGATAATTTCATCATCAGAGAGCCCCTGCAAAGAGATGGGAAGCTGTTCGGACGTAGGGAGTGCTTCTCGAAGCTGATAAACAACAGTGGTACCAGAACCATTCGTATATTGCCTTAAGGCACCTTCCATATACAAATGCATTAATCTAGCTTTTGCTTCTTTCTCGTTGAGAGGAGAAAGGGCCGAGAGCTGTTTGGGAGTCAAGAAATGATTTGCCCTAGCCAATAGAATAAAAATATCTCTATCAGAGAAACGATGTTTTGTCTGTGCGGCAATGGATTTGTAATAGGCATAAACTAAGTATATAGTCAAAAAGATGACCATCCCAAAGAAACCAATCAAACCAAAAGCAAAGAATATTTTTAGAGGCATGGTTATGAATTAGAAAAAGATAAAAACAGCATTATCCAGTAATATAACGAACTCCTATAAATAATAAATCCTTTGAGGCGTAGTTTTCGACCAAACCTACTGTTTTACCAAGTGAATGGAAGAAGTTGTCTTATAAAATTACCTCCCCACTCACAATTGACAAAATCAACAATTCAATAAAACTCCCACCCACTATAGAAAAAGTCTAACATCTAAACCTCTATTTACGAACCACAAAAAATCTTGCTACTTGCTACTTCATACTTGCTACTAAAACTCCCCACCCACTATTGACCCACCACAAACTCCTTCGTCTCCACCAACTTCCCATCTAGTAGCACTTCTAAAAAATAAATCCCTTTAGGCAAAGTTTCCACCTCCAGCATATAAGTTTTTCCAGAGATAGCGGCACTCTGATATTGCTGTACCGTCTGTCCTTGTACATTGATGATGCTAAAAGACAACTCCTGTCCCTCCTCACTCGACTGATAGAAGACATTAAGAAACTGAGTAGCAGGATTGGGGTAGAGGAGTAACTCTATAGAGCTAGTAGCACTAGGCGGCAGTACGCCACTGACCAGATGACACCCAGGGACTAAACAACCATGCTCGTCTAGTTTGAGTAACCAGCCTTGCTGACTAGCACCTGAACCACTTCCTCTAGCTTCTCCACAGAGAAGGAATCCTCCATCAGGAGTACGAGCAGCATCATGTACCTCATGTTCAGCAAAAGCAGTCGTCAAATACTGATATTCTCTATCCCATAGAATATTGCCATTGGGGGTAAGTTTAACAATTTTACCATGAAGTATATAATATTGTGGATTGGTTGTGTCAGGATATTCAATTCCTTTTGTTCCAAAGGCTACCAGGCTACTATCTTCTAGTTCAATGACTTTATGAAAATAAGATATGTCCTGAATCCCAGTATGAAAATCTTTTTCCCACACAATATTTCTATTGGCATCCAATTTAAATAGATATGGGTCATAAAAATATTTCATAGAATTCTGTTGTGTAACTCGACTCCATCCTAAGGCTGAGGCAATGACCCAACCTCCATCTTTGGTTGGGATAATATCTTTTGCTCCATGGACTTCTTTATTAAACAAAGGACTTGCCCAAGTCCAGAGGGTATTGCCAGCACTATCAAGTTGCTCTAACATACATCTAATAATGGGTCTGTTAACACCTCCTAATGGAAGGGTATTATCTTGCTGATATCCTATAGTATAAGTTTTGTAGATAGTATCGTAATGGATAGTACCTGCAATCTCTTTTAAACCATTGCTATTTCCTCTAATTTGTGTCCATTCTCTTTGTCCATTTTTATTTAACTAGATAAGTATCTGCACCACCATTAGCACGTATAGTATCTCCAACTGTTGCAATCGTAAAGTAGCTACTATCAGGTAATACAACTAAATCTATTGGTGAAAGTATATTTCCCCTATTGTTAGGATTGTAATAAGTTTCTACTAGCTGTCTCTGTCCTTGTTCTGTATATTTATACCCCCCCCCCTTCATACCTATAGAATCATAAGAATAGCCAACATTAGCAAAACCCCGCATATTATCTTTAACAAAAGCATTCTGCCATGTTTCTAAGTAGGGAGCTATTTGATAAGCTAGGTCATTACCAAAGGTATCTAATTTTAGAAAAATAGTTCCAAAATTACAGGAAGTAGCTTCTCGAGCATTGCCCATGATATAATAGCAAGAATCGGTTACTTGTATTCCTGTGAAAATAGTATTATTGGTACAACCATAAAGGACACGTTTATTGAAAGTGATAGTTTGACTATTGACAGTAGAAGAAAAAAAGAACATCCAACTAATGGAAAAGAATACATACTTCATATATGGTAGATTAAAAAAGCAGTTCCTACATAAGTGTAGGAACTGCTAATGAAGTCGTTGTTTTATCGACGAATAATAATTTGATAGACTTTTACAGCTTCTCCATTGCTCCAGAGGGTAGCAAAATAGATCCCTGCTGTCCATTGAGTAGTATTGAGATTGACCGT
>CAYOJF010000200.1:0-4006 GCA_964404215.1 uncultured Aureispira sp. | reverse complement strand
TTAAGCATTCAAAATTAAACTAATAGTAGACTTTAAGAATCTCACCTCGTTTATGGTTTTCAATAGGAGGAATATTTCTGCGTAACATCAGTTACTAAGAAAAGAACAGGCGTTATCCTTTATGGGATAACGTCTGTTTTGGTATTAACAGGTCCTCTCTTTTGCTCTTGCTAGCAGTACTGCTTCAATATCTTTCATTGCAAAGCCTTTGGATTTTAATAAAATTAAAAAGTGATAGATCAAGTCAGCTGCTTCATTTTTAAACAAAAAATCATTGTTGTCAATCGCTTCAATTAACAATTCTACTGATTATTCACCTACTATTTGAGAAAAATTATTGATGCATCTTTTATAGAGTGCATTGGTTTGAGAAATAGGATCATTGAGGTCAATAAGTGTTTGTATTTTTCTTTCGAGTTGATAGATGAAACCTTTTGGTGTTACTTCGGCAAAACAAGAAGTAGTGCCTTTGTGGCAAGTGGGACCTGTTGGAATTGCTTGAATAAGAATAGTATCTTGGTCACAATCAATTTGTATTGTTTTTACTTGTAGGAAATTGCCTGAAGTTTCTCCTTTTGTCCATAATCTAGATTTAGAACGGCTAAAAAAAGTGACCTTTTTTTCTGCAATAGTTTTTTCGTAAGCAGCTTGATTCATGTAGCCAAGCATTAACACTTGTAAGGTGTCGATGTGTTGTATAATGACAGGAACTAGTCCATTTTTGTTTTTATCAAAATTTATTACTGGCATGGTTTAGATTTAAATGTTATTTTAAAATGCTGGAGTGTAGGTTTTTTCATTTTTCAATGAATTACTCTAATAGGAATACCTTGTTGTATTAAATAAGATTTTAGCCTCGGAATAGGAATTTCTCCATAATGAAAAATACTAGCGGCTAAACCAGCACTGGCTGCTGTTTGCGAAAAGAGTGCCTCAAAATCGGCAGTTTTTCCAGCTCCTCCTGACGCAATTACGGGAATATTAACCAGTTGACTGACTTTGTTGGTAATATCAAGTGCAAATCCTGATTTAGTGCCATCATTATTCATAGAGGTAAGTAAAATTTCACCTCCACCGAGTTGTTCTATAGTCTGAGCCCAATCTAATGTTTTTAGCGAAGTCTCTTTCCGTCCACCTTGTACAAAAACTTTCCAGTTATGATTAATAAATTTAGTATCGATAGCTACCACAATACACTGACTACCAAATTCTTGGGCTAGGTTAGTGATGAGTGTTGGATCTTTGACTGCGGCAGAGTTAATACTAATTTTGTCTGCTCCTGCTTGGAGCAGTGTGGATACATCCTTTATACTACTAATTCCACCACCAACCGTAAATGGAATGTTGATTTCTTTGGCAATTTTAGATACTAATTTGACCCATGTCTTTCGTTTTTCGACAGTAGCAGTGATATCTAAAAAAACTAGTTCGTCAGCTCCTTCTGCTACATACTTCTTAGCCAATTCTATAGGATCGCCAGCATCTCGTATTCCCACAAAATTAATTCCTTTTACCGTTCGCCCATTTTGAATATCTAAGCAAGGTATAATTCTTTTTTTTAGCATAGCAGCTCTAATTCTTTTAGTGAAATATTTCCTTCATAAATAGCTTTTCCGATGATAACACCTTCACATCCTATACGTTTTAGGTTTTTAATATCTTGTATAGAACTTACCCCACCACTTGCAATGAGTTGAGCAGAGGTCGTTTTTAATATTTCGGTGTAAAGCCCTTCTGAACTACCTTGAAGCATACCATCTTTTGCAATATCAGTACAAATAACATATTGTACACCTCTATGGGTATAATTGTCAATGAAAGAAACGACGTCAAGATTAGAACTTTTTTGCCAGCCATGAGTGGCTATTTTTCTGTTGTTACAATCAGCACCTAAAATAATTTTGTGAGCACCATATATGGCAAGCCACTCCGTAAATAGGGTAGGGTTGGTGACAGCTATACTACCTCCTGTAATTTGTGTTGCACCAGATTCAAAGGCGATTTTTAAATCTTCATTTGATTGAAGACCACCACCAAAATCAATTTTGAGATTGGTTTGTGTAGCAATTTGTTCCAGCACTTTTTGATTGATAATTTTTTTTGCTTTGGCACCGTCCAAATCAACTAGGTGGAGGTATTGGATACCATGGTCTTCTAGCTGCTTGGCAATCTCAAGTGGATTGGCACTGTATACTTTTTTAGTGGAGTAGTCTCCTTTTGTCAAACGAACACATTGACCATCAATAAGGTCAATAGCAGGAATTAATCTCATAGCGTTAAAAAGTTTTTTAAGATTTGCTCCCCTACCTGAGCTGATTTTTCAGGATGAAATTGAGTCGCATAAAAATTTTGAAATTGAAGAGCACCCACAAAGGGTAAAATGTAATGGGATTGGGCGATGGTTTGGGGGGTAGGTACGGCATAGTAACTGTGTACATAGTAGACATCATCAGAGGTAGTTACATTTTGGAATAAACTTCCTTTCAATTCCTCAAAATTGTTCCAGCCAATATGAGGCACTTTATCTTTGGGGGGGAATTTCTTGACAACAGTATCAAATATACCGAGACATGCTGTATTCCCTTCTTCGCTATGCTTACACATTAGCTGTAATCCCAAGCAAATACCCAGCATGGGGTTCGTTACTTGGCGTAATACATTGTCTAGCCCTTTATTCTGTAGGTGTTGCATGGCTGTACTAGCTTCTCCTACTCCAGGGAAAATGACTTTATCTGCTTGCAGAATAACATCTTTATCATCTGTAATGACGCTAGGGTACCCTAATCTAGATAGGGCATTTTGTACAGAGTTGATATTGCCTGCATTGTATTTAATAATTGCAATCATAGGTTATAAGATTCCTTTTGTACTTGGGATAGAATAGTCGTTGGTTGGCTGTATAGCCATTTTGATGGCTTTAGCAAAAGCTTTGAATATTGCCTCAATTTTATGGTGTTCATTTTTTCCTTCTGCTTTGATATTAAGATTACATTTAGCAGTGTCGCTGAATGATTTGAAAAAATGGGAAAACATTTCAGTTGGCATGTTACCAATCATTTCTCTTTGGAATAGAGCCTCCCAAACTAGCCAAGGTCGCCCACCAAAATCAATAGCAACTTGTGCCAAACAATCATCCATTGGTAGTAAATAGCCATAACGCTGAATTCCTTTTTTACTTCCTAGGGCTTGAGCAAAAGCTTCTCCTAATGCTAGCCCAACATCTTCTATAGTATGATGCTCATCAATTTCTAAATCTCCTTTTACTTGTATATCGAGATTGATTTGTCCGTGTTTTGCAATTTGTTCTAACATATGGTCAAAAAAACCAATTCCTGTCTGTATCGTATTTTTTCCATTGCCATCCAGATTAATCGCAATAGAAATAGTAGTTTCTTTAGTAACTCGTTGGATGGTTCCTATGCGAGGTTGATTTTTGAGGTATTGATAAATTTCTTGCCAATCAAGAGTTGTCAATACCGCATTAGTCGTATTATCCTCCTTCCCAATTAAAATACCCTGAGCTCCTAGGTTTTGTGCTAACTCTATATCCGTAATGCGATCACCAATCACATAAGAATTAGCTAAATCATAATTACCATAAATATAGGGAGTTAATAATCCTGTTCGTGGTTTGCGAGTTGGAGCATTATCTGCTGGAAAACTACGATCAATAAGGATTTCTTGAAAAGAAATACCTTCATTGGCAAATGCTTGGATTATTTTGTTTTGAGCAGGCCAAAAGGTTTCTTCTGGGAAAGACTGGGTTCCCAAGCCATCTTGATTCGTTACCATAACGAGCTCATAGTCTAGTTCTTTTTCTATTCGACTCAGCCACTGGAAAACAGCAGGATAAAACTCTAGTTTTTCGAGACTATCTAATTGATAGTCAATTGGGGGTTCGATGACGAGTGTGCCATCTCGGTCTATAAATAGTACTTTTTTCATAAGAGTATGTTTAAAAATTAAGTTCTTCCAAATCAACGATTTGGGCGAAAATGAATTGATT
>CAYOJF010000199.1:0-4336 GCA_964404215.1 uncultured Aureispira sp. | reverse complement strand
TTTATCAATTTGAATAATGTTATGCAACAAGAATACGATCAGTACACAAAGGAATCTCATCATGTATGGCAGCTATTATTTGAGGAACAGTCTCAGGTATTAGCCAATCGTGCTACTTCCAAATTTCTAGAAGGAATCCAAACCATACAGTTTCAGTCCTATGAGGTCCCTAGGTTTACCACTATCAACAAGATACTAAAGGAGCTAACAGGCTGGGAAGTATATGCTGTCCCTGGTCTGATTGACAATAAACCCTTCTTTGAGTTGTTAGCAAAAAAACAATTTCCTGCTACGACTTGGCTCCGAACGTTAGCACAATTGAAATATATCGAAGAACCTGATATGTTTCATGATGTCTTTGGTCATGTTCCTTTATTAAGCGAGCCTTATTTTGCGGGTTTCTTGAATGGTATCAGCCAAATTGCACTCCAACATATTGATAATGAGACTGCTATTGAGTTAATGGCACGTATTTATTGGTATACCATAGAATTCGGACTTATTAATGAAAATGGCACGACCAAAATCTATGGTGCTGGTATTCTCTCTTCTCCAGGCGAATCCGTTTTTTCCCTTAGTGCTGATGCCACACGTTATCCATTTGATCTGCATCATATACTAGCAACACCTTATATCAAGGATTGCTATCAAGGTCAATATTTTGTAGCGGAATCTTATGAGCAACTGTATCGTTCATTACCACAACTAAAAGAACAAATCGAATACTTTGTCCATAATAAGATAGAAGTAGTGGATGGACAAAAACTGGACTATTCTTATGTCAAATAGTTATCCTATTCAATTTGAGACGGCTTCCTTTGATGCCTTAAATCAGTTACTACACGCAAAAAGTTATTCTAAAGTATTCGTCTTAGCGGATACGAATACCTATCGTGCTTGTTTGCCTATAGTAGAAACTGCTCTATCTGACTTTGATTTATGTACAATAGTGATAGAAGCAGGAGAACAACATAAGAATATACAAACTTGTCAATACATTTGGTCTTCTATGATGAAAGAGCAGGCTGATCGTCAGGCGGTCCTACTCAATCTGGGAGGCGGTGTAATTGGAGATATGGGAGGCTTTTGTGCTAGTACCTTTAAACGAGGAATGGATTTCATTCAGATCCCGACTACCCTCCTAGCCCAGGTAGATGCCTCTGTAGGAGGTAAACTAGGGATCGATTTTCTGCAAGTAAAAAATAGTATTGGACTATTCTGTAATCCTCAAGCTGTCTTTTTACATCCCACTTTCTTTGATACCTTACCTCTAGCAGAAGTACAAAGTGGCTATGCCGAAATGATTAAACATGCTTTGATTGACACCACTGAACACTGGAGCCAATTATCTGCTATCACCTCTCTAAATAAGGTCGATTGGCAACCTCTAATTGAACAATCCCTTCAGGTCAAAAAAGAAATCGTCGCTCTTGATCCGTTCGAAAAAGGGATTCGTAAGTGTCTAAACTTTGGGCACACTCTAGGACATGCGATAGAGAGCCTAAGCTGGGAAACAGAACGTCCCCTACTTCATGGACAGGCTGTTGCATTAGGAATGCTATTAGAATGCTATTGTAGCACACAATTAGTTGGCTTGAGTGAGCGAACCCTAAGAGAAATAACAGCATATATATTAGCCTTATATCCTAAATACGATCTAACTGTTTTTGCCCCTAATGCGATTTATCAACTGGTCTTACAAGACAAAAAAAATGATAAAAACATCATTAATTGCACGTTACTCCAATCCATTGGGACTCCTCAAATTAATATCCCAATTTCCTTTGAATTGATTCAAGATGCCTTAGACTATTACATTAATCTAGTACACCATACCTAGCCCTTATTTAGAATATGATACGTTATTATTTTTGTTTTTGTATACTTTTCTTTCTTGTTAGTTGTCAACCCTCTACTCCTACTCCATCAACTTCCTCCAAAATCATAACAGAACGATTTACAGGAGAAACGATGGGAACAACTTTTGAAATTACATTTTTAGACAGTACCGGAATTGATCTCATGCTTCCCATACAACAATTACTCATTGACATCAATAATGCCGTTTCTACTTATGTAGATACCTCCGAAATTTCGATTTTCAATCAAAAAGATAGTTTGATAGTAGACAATGGAGGGCATTTTCATCGGAACTATACCAATGCTCAAAAAATCTATGCACAGACAGAAGGTTGGTTCAATCCCACAGTAATGCCATTAGTCAACTATTGGGGTTTTGGTTATACCGAGAAAAAAATGATTACCAAAGTAGACAGCTCCAAAATTGACTCTTTGCTATCACTGGTAGCTTTCGAAGCTATTAGCAGCAAAACAACAAACACTACTACTACTTACTATAAGCCTACTTCCAATACAGGTATTCAATTAGATTTTAGTGCGATTGCAAAAGGAGACGCTGTTGACGAAATTGGGCGGCTATTAGAAAAAAATGGTATCTCTAATTATTTTGTAGAAATAGGTGGGGAAATAAGAACAAGAGGTACTACTAGTTCTGGTTTTGCTTGGAGAACAGGCATTCGTCAACCACAAGAAAAAAGCAGTCAAACTAATCTACAGATGATTGTAGAGTTAAAAAACAAAGCTTTAGCGACTTCTGGCAACTATGAAAATTACCATGAAGATCCTACCACAGGTCAGAAATATGCTCATACCATCAATCCTCAAACAGGATACCCAGAAAGAAACAACTTGCTTTCTGCTTCTGTACTGACACCAGAATGTGGTACCGCAGATGCTTTTGCGACAGCATTCATGGCCATGGGGCTAGAGACTGCTTGGGAAATTGCTATAAAAAACCCTGATATAGAAGCCTATTTTATTTATGTGGATGAAAAAGGAGAAATCAAAGAAAAAATGACCGAAGGGATCAAAGCTATTAGAGTAGACTAAGAGCATATTTAAATTTATCTTAATTCATAATATGAAATCCCTTTTTCTACTACTTTTCGTCTATTTTTTGCTCAATAGCTAAGGCTATTCATCAAAAAATGAGTCTCAACTAGCCCCCAAGTAAATTGGGGATCAAAGACAAAAAAATGGTACTCATATTATTGAAAAATACAATTTTAAACATGCTCTAAGAGCATATTTAAGAATTAACTGCCATTGTAAAGCCACAAAGGGTACATCCTCAATACTATAAGATGTACCCTTTGTCACTTCATCTAGAAGCTCATTGGTGTTAAGCTTGCCCTTTAGGAGTATTGAAATTCATAGGAAATGGTGGACGCCCACCATCTAAATCTTTAATAACTCCATGAGCAGCTTCATATCGACGAACATTTTCGTTCAAAGCAGCACTTAAACGTTTTGCCTGCTGAGGACTCATCAGTATTCTTGATTTCACCTTTGCTTTAGGTACGTTTGGCACCATTCTAATAAAATCGAAGATAAACTCTGCACTAGAATGGGTAATAATACTTAAATTGGTGTAAGTACCTTCTGCTACTTCTTCTGTCAGTTCAATATTTATCTCCGTTGGTTGTGGGTTGTCGTTATTCATGATTTATCTTCTCGTTTTTTTTAAATTATCAAAAATAATTTAGCACATCTAATCCAAAGTGAGCCTATTTTGAGTACTTTTTAGTGAAATTTTAAGTTTTTTTTACAATCCGCGGTAACAAAAGAACCTTTTTTACTATAAATGAGTATTAGAATCCAAAGAAGCTATCTTTTATATAGTTTCAAAAATTTATATCAATAACAAAATAACAATCCTAAACATGAAAAATTTATCAAAACTCCTAATGTTGGTTGCTGTTATGGTTGCAGCTGTATCTTGTACCAATGATGTACAACCTTCTGCTACAGTAGTAGAGACAGGTACAGTTAATAATACACGTGGTGGTGCTGCTGAAGCAATCACTGAAGTGACTACATTCAATTTCAATGGTACCGCTATTGACTTATCGAAATTAGAAGAACTAAACCTAACAATGATGGAAGCTGCTGAATCAGAAGATGCTGCTGCTTTATCTAACGTACAGAACTCTTTAATGAGTGCCGACAAAGAAGCACAACTACTAGATGTTAAATTCTCTATGTCTGAAGAGCCTGTAGACAATGGTCTTTTCGTATTCAGTATCGAAACTGAAGAGCAAAAAGATTTGACTATCCAAATGTATGATGAGGAAGGATTTCAGTTAGCTGCTCACAACCAATTCCAAGTTAATAAAGGAGAAAACTACAAAGCATTGAATGTAAACTCTCTAGAGAACGGTTCTTACACTTTCCGTCTAACAGACAAAGAAGGTAAAGAATTGTCAAGAAGTGTAAATATTGCAAACTAATAAGCAATTATCAACGAACTAAGTTT
>CAYOJF010000198.1:0-4337 GCA_964404215.1 uncultured Aureispira sp. | reverse complement strand
CGTAAAATAACTCTTTATTTTATATACCGTATTCTTTCTACTCACTTACTTAATATGTGTAAAAGATTTACACTGGATAAATATTGGCTGGATGAAAGATAGTAATGCCTATTACAGTACTTCCTGTTATCCATTGGCAGTAGAGGGGTATATGGTTGCAGATACCAATCAAAACTGTCTAGTAGATTCTGTAGAATTTGGACTGGCAGGTATGAAAGTTATTTTTAGTAACAAAAAAGATACATTTCAGGTGATATGTGATGAACAAACAGGTTATTACAGAGCTTACATAGATACAGGGAGTTATAGTGTTAATATATCTTCACCTTATTGGGAGCCCTGTACAGCTTTGTCACCAGTAGTAGTGGACACCAGCTATATTGTCCAAACAATAAATATTCCTCTAACTCCTAGAGTATTTTGCCCTTTTTTGGAAGCAGCTATAGGTGCTCCTTTTTTGAGAATGACAGGAGGAGGAAGTGCCTACACAGTTTCCTACTGCAATACAGGAACAGTAGTAGCCAATAATGCTTATATAGAAGTAGAGCTAGACCCTAGTTTAAATGTTGTTAATACTAGTTTACCAATAGCTACACAAAATAACAACCTGTATAGGTTCAATGTTGGGAATATAGGAGTAGGGGCATGCGGTTCTTTCAGAGTGCAAGTAGTAGTAGATACCTCTTCTCAAATAGCACAAACCCACTGTACCAGTGTACACATTTACCCAGATAGCCTTTGTCTACCTAGTTTTAATGTACCTGTAATAGATGGGAATGTCAGTTGCCAAATGGATACAGTTTATTTCCAATTAGAAAATAGGGGTACTAATATGCCACAGCCCCAAAACTATCAAATATATGAAGATAGTGTTATTATTTTGACAGGAAACATGCAGCTTAACAGTGGACAATCTACCACTATTGTACAGCCTGCGTCAGAGGCTAAAACTTATCGTTTAGAAGCAGAGCAGGTGGCGAATTATCCAGCTATACTAGGAGATTCGATTTTTTCTCTAGCCATAGAAGGTTGTCATCCTAGATTTGACGGGAGCTTCAATGTGGGCTTTATTACTCAATTCTCTAATGGACTAAGCCAGCCAGCACAGGCTATAGACTGTCAGCAAAGTATAGCTGCTTATGACCCCAATGACAAAGCAGCTCAACCTGTAGGATATGATACAGCTCATTATATTTATGCCAATACCGCCATTGACTATAAAGTTAGATTTCAAAATACAGGAAATGATACTGCCTTTAATATTTATATATTAGACACATTGTCTTCCCATGTAGATCCAACTACTATAAGAATGGGAGCAAGCTCACACAGCTATAATTGGTCTATTTTGAGTGGAAATGTATTAAGAGTAGATTTTTCAAATATTATGCTAGTGGATAGCAATGCGAATGAGCCACTGTCTCATGGATTTTTTAGATACAGAATAGAACAGCAGCCAAACAATGCTTTAGGTTCCGTAATTTATAATCAAGCAGCTATTTATTTTGATTACAACCCACCTATTTTTACTAATACTACTTTTCATACGATAGGAGAGGATTTTGTAGCAAAACTGTCTGTTTCAGTAGAAAAAATATTAAAAAAGGAGTTAGAAGTCCTCGTTTATCCAAATCCATTTGAGGTGTCTACGACCATAGCAGTAGAGGGAGGAGAATTTGATAAATTGGAGTTGCAAGTGTTTGACCTACTAGGAAGGCAAGTAGCTTATGAACAAGCTAATAGTGCAAATCAAGTAGAACTCCATAAAGGTCATTTGGAGTCTGGTATGTATGTTTATCGACTTATTGGTGATGATAAACTAATTAGTACAGGTAAAGTTCGGGTAGAGTAGACATTATTATTTTTCACCTAAACATCTTTAAGAAAGGGCTGTTGAGTAAATTAGTATTACTCAATAGCTTTTTTTTGTAGCATAATTTATAAATTTTTGTAATTTGCAGCAGAACAACTTCTACACTCAAAATTATATATAGGATGAAAAAGATACTAGTAGCGAATAGAGGAGAAATAGCCATGCGTGTCATGCGTACCTGCAAGGAAATGGGGATCAAAACAGTGGGCGTTTATTCAGAAGCAGATAGGAATGCACCCCATGTGCGTTTTGCAGATGAGGCCGTTTGTTTAGGGCCGCCGCCATCCAACCAATCTTATCTTTTAGCAGATAAAATCATAGCGGTAGCGTTAGAACTAGATGTAGATGGAATTCACCCTGGATATGGATTTTTGAGTGAGAATGCAGATTTCTCCCGTAAAGTGACCGAGGCAGGAATCAATTTTATAGGTCCTCGTCCGCATGCCATAGAGGTAATGGGAAGTAAGTTAGCAGCCAAGGAAGCTGCTAAAGCAAATGATATTCCATTGGTACCTGGTACGGAAGAAGCTGTAGAGGATCCTGAAGTAGCTAAAAAAATAGCCAAAGAAATCGGATTTCCTATCTTGATCAAAGCCTCAGCAGGAGGTGGAGGTAAAGGAATGCGTATAGTAGAAAACGAAGAAGAACTCAATGAACAAATGGAACGTGCGATATCAGAAGCCATTTCTGCTTTTGGTGACGGTGCTGTTTTTATTGAAAAATATGTGACTTCGCCTCGTCATATTGAGATTCAAGTATTGGCAGATATGTATGGAAATGTTGTCCATCTTTTTGAACGAGATTGCTCTATTCAGCGTCGTCACCAGAAAGTAGTAGAAGAAGCTCCTTCTGCTGTATTGACGCCTGAGCTACGTGCCGAAATGGGAGCCTGTGCGGTTCGTGTCGCCAAGTTGTGCGATTATATTGGAGCAGGTACTGTTGAATTCTTGCTAGATGACCAAATGAATTTTTATTTCCTAGAAATGAATACTCGTTTGCAAGTGGAGCACCCTGTTACCGAAATTATTGCAGGAGTAGATTTAGTAGAACAGCAGATCAGAGTAGCTAGAGGGGAGAAATTAGCTTTTGCACAAGAAGACTTGACGATCAATGGGCACTCATTAGAGTTGCGTGTTTATGCAGAAGATCCAGCTAATAATTTCTTGCCAAGTATCGGGAATCTAGAGGTCTATAAACGCCCAACAGGAAAAGGAGTCAGAGTAGACGATGGATTTGAGCAAGGAATGGATATTCCTATTTATTATGATCCTATGATTGCCAAACTGATTACCTACGGCAAAGATCGTGAAGAAGCGATTAAATTAATGCTCCAAGCGATTGAGGATTATGAAATCAAAGGTTGTGAAACCACCCTAGGTTTTGGTACTTATGTGCTAGAGCATGAAGCGTTTGTATCAGGTAAATTTGATACCAATTTTGTAAAACAGCACTTTAGCTCAGAAGCATTTGGAGCGATCAATGAGAAAGAGGCTCAAATAGCAGCACAACTAGGGGCAATGTTAGTGGCCAACTACCAAGAGCAGCAAAAAAATGCTCCTATCGAAAATGCAGCTAGTATTGCTTGGGAGAGTAGAAAGTAATAGATATAATATATCATAAAAGAAATAGGAGTCTTTCCCTCACTTATGGGAAAGACTCCTATTTCTTTTATGATGAAGTGAGAATAACTTACTCCTCTTCCATCATTTTCATCTCAAATTGAGCGGCTTCAATCAAATGCTTGACATCTGCTCCCAATTCTTGTGCTTTTTTCAAATCGACTAATGCTTTATCAAATTTCTGAAAAGTCATATAATAAGCAGCACGTTCTGTATAACCATCTTTATTTTTAGGATCTAGCTCAATTACTTTTGTGAAGTTATCAACGGCTGTCTTATAGGTGTCTCCACCAACATCAAATTTAGCACGACCACACTGGTATTGATAATCAACTACCTCTGGTTGTAGTGTAGCTGCTTTTTCAAATTGAGCTAATTTATTTTTGTTATCTCTTAGCTTGTCGAATGTCCAAGCAAGATTGTAATGAATGCGTGCTTTTGCTTTTTTGTCTGTAGTATTTTCTAGCCCTTTGTTATAGTGAGGAATGGCCTCTTTGTACTTTTTTTGGTCGTGTAAACTAAGACCAATTAAGTTATTGCACTCTCCAGTATAGGCTGCATCTAGCTCAATGGCTTTATTACAGTCAACAGTCATTTTATCATAATCCTTTTTATGTTTATAGACCAAAGCTCTATTGTAGTAAGCACTAACATATTTGTCCTCTATCTCTAAACATTTGTTGTAGCAAATTAGAGCAGTGTAATAGTCACCATTGTTGTGAGCTTTTACACCATTATTGTAATGAGTGATGTGGTCGTTTTGAGCCATCAAAAGCATTGGAAGTGCTAGGAATAAAGAAAGTAGGAGGGTTTTCATATCGTTTAGTCTTGTTTATTTAAGAAAT
>CAYOJF010000197.1:0-4399 GCA_964404215.1 uncultured Aureispira sp. | reverse complement strand
ACTCAGAACCAAACACCTACAAGTGTAGCTACTGCACCTTCGGGCTATGTCGGAGCAAACTCAGATGGCAATGGAAATCCATATTATCAAATTCATTTTAATCGAAGAATGGATTCTGATGGTACACTTACCTTTGGAGGTAGTGGATATTTCGATGATGTTATGGAAGTTTTTGTAAATGGCACTCAAGAAGTTTTTGCAGGTGGATGTTGTAATGCTTCTCCAAATCCAAATAGTACAGTTATAAATGTAGCGTACGAAGCAGGAGATGAAGTTCAAATTCGATACGCGAATTTTGGATGGATCGGAGGATATGAATTTTCTTTTGTAATGAATAACGATGGTTGTAGAGATACGGATGGAGATGGCGTTCCAGATTATCAAGATTTAGATTCAGACAATGATGGAATTCCAGATATAGTAGAAGCAGGAGGAGTTGACATAGATGGAGATGGAAAAGTAGATGGAAATATTGATAGTGATGGAGATGGAATTCCTGATTATGCTGATCCAGATGATCCGTCATGTACATTTGGAGATGCAAGTGCACCAATAGACGGAATTTGTGATAATGTTCAAGGCGGAGTAGTTACAGATGGAGATGGAATTCAAGACTCAGATGATTATGATGCAGATGGTGATGGATTACCTGATACTTACGATAGTGATAGTGGTGGTGATGATATTTCTAATCCAGATACTGATGGCGATGGCATTGTCGATACACAAGATCTAGATGCGGATAACGATGGAATTCCAGATGTAGTAGAAGCAGGTGGAACAGATGTGAATGGCGATGGTAGAGCAGATAACTACGCAGATGTAGATGGAGATGGCTTTAATGATGTAGTGGATGGAGATCCAACCAATGCCTTAACAGCAGGGACGGATACAGCAGGAGCAAATACAGCAAATGCAACGCTACCAACAGGAGCGGATACGAATGGAGATGGAGCACCCGATAGTTATCCAAATGGAGATTTGGATGCAGATGGCGTGTTAAATCACTTAGATTTGGATGCAGATAATGATGGAATTTTGGACATTGTAGAAGCAGGTGGAACAGATGCAGATGCGGATGGACAAGAGGACAATTATGTAGATGTAGACGGAGATGGCTTCAATGATGTAGTAGATGGAGATCCAGCAAATGTATTAGTAGTTGGTATTGATGCTCCAGGAGCGAATACAGCGAATGCAACGACAACAACAGGAGCAGATACGGATGGAGATGGCCAGCCGAACAGTTATCCAAATGATAACTTGGATGGTGACAATAACCTCAACTTCTTAGATATTGATGCGGATAACGATGGTATTGTAGACAATACCGAAGGACAACCAACAGCAGGTTATGTAGCCCCAACTGGCTCAGATGCAGATGGAGATGGAATCGACGATGCTTACGATAACGACGATGCTAACTTTGGTGGAGCTGGGTCTGGTATAACACCGGAGAACACAGATAATGCAGATAATCCAGATTACTTGGATTTAGATACGGATAACGATGGAGAACCAGATGTAATCGAAGGACATGATACGAACGGAGACGGCGTAGTAAACGGTTCGGATGCCCCTAATTCAAATACAGGATTAGCAGGAGGCACAACGGATGCAGATGGAGATGGACTATTGGACGGGTTTGATAACGACGTAGCGAGCACAGATGCGACTAATACGACGTTGAATCCAAACAGTCATCCAGACGCAGATGGACAAAGTACAGAACGTGACTGGAGAGAAGTAATTGATATCGATCAGGATAATGATGGTATACCAGATGTAGTGGAAGTCTATACAGGAGATCATGATGGAGATGGTATTCCAGATCATTCAGATCCAGATTATTGTTTAGCGACCTTCAATGGATTAGGAAGTCCAGCATGGGATTGTAACAATGGTTTACCCGATCCAGATGGAGACTTTGATGGAGATGGGATCCCTAATTATCAAGATGCTGATTTCCCAGCGTGTGGAGGTTTAGTGAATGGAGTCTGTGTTACATTTGACAATGATGGAGACGGAGTACCGAATCACTTAGATTTAGATGCGGATAATGATGGTATTCCAGATGTAGTAGAAGCAGGAGGAGTAGATACAGACGGAGACGGACTAGTAGATGACGATACAGATACGGATGGAGATGGTCTAGCGGATGTGTATGATAACAATTGTAATAACTTCAACTGTAATGCAGGGACAACAGGAAATAACCTAACGAATCCAGATACGGATGGAGATGGCATCCCAGATACACAAGATCTAGATGCGGATAACGATGGTATTCCAGATGTAGTAGAAGCAGGCGGAACAGATGAGAACGGAGATGGAAGAGCAGACGACTATGTAGATGTAGATGGAGATGGCTTCAATGATGTAGTGGATGGAGATGTCGGAAACGACGGTACTCCAGAGAACATTGCAGATGTATTACAACCAACTGGAACCGATACAAATGGAGATGGTGTACCAGATAGTTACCCAGAAGGAGATACAGATGGAGACGGTGTATTGGATCAATTGGATCTAGATGCAGACAACGATGGTATTCCAGATGTAGTAGAAGCAGGCGGAACAGATGAGAATGGAGATGGTAGAGCAGATGACTATGTAGATGCAGACGGAGATGGTTTCAATGATGTAGTAGACGGAGATCCGACGAATGTATTGACAGCAGGCACGGATACGCCAGGAGCGAATACAGTGAATGCCTTACAACCAACGGGAGAAGACTCGAATGGAGATGGCGAGCCCAACAGTTATCCAGAAGGAGATACAGATGGAGACGGTGTATTAGATCAATTAGATTTAGATGCAGATAATGATGGTATTCCAGATGTAGTAGAAGCAGGCGGAACAGACGTGAATGGAGATGGTAGAGCAGATGGTTATGTAGATGCAGACGGAGATGGTTTCAATGACGTAGTGGATGGAGATCCGACAAATGCTTTAACAGCAGGCACGGATACTTCAGGAGCAAACACAGGAGATGCCTTACAAGCAACAGGAGAAGATGCGAATGGAGACGGTGAGCCAGATAGTTATCCAGAAGGAGATACGGATGGAGACGGTGTATTGGATCAATTGGATCTAGATGCGGATAACGATGGTATTCCAGACGTAGTAGAAGCAGGCGGAACAGACGTGAATGGAGATGGTAGAGCAGATAACTATGGAGATGCAGACGGAGATGGTTTCAATGATGTAGTAGATGGAGATCCAACCAACGCATTGACAGCAGGAACAGATACAGCAGGAGCGAATACGCCAAATGCGTTACAAACAACAGGAGCGGATACGAACGGAGATGGACAGCCGAACAGCTATCCAAATGATGACAATGATGGCGACGGAATCCCTAACCAATTAGATCTAGATGCGGATAACGATGGTATTCCAGATGTAGTAGAAGCAGGCGGAACGGATGAGAATGGAGATGGTAGAGCAGATAACTATGCAGATGCAGACGGAGATGGTTTCAATGATGTAGTAGATGGAGATCCGACAAATGCTTTGACCGCAGGGACGGATACAGCAGGAGCAAATACGGCGAATGCGACAACACCAACCGGAGCGGATACAAACGGAGATGGAGCACCAAATAGTTACCCAGAAGATGATACAGACGGAGACGGTGTATTAGATCAATTAGATCTAGATGCGGATAATGACGGTATTCCAGATGTAGTAGAAGCAGGCGGAACAGATGTCAACGGAGATGGAAAAGCAGACGACTATGTAGATGCAGATAATGACGGTTTCAACGATGTAGTAGATGGAGATCCAACGAATGCTTTGACAGCAGGAACGGATACAGCAGGAGCAAATACAGCAGATGCCCTACAGCCAACAGGAGCGGATACGAATGGAAATGGAGAGCCGAACAGCTATCCAGAAGGAGATACAGATGGAGATGGTGTATTGGATCAATTAGATCTAGATGCGGATAATGATGGTATTCCAGATGTAGTAGAAGCAGGCGGAACAGATGAGAATGGAGATGGAAGAGCAGATAACTATACCGATGCAGACGGAGACGGTTTCAACGATGTAGTAGATGGAGATCCAACAAATGCATTGACAGCAGGGACGGATACAGCAGGAGCAAATACGTCGAATGCCTTACAGACAACAGGAGCAGATACGAATGGAGATGGCGAGCCAGACAGTTATCCAAATGATGACAATGATGGAGACGGAATCCCTAACCAATTAGATCTAGATACAGACAACGATGGTATCCCAGATGTAGTAGAAGCAGGCGGAACAGATGAGAATGGAGATGGTAGAGCAGATAACTATACCGATGCAGACGGAGATGGTTTCAATGACGTAGTAGACGGAGATCCAACAAATGCATTGACAGCAGGGACGGATACAGCAGGAGCAAATACGG
>CAYOJF010000196.1:0-4480 GCA_964404215.1 uncultured Aureispira sp. | reverse complement strand
GATAAAATGGTAAATGCTACTTCTAGTTGATGTCCTTGTTCATCTACTACAGTTAGTGTATGTTTGCCAAGATTAGGGCGTAATTCTAGTTCATGAAAATCTTGGGTGGAGCCAATGTATTCTTGATCAAGATGCCAAAACACAGTATGTTTCTTTTTCTTGTGGGCAAGCTTAAAAATGGTTCCTTGCAGTTGACCAGCATAATTCTTGGTCAAGTATATTTTCGTTGTGTTTTTGGGGTATACGAATTGCATCATTTTTTCTTCTGACTCTAGAGAGCAGTCCAGTCGATAGGGAGGTGGTTTTTGGTATTCAGGATGTTTTTTGGCATAATAGTATTCTTGTAAGGGGGGGAGTACAAACCAGTTTTTGACAACCATGGTATGAACCGAATTACATTTGCCATGCACTTGCCACTGCTCTGTACTGTCTAAGTAAACTGGTTGGTGATAAGGACAGATAGTGGATAAATTGTGAGCTTTGCTGATTAGTACAGTATCTTTTATAGTACAGTAAGGGCTTGCTATAAAACCACTTTGTTGACACTGTACAATAGGATGAGTATCTTCTATGGGAGGAATAAACCAACTTGTATTGGGGAGTAAGCGAAACGCATCAAATAGAAGAGGTGCGGCAGCTTTGACGCCCACCAGATTGGCTCTCCCTTCTCCTGTCGCATTGCCTACCCAAACTCCAATGGTATATTCTGGTGTTAGCCCAATTGCCCAAGCGTCTCTAAATCCAAAACTAGTTCCTGTTTTCCAAGCAATTTCTTGACTGGATTCAAAATATTTCCAGTTGCCTTCTGAGCTAGGGCGGACAACTTCTTTCATAGCCTCCAGAGTTTGGTATATACTGAAGGCTGAGAGCACAGGTGCTTCTTTTAATAAGGGTGGATTATTAGTGGAAGAAATAAGAGCTGGTGTAGGGCTAATATAATGAAGTGGGTGAAAATCCTGTAAGTCGTATCCCAATTGGTTGGCTTTTTTTCTATCGTTGAAATTCAGAAGAGTACGCCCCATACTGGCGTAGGCACCCGTCAAGTCCCATAGGTTGGCTTCAGCTCCGCCTAAGATGAGTGATAATCCATAATGACTAGGTTTTTGAGTAATACTAGTGAGTCCTAATTGTTGCAGTTGCTTACAAAATTTAGCGGTACCATATTGTTTGAGCAATTGCACAAATGGAATGTTAAGTGAACGGGCAAGTGCTTTTTTAGCAGAGATTGCTCCATCGTATTGCTCATAAAAATTGAGTGGGCGATAACTACCCATATATAAGGGGATGTCAGAGACTAAACTATTGGGTGAAATTAAACCTTCTTGTAGCATAGAAGCATATAGAAATGGTTTTAGGATACTACCTGTACTTCGATTAGCAGTCACCATGTCTATAGCTCTACCATGAGTGACTTTTTGAGCTGTTTCAGGAGGAGTATTCCCTACATATGCCAAGACTTTACCGGTTTTGGTTTCTGTGACCAAGATGGCAATATTGTGAATATTATTTTGGGTAAGCTGTTGTCCATATTGCTGGACAAGTCGATTGACTTGTTGTTGTAGTTCAAAATGGAGTGTTGTCTTAAAATAAGCATGTTTGGTTCTCTTTTTATTCTCTCTAGCTACTCTTTCTAATAGATGGGGGGCTAATCGAGGGAGTGGAAGTGGTTGAGCAGGAATGGGCTCTAATTGAGCAAGATCTGCCGTCATGCTATCCAAAAAGCCCCTTTTGAGCATAGTTTGAAGGAGCAAATCGCGTTTTTCTTTTAACCTTTTTCGATTTTTGCCCAAATGAATAAGCCCAGGACTATTAGGTAGTACCGCTAGGGTAGTAGCTTCGCCCCAAGAAAGTAAATGAGGTGATTTGCCATAGTATCGCCAAGCTGCAGCGTCTAGACCGACAACATTACCGCCGAAAGGGGCATGAGAAGCATAAAGTGCTAAAATATCTTTTTTAGAAAATTCTAATTCCAAGCGTGTCGCTTGCGTCATTTCTTTTAGTTTGGAAACGAGTGAACGACCTTTTCGTTGATTGGCCAGTCGCATGACTTGCATGGTAAGCGTACTGGCCCCACTTCTAATTTTTCCTGCTTGCCAGTTGTCTTTGACTGCTCTACCAATCCCGTGGGCATCAATTCCTATATGGTCATAGAATCTCCTGTCTTCGTATTCCAAGATGGCTTTTTCGAATTTTTGAGGCACTGTATCACTATATGGAAAACGCCATTGACCATCTTTTGCAATTTTATCTCCTAACAGATAGCCTTCATGTGTAGTAAGTACGACACAAGTACGAGTGTTGAATAAACGATTGGGAAGTATCAGCCAATAGCCTAATAAAACTAAGGAAAGTAGGAAGGTCGTTTTTTTGAAATGTTTGACCAATATGAAGTATAATAAACGTTTGATTTTTTGCACAGGAATAAAGGCATGTGAGGTGAATAGAGCTGAGGTATAGCTATAAAAAAAGCCTTTAGTTGAATAACTAAAGGCTTCTAATATTAGAGCGAAAAACGAGATTCGAACTCGCGACCCCAACCTTGGCAAGGTTGTGCTCTACCAGCTGAGCTATTTTCGCTTCTCTTGTTGCGTGTGCAAATATAAGAGCTGTTTTTGGAAATAACAAATAATAGAAGATAAAAAGCCTATTTTTTTTGAATATAGTTTTACAAACAGTCCTTTGAGGGTAACATTTGACTTGAAAAGAGTAATTTTTACTGCAAAACCTAAGTAGTTTTATGAAAGGAAAAAATAAGAGAATAGTTAATAGATATTATTACGAATAGTTTCGTACAGCAAAATAAATATCTTTTTCCGACTAGGTTCATAAATGCTCGATTTCGTAGCTATGGCTACGAATCTGTGCGTTTATCTCCCTATTCAAAAAAATCTACTATTCTGCTTCCATACAACTCTATTCGTAATAATGTCTATTGATAAAAGATAAAACATTATATTGAGTCAAATTTTTGACACTATGTAGAAGTAGTACTTTACATGTTCTTATGGTCTGTTTAATTAAAAACACGCTCTAACTTATTTATAATAGATATGGCAAATCACGAAAAACTTTATGAAGCATTTGGCGAATTACTTTATGTAGTCGCTATGGCAGATGGTATTATTCAGGAAGAAGAAATTACGGCTCTTGAAAAAGTATTAGAGAATCACCCCTGGGCTGCAGATATACAATGGTCATTTCATTATGAACGCAAAAAAGAACGATCAGTAGATTTAGTCTATGCTCGTGTCTTAGATTTCTGCAAACATAATGGGCCTCATCCTGAGTACCAAAACATGATAGAGGTCATGGAAGCAGTAGCAGTCGCGAGTAATGGGGTTGATCAGGCAGAAAAGGCTCAAATGTCAGATTTTACAACACAGTTGATTCAACGTTTTCAACATGATTTAGAAACAATACAATCATAAAGTATTTTTGAGTACATCAAAATAAATAAAATGTTAGACGCTGTAATTATAGATGACGAGCAGGATGCACAAATTACTTTGATGCGTTTTTTGCAGATGCATAGCCCTGATGTAAATATTATTGGTACGGCCAATGGGGTAGAAGAAGGGCTTAAACTTTTGACACAGAAAAAGCCTGATGTAGTATTCTTAGATATAAAAATGAATGATGGGACTGGTTTTGATTTACTCAAAAAATTACCTGAAATCAATTTTAATCTAATTTTCACAACTGCTTATGATGATTATGCCCTGAAGGCATTCAAATATAGTGCAATTGATTACCTACTCAAACCCATTGACCCTCTCGAATTGATAGAAGCGGTAGGTAAAGCTCAAAAAGGTAATAAGGGTACAACAGCAGATAGTGTAGAGAGCATGTTTGAATTGTATAAAGAAGATAAGTTTGATAAAATTGCGATTCCCTCTGTTGACGAATTTAATTTTGTACGTATTTCAGATATTATTAGATGTGAAGCGAGTAGCAACTATTCTATTATTTATTTGCAGAACGGAAAAAAAATAGTGGCACCCAGAACGCTTAAAGATTTTGAAGGTTTGTTGGCTGGAGAAGGTTTTTTTAGAGTGCATCAGTCTCACTTAATTAATCTCAAACATATCGATCAATTTTTGAAAACACGCAATCGGATTAAGATGGTAGACGGATCAGAAGTAGAGGTGTCTAGGCGAAAGAAAACACTATTTTTGGAGCTGATTAATATGCGAAAATTTTAGGGGATTAATTAAATTTTGTGAAATTTAAAATAACTCCTCCTGTTTTAGATATATTTTCAATATAATTTATTGATACGCTGCTTTTTTGAATAGCAGGTTTTTAGCTTTTTATTAAGTAATGGTGCAAAAGTAACTGTAGAATGAAAAAATAGCTAATTTGGATTAGTTGGAGGCATGAACGAGTGAATCCCTGAGGATAAATGTATAGAATACATTTAACAAAGTGAACCACTAGTGGGTAACGTAGCTTTAGCGGGTCTTGATTCCCAATTTACTTG
>CAYOJF010000195.1:0-4650 GCA_964404215.1 uncultured Aureispira sp. | reverse complement strand
TTAGTTCACGTTAGCATTAAGCATTCAAAATTAAACTAATAGCAGACTTTAAGAATCTCACCTCGTTTATGATCCTATTTTTGAAGGTACTTTTAAAACAGAGTTGAGAATTAAAATGGATCAGACTATTTCTAATGTTTTTAGAGGTAGGATTGATCCAAAGCAATTTGAGGAAAATAGGAAGGCTGAAATGAAGGAATTGACTAAGTCCTGGAATTTGGATGAGTAAGTGTTTGTTTTAGGTTGAACTTTGGTAAGTTATTTGAATGGAATAAGTAGTCACCTAAACAGACTTTTAATCCCAAATCCATTACCAATGAAAAAGTTAACTTTTACAATTAGCCTTTGTTTTATTTTTTGCCATTTTTTGTTGGCTCAATCTAGTAGTTCTCTAACAATTTATGAACTAAAAAAGCAACTACGAGAAGGCATAGCAGTACAGGTCGGAAAACCAAAGAGTACTTATGATATTCGACAATTGATCGAAATAGATCCAAATTTAGTCACTGTATTAACGGATGGATTTGATAGTTATGAAATTCGGAAATTCGTAGAAAAGGGAGCAAAAGTAGTAGTTGGTAAGCCGTTAAGTGCCTATGATATTCGAAAAATAATAGAAGTGAATATCAATTTGGTAACAGTTGCTACAGATGGATTTGATAGTTACGAAATCCGAAAATTCGTAGAAAAGGGAGCGAGAGTGATAGTAGGGAAACCGCTAAGTGCCTACGATATTCGAAAAATAATAGAAGTGAATATCAATTTGGTAACAGTTGCTACAGATGGATTTAGTAGTTATGAAATTCGAAAATTTGTAGAAAAGGGAGCAAGAGTAGTCGTAGGGAAACCGTTAAGTGCCTATGATGTTCGGAAAATAATAGAGGTGAACCCTAGTTTGGTAACAGTGGCTGTAGATGGATTTAGTAGTTATGAAATCCAAAAATTTGAAGAAAAAGGGGCGATCTTGACAATAGGTGAGAGCCGAGTAGAGGGGCAAACTCCTTCTTCTTTTAGGCGAAAAGAGAGCAAGTGTTTAGATAGCCAAAATGTTCCATTTACACTAATCAAGACAAATGGAATGAGTAGCTCAACGATTCAGGAGCATGTCAAAGAGGGGCGACGAGTGATAATAGGTAAGCCTCTGAGCAGTTATGATATTCAGTGTATTATTGATATTAATCCTAGTGTAGTCACTATTAATACCAGTGGATTTAGTGCCCATGATATAGAAGAATTTGTAGATGAAGGGGCAACTGTCCGTATAGGTAAGCCTCTAAGTACTTACGACATTAAAGAAATAATCGAAGAAAATCCTAGTCTAGTCACCGTACATACCAGTGGATTTAGTGCTTATGATATAGAGGACTTTGTAGAAAAGGGGGCAAAGGTAGAAATAGGTAAACCATTAAGTACCTATGATATTAAAGAAATAATCGAAGAAAACCCAAGTCTAGTTACGGTCAATGCTAGTGGGTTTAGTGAATACGATATCAAAGACTTTGTAGAAGATGGTGGACGTGTAATAGTAGGGAAACCATTGACAGCAAGTCAAATAGAAGACATCATCGAAGAAAATCCTAGTCTTGTTATCGTTAATGTGAATGGTTTTGAACAACAAGATATTCAAACATTTATTGCTGCTGGTACACGACTATTGGTAGAATAAAAAACTAATGATGAACAAAAAAATATTTGTAGGAGCTGTCCTAGGTGTAGCAATGGTCTTTACGATAATATTTGGAATCTTAATCTTTCCACCCTTTCTAGAAAACCCTGATATAGTCGCCGCTTTCGGAGCTGGATTTGTGAATCCTTACGCTTCAGGCTATTCTACAGATGTATTGTGCTGCTGGGCGATACTATGCCTGTGGATACTTTATGAATCTCCAAAAGTAAAACACGGTTGGATTTGCCTACTCTTAGGGATTATTCCAGGAGTGGCAGTCGGTTTTGGACTTTATTTATGGCTGCGTATGAAGCAGATGGAGGAAGTGGTGTAGGATTATTTTTTGAATGATAATAACCTCTATTATTCAAACAGAAGATATAAAGGGCATAAATAAATGATGAGATAGTATTAGTAATATTGGTCAGACTTTTGGTATGTAGGAGATCCCGAAGCAGAAAAAGTATTTTCTGCTGGATAAGATTAACAATATACAAAAAAGTACATTCATATTACCGCACAATCTGAAAACGCTCTCTAATCAGCTGCCCTTCCACCCAGATAGAGATAAAATAAGTACCTACGGCTAGGGTATGCGTATCCAAGTCCAGTTCTTGCTGTTGTAGGTGGTCTTGTTGTAGGATTACTCTACCCAGAGCACCATAGACGAGCAGCTGCTGTATCGGCTGCTTGGCTTGTAGATGAAGTAGATCGCTAGTAGGGTTAGGGAATAGTGTAATATCATACGAAGTAGTAGCTACTCGTGGGGTAGTACTCATCAGGAGCGTATCGCAGGGGCTGCCTGCTAGGGCGGGGGTGCGGTAATGGGGGAAGTTCGGAATGAATTGTCCGTTATAGTGTTTTATAAATAAATCATGTTGTTGAACATTAGGATTTACATTATCAGGGGTATGGATAGTATGAAGATAACGGGTACCATAGGCGTGAATATATATTTTATTATCAGGTCCAATTTGAGAATAACTAAATGTCGTAGGAACAAAATCTTGGAATCCATCATAATAAGAGATAATATTTTTCGAGAGGGGAATATTACTAGAATTTAAATCAAACTGATATATATAAATATAGGAACTGATATATATAAATCTGTTGTTTTTAGAGAAGGAAATACCCGATGCAATATTATTATTAGGTATTCTATCAACAGAATCTATGATAGGTATATGTAAGTAGTTACTTAATATACCCGTACAACTATTGAAATTAAATATATCTAAATCGTTTTTATTATCATAACGAACATACATATTGCCATCAGGTGAAAAGTCAGCTTGCCCAAGCCATTCACGACCTGAAACTCTATTGTTATTACCAATATATTGTTGAGAATGTAATATAGTATCTGGAGTGATTAAAAATTTATGAAATCCATTAGAGTTACCCATTGGTTGAATCAACCACCAATCTTTACCATTACCGTGCTTACTAATTTCTAACTGTCCATAGCAAATACTATCAGATGTAAGTAATATGTTTTTTTTTATTACATTACCTAATCCATTGTTTGATTGCATATCAATAATAGAATAGTATAGTTTTTCACCAAATCCTTGATTAGCTAAATTTTGGTCAAAGGATTGATGAAAGATATAATATAAGTCATTTCCCATAGATACTATGATAGCACCTTCGGGAATACAATTTCCAAATGTTCGGTTATTATAGGTAAACAACCCTGGATTAAGGCTATCTCCGTTTTGTATCAATTGATGGAGTCTATTATATACTTTAATCCCATTCGTATATAAAACCAAATTACCTGTACTGTCGCTGATACTAGCACTAGTTCTAAAAAATGGTAAATTGCGTTTAATGCTATTTATGGATTTGTTATTATCAAAATTGATAATTGTAGAAGAATCATTAAAATAGTCATGACCCACTAACCAAATATTATCATGCTTTTGAGCGTCAGATTTAAAAACAAACAGCACTAATATTAGTGCTGTTTGAAGTAATATTTTTTTTGACATGAGTTAATTTTTAATAACAGAAAATGGCTCTTGATGTACTTTTTGTTGATGTTGTATTTCAACAAAATAGATGCCGTCTGTCAATTCATTAACTTGAATTTGGATGAACTGCATTTCTTGAGTTAAAATTTGTTGATAAACTATTTGTCCAATACTATTATAAACTTTGACAGTAGAACCTGTTAATAATAATTCATTACTCTTGATGTTAAGGGTAGTATTAGCTGGATTGGGAAATAGTTGAACCATCCATTCAGAAGTAGTCTCATCTTTATCCTTTGTATCTGTTTCTATTTCTTTTGTTTGTATTGAATTACAATCAAAGTTAAGAGCATCAACATCTTCTATCATAGATAACATAGCATGAGCTTGATGTACAGCAGTACCCCCTTCTTGTGGGCAATAGCTGGCAATTAGTCGTAATGTGCTGAGCTGTAGATTATCAAAGTCAACGATACCTTTACCAAAAGTATTTAAGTAAATATCATTAACTTGTTTTTCTAACTCTTCGTGGAGTACACTGGATATAAAGGTACTATTATTTAGAGTAATAGGTGCAATACTTAATTGTTGCTGAGTGAGTATATTATTCAAGAATATTTCCTGTTGCTCTAATGTACTAGCTAGTAAAATTCCTAGATTACTTCTGCTTGAGGCAATGGAGTTACTATAACTTAAATTCAGTAAAGAATCAAGTGTAGTGATACTATCAGAGTAATAATGACAGACTTTTTTAAAACTATCAAGTGTTATGGAATCAGTAAATGTCCATGCAAAACTTTGTTGGCATTGTTGTGATATAGCATCAAAATGACCAATACAACTGTTTTGATCTATACTCACAAAATAATAAAATGATAGGAATTATACCCTCATATTACCGCACAATCTGAAAACGCTCTCTAATCAGCTGCCCTTCCACCCAGATAGAGATAAAATAAGTACCTACGGCTAGGGTATGCGTATCCAAGTCCAGTTCTTGCTGTT
>CAYOJF010000194.1:0-4682 GCA_964404215.1 uncultured Aureispira sp. | reverse complement strand
CTTCAAGGAATTAGAGGAAAAGATAATCACCTCAAAGCATCTACCTATGACTATATACATTATGGTCGTCCCAAATATGCTATGGGATGGATTCAATTAGAAAAAGATGGGGTTCACATCAGTACACATGATGGTAGTGCTGGTACTTTTTATTCCAGCACTATTCTATACAAAGAAAAAGATTTAGCCATTGTTGTGTTTGTGAATGCATCCAATGTACACGCTACCAAGGCGGTTTATACTTTACGCAAACGTCTATTGGAGTTGTACGACAAAGATTCCTAATGGCATTGATTTTGCTTTTCTTAACATTTTAGTATCTCCCCTTGCCCTCTAAAAAGTGATTACGAACAGAGTCATCTGTTCGTGCTCTCCCTTACTATTTTAAGAAAATATTCCATAAAAAATCATTTACTATGACTAAGTTTCTACTACTCTCGTGCCTTCTCATTTGGAGCTGGAACACCCTATCGGCTCAAACTATCAATGTTCCTACTGTTAGTTCTCAGTATTTGACACAGACGAATGATAATAGTGCCATTAAGCTTTACTTGAAATATGACAAAACCAATAAGAAAGCTTCCTTATTGATCAATGGAGAAGTAAAAGATTTTTCGCAAGAGACCTGGCTAGATTACAGAAAAAGTCAAACAAGCAAAGTCAATAAGAACATTGTTAATCAAATCAATGTCCAAATTCATGCCCCAAAAGACATCCCTATTTCCTATATCCAAGATTTATATCTTTGGGTACAAATTTCGGGTAACCATCGCCTACATCTAGTCGCTAGAGAAGGCAGCGACATGAAGTATATACCATTGGCTGTGATGCCTTTTCAATTGCTTGAAGAAGCAGCCAAAACCTATGGTACGACTCATCAACTAGAGGTACAAACACCCCTTGAAATCATCAATACCATTCACCCTAATACAAGCACATTAGAAATTCCTACAGAAGAAACTGAACTCGCTCTGGTCGAAACAAAAAAAACAAAACAGCTTAGAGATTATATTCCCCACGAACTACTAACGATCCAACTCAAGGGAGACAACGATATAGTCTATCAAAACAAAGTGGCCAATCCACTTGTATTGGGTAGTATGATTCAGAATGCTATTGCCCAAAATTACAATAACAATACCGCAGAAGCAATACCTTCCAACTATTTCTGGGTTGATATCCAAACAGAATCTACCATTACTTATCAGACCTATATCGAAGCTTTGGTAGCTGTCCAAGAAGGTTTTTACCTATACTGGGACGAACTCGCTTTTAATAAGTATGAAAAAAGTTATATTGAACTTTCTACAGAAGAAAAATTCTATATTCAACAGACCAGTCCTATGCTCATTACACAATATGATGCTATTCAAAGGAGCTATATTGACAAAAATTGTCAGGAGGAAAAGAATAAAAGTAAAACATGGGCTGACTTAAAATAGATGTTAGAGCATGTTTAAAAATTAAGTTCTTCAAAATCAACGATTTGGGCGAAAATGAATTGATTTTGGATTAAATAAGCCTCTTTTTGAGTTTGATAGCCTTAGCTATCATGACTCAAAAAAGGTGTAATTGAATTCTAAATCAAACATTTGTAGCTTGAAGTTAATTCTTAAACATGCTCTTATTGCGAATAGTTTCGTGTAGCAATAAGAAACATTTTTTTCTAAGAATAAGACCAGAAACATCTTCCATTTAGATTAGTTGGTCATTTTTTCACAAGTTCATTGAAGTTGTTTAATGTTTCTGTTTGTAGCTCAACATTACCTTTTTTGTAGGCACAAATAGAAATTTAAAAACAACTTCTTCCTAAAAGTTTCTGTAAAAGAGGCTACTGTATGAAAATTCCCCCTACTTTTCACGCAAAAAAATATCATTTGTGTAGATTTTAGTCAACTAAGAGTATATTTGCTGAAGGATTATCCTCAAGAGTCTAAAATCCCAATACCCTCTTAGCTTCTAGTCAAAATATTATTATGAATTTCACGCTACGCAAACTTTCTTTTCTAATCCCTGCTTACAATGAAGAAAGAACTATCCGACAAGTTTTGGATACACTCCGTAATCTTTCACTCTACCAAGGTGTTCAGAAACAGCTAATTGTCGTTAACGACTGTTCTTCTGATAATACAGAAGGAGAAGTACAAGCCTTTATACAAGATTTCCCCGAAATAGAAGTACTCTACTTCAAACATGCAACTAATATGGGAAAAGGAGGGGCTATCAAAACAGCTATCAAAGTAGCTACTGGTGACTATGTTATTGTGCAAGATGCTGATAATGAATATGATCCAGAGGACATCAATAAAATCCTCAAAAAAATAATAGAAGAAGAAGCATTGGTCGTATATGGTTCTAGAATACTAAAACAACGTGCTCAAACTACGACTGCATTCTTTAAAGGAAAGCACCCAGATGCTTATTTGGGTCATTATTTAGGAGGTGTTTTAGTTACTGTTTTTACCAATATATTTGGAGGAGCAAGACTTACAGATGAACCTACCTGCTATAAATGTTTTCAGACTGAATTGGTTAAATCTTTTGAAATCATTGAGAACGATTTTGCGTGGGAACCTGAAATTACAATCAAAGTACTAAGGAAAAAAATCAAGATTCACGAAGTCCCAATTAGCTACTTCCCTAGAAGTATGGACGAGGGTAAAAAAATATCTTGGAAAGATGGGGTCAAAGCCCTCTGGACAGTTGTAAAATATCGCCTAAAATCTTAAGCAGTTAAACCATACTGCCGTCAGCCTACTTAATTAATTGGTTGTTATTCTTATTCAATAAGAGATTAAAAACGCTCAAAGAAAACGAGCCTGAATAGCTGGTGTTGGCATCATACAACTTTCCTTTTTCCCAAACCAACGGTAACGATTCCTAGCAATGAAACGATAGATCGCATGACGAATAAATGGAGGAACAATAATGAAAACAAACCCAATTTTCCAAAGACCTCTTAAATGTCGTGTGACTCGAAGAGGAGCAGTAGAGTAGGTATACGCCTTATCATTTTCGATCAATACAACTGTCTCTAGGGAGTCTGGTAGCTGATACTTTTTCAGTAACTGTTTACCTGCTTCAGACTGCAAGGAAGCAAACTGAAAATATCCCTCGGGATCTCGTTTGATAACAAACTGTACAAATTCATTACACACATTACAAACCCCATCAAATAATATAATTCCGTTGGTTGATTTCATTATTCCTCTATCGTATATTTAGGGGGCAATGTCTTGGTATTATTGATCCCCATTTCTTTCATTCTCTCTGCTCTATCTATCAAATTACCTTTACCCAATTGAAGTTTTTTCATCGACTCATTGTAAGTATCCTGAAGCAGTACGATTCGCTTTCCTACCATATCTAAGTCCTGTACAAAATTGACAAATTTATCATACATTAATCCTCCCTGTCGGGCAATCTCTTGTGCAAATTTACTTTGATTTTCTTGTTGCCAAATATTAGAAATAACACGTATTGTGGATAACAAAGTCATAGGACTTACGATGACTACATTCTTTTCAAATGCTTTGAAAAACAGCTGCTCATCTCCTTTCATACCTGCTACAAAAGCAGCTTCTAATGGCACAAACATTAAAACAAAATCCAAACTATTGAGTTCGTAAATTTGTTGATATTTTTTAGCAGAAAGCTCTTCCACGTGTTTTTTGATCGAAATTAAATGTTCTTTCAGTGCTTTTTTTTGTTCTTTAGCATCTGCTGCTGAAGCGTATCGTTCATAAGCAGTCAAACTCATTTTAGAATCCACAACGACCTGTCGGTTATTGGGCAAGTGTATAATTAAATCAGGATACTGATGTCGTCCTGTTTCAGTTTGGTAGTGAGCCTGTGTAAAATATTCTTGATTTTTTCTCAATCCAGACTTTTCTAAAATATTCTCCAACAGTAATTCTCCCCAATTCCCTTGGGTCTTTGCCTCTCCTTTCAGTGCTTTGGTCAAGTTTTGAGCTTCTGTAGTCATTTGTTGATTCAGCGTCGTTAACTGCCTAATTTGCTCCTGTAGTGTTGTTCGTTCCTTATTCTCGTCACCGTAGTATTGCTCAATTCTAGTAGAAAAGTCTTTAATTTTCTCTCGCAATGGAGTCAAAATAGCATCAATATTTTGTTGATTTTGTTTTGTAAATCTTTCGCTTTTTTCTTCCAATAAGCGATTGGCCATATTCTCAAACGACAACTGCAACCGTTCTTGCAGTGCCTGTAATTCTTCTGCCTGATGGATTAGCTTTTCTTTTTGATTTTGAACAATTTGCTCTTGACTCCCTAATGCTTGACGCAAGTCATTCAGTTCAAATTCTTTGTTTTCTATCGTTGTTTCTAGCTTATTTACTTGCTCTATGGTCTTATCATATAACATTGATGGAATCATATCTTCCATGGCTCCAGTATTCACCTTATCTTTCTGTGAAAGTTTAGCTAACAGCCATCCTAATAGACCTCCTAATACAATACCGACTAATAAATAAGTAATTTCTATCATAGATTTTTTTTTATACACCAATCAAAGATAGTTTTTTAGAGATAGAAAATCAATTTATCATTATTTTGATTACAAATAATACTATTCTAAGAACCTAATGCCCACTTTTTATCCCTAAATACATATTTTTTAAGAGCTAATCTTCTCCAAACACTAACAATTGTTTTTTCTATCCGTTTAA
>CAYOJF010000193.1:0-4742 GCA_964404215.1 uncultured Aureispira sp. | reverse complement strand
GGACAGGGATTAGTCTTTTCTAATGGATTTTACCTCCAAACAGGCGAATTCCGTATGTTTGACAAAAATCCAGAAGCAAATAACTTATTTGAGCAACATATTCTATCCCCTAACGGAGAGGATCACTTATACGTTTTCCATGCTCCCGTGCAGGGTTCTTATATTTTATTGTCTTACAATGTTATTGAGCAGAATGTAAGCACGCCTATCCTATGTAATGGTTATACTATTTTCCCTGATGGAGAGCTTTGCTACTTTAGAAGTGAAGAAACCAAAACACAACACCACCTCATACAAATTTGGCAAACGCCTTATTTGAGAGGGAAACTTATCCCCTCTTCTCATACCGATTCGCCACTCTACAAAATCACGAACAAAGATATTGTACGAGCAATGGCAGAGAGCCAAGAAGTCATCAACCTACTAGGTAAAGATGAAACCTATGCTGATCTATACTATGATTTAACCAAGCGTTCTACCCAAATCATTGATTCTTATCACTGGATTAGTGATGAATATGCCTTCGCTCTAAGCGAACCACTTAAAGAAATTCAAAATTCTGCCAGTGCTGCTATTGATGAGTTTGAGAAAGTACAAAATATAAAATCTGCCACCAAAGACGCTATCAAAGCCGTCCAAGGCAAAGTTGGAGATTTATTCAGAGAAATTGGATCAACTTCCTACAATAGAGTGGATCAATTTGTTGTGCATTTGGCGAGCTTGCGTACCGCTAGAGGTGAAATCATCTCTTTGCGTGACTTACGCTATACCGATGAAGGACTCATAGAAGAACTAGAAAACGAGGCAGCAGCTATCAACGAGCGTCTTTCGACCGAATGTGTCGGCTTTCTACTCAAAGATGACGCCCTCAAACCCTATCTAGAGCGGGTTGCTGAAGCTCAGTCGGAAATAGAAGGTGTAGAAACCGCTCGTCAAGGTAAAAACCTAGAAGAAACGATTGATGCAATCGGTAAAGAGCTAGAACTTTTGATTGAAATTGTTTCTAATCTAAAAATAGATGATGCGACTCAAACGACTCGCATTATTGATAATATCACCAGTATTTTTGCCACTTTAAATCAAGCCAAAGCAGCCATCAAAAGGCGTTTGCGTGACTTGACAGGAGCGGAAGCTGTTGCAGAGTTTGCGGCACAAGTTAAGTTACTCGACCAAGGGTTGATTAACTACTTAGATA
Source organism: uncultured Aureispira sp. (assembly GCA_964404215.1). GTDB lineage: Bacteria > Bacteroidota > Bacteroidia > Chitinophagales > Saprospiraceae > Aureispira. The sequence goes on along the minus strand of CAYOJF010000193.1, from coordinate 3,547 downwards.
TTTCGGATACCCTTCCGAAATGTGACGAGTATTACACCAAAATGATGGTGCAGCTCGAAGAGCTAGAGAGTAAATTTGCAGAGTTTGATGAGTTTATTCTCAAAATTACGGACAAAAGAGAAGAAATCAACAATGCTTTTGAGACCAGAAGGTTATCTATTGTCGAGTCTATCAATAAAAGAACGGCAGCACTACAGAGTGCCGCTGAGCGTATCCTATCAGGTGTTCAGAATAGAGCCAATAGTTTCAAAAAAGTAAGTGAAATCAATGGTTTCTTTGCTTCTGATTTGATGATTGAGAAGGTTAGAGATATTATCAATAACCTGAATGAATTGGGTGATACCAACAAAGCGGGTGATATTCAGACCAAACTCAAAACCATCAAGGAAGATGCGATTCGCCAGTTGCGAGACAAACAAGACTTATATGATGGTGATTCGATCAAATTTGGTCGTCATGCTTTTGCTGTCAATAAGCAGAAACTGGACCTCACGATGGTACCTCGTAACGATGGAATGTATTATCACTTGACAGGAACAGGTTTCTTTGAAGAAGTAACCAATTCTGAGTTCTTGAAAACCAAAAATGTTTGGTCACAAGCTCTTATTTCTGAAAACGAAGAAACTTATCGTGCCGAATACTTGGCTTATATTGCCTTTCAGGAATTGCTAAACAACAACAAAGACCTCACTTCAGAGGAAATGTTACCTTTTATTCAGGAATTTTCTGCCAACCGCTATCATGAAGGCTACTCAAAAGGTATTCACGATGAAGATGCCGCAAAAATACTAGAAGGCATTTGGTATATGTACAAACACATAGACCTACTCTCCTATCAGTCAGAAGCTAGAGCTTTGGCAACCCTATACTGGGAGAAATTTATAAATGAGGAAAATAAAACTACGCTAAACAAGCAATTAAAAAGTGCTGGTGTTATTTTACAAATCTTCCCAACTACACGTGAATTTGATTTCTTGCTGCAAAGCATAGAAGACTCGATACAGCGTTTTGTAGAACATACACCTCTTTTTGAAGAGCATTTAGTAAAAACGGCAGCTAATTATCTATTCAAAGAGCTTTCGAGACATGATTATTTTATTGTGAGTGGCGAAGCCCATCAACTCAAAAAAGACTTTTTAGCTTTTCTGAAAGAAAAAACCGCTTTAGAGCCTTTCAATACAGCCAAAGAATCGCTACAAGAACAATTGGTGGAGCAGTATGAATTGGTCAAAAAATGGGTCAGAGCTTATGTAGAACAAAGCGAAAATCCTATTCATCCTAATTTCGTTGATGAAGTAGTAACCCTATTGGTGGTAGACAAATTTGAAGAAAAACAGGTTATAAATGTCAAGACCCAGAGTGCTCTATCAGGTATGCACGGTAGTCATAAAGCCGTAGAACAAGGCGGTGTTTATACCTTGGATTATAATGCCTTCATGCGTAAAATGGAGACTTACACTCGTACGACTGTTCCTTATTTTGAGCAGTTCACCCAAATGAAAAAAGATTTGGTAGACGACTTTCGCAAGGAATTACGCCTAAGTGAATTTAAGCCACGTATCTTGAGTTCATTTGTTCGTAACAAATTGATTGATAAACTCTACCTCCCTATCTTTGGAGATAATCTAGCCAAACAAATTGGTACTGTTGGAGACAATACTCGTACGGATAGAATGGGTATGTTACTCTTGATTTCGCCTCCTGGATATGGTAAGACAACCTTAATGGAATATGTTGCCGACCGTTTGGGGCTTATTTTTATGAAAATTAATGGTCCTGCTATTGGGCATCATGTTATTTCGACCGACCCTAGTGAAGCCACCAATGCTGCTGCCGCTAAAGAACTCGAAAAACTGAATCTCTCTTTTGAAATGGGGGATAATATTATGATTTACTTGGATGATATTCAGCACTGTAATCCAGAGTTCTTACAGAAATTTATCTCTTTGACCGATGGTCAACGTAAGATAGAAGGTACTTACAAGGGACAGACCAAAACCTATGACCTTAGAGGAAAAAGAGTTTGTATTGTCATGGCAGGTAACCCCTACACAGAGAGTGGTGACAAATTCCAAGTGCCTGATATGTTAGCCAACCGTTCGGACATTTACAATCTGGGTGATATTATTGGAGACACCAAAGATGTTTTTGAGTTGAGTTATATCGAGAACTCGCTTACAGCTAATCCTATTCTACAAAAACTCGCTGCCAAAAGCTTAAAGGATGTCTATGGCATCATCAAAATAGCAGAAACAGGTAGCCGCGAAGGAGTAGAATTTGAAGGAAATCATACGCCACAGGAGGTCAATGAATATGTCAATGTCATCAAAAAAATGTTGACCGTTAGAGATGCTATTTTGAAAGTCAACTTGGAATATATTCGCTCGGCAGCTATGGAAGATGCCTTCCGTACAGAGCCATCCTTTAAGTTACAGGGTTCTTATCGTAATATGAATAAGCTAGCCGAGAAGATAGTCCCTATCATGAATGAGGACGAGCTAATGACCATGCTTCTCGCCCACTATGAAGGGGAATCACAGACACTTACTACTGGAGCAGAGTCCAATATGCTGAAGTTCAAAGAAATGATTGGAGCTTTGACAGAAGAAGATGCCGCTCGCTGGGATGAAATCAAAAATTCTTTCCGCAAGGATCGTATGCTACAGGGTAGTAAAGATAACCCTATGGTACAAATGGTTGCCCAGTTTTCGGAATTTTCCGATCATCTCAAAGGAATTCAAGATACCATCCAAGAGGGTGTAGAAAAGGGTATGAATACTCCTGCTCCTGTGAAGAAGTCTGGTGGGGTTTCGTTTAGGAAGAGGTAAGGAATGATATATATATTAATACAATTCCATACTACTCATATCATACATTTAAATAAATAAAATTCGTCATCAATAAAATTTGTCTGAATGGAAGTGATTTTATCAATTAAACCCAAATTCGCTGATAAAATATTTAATGGAGAAAAGGAATTTGAGTTCAGAAGAACTATTTTTAAAAATAAAACAGTTAACAAAGTTATTATATACGCATCAGCCCCTATAAGTAAAATTGTAGGCGAATTTGAAATAGAATATATTTATCACAAAGAACTCGAACTTCTTTGGGATGCAACAAAAACAAAGGCTGGTATAACAAGAGAATATTTTTTTAAATATTTTAATGGGAAAAAATTAGGTTATGCTATTAAGATCACAAATCCTATAAAATTTAAAAGAGATTATTCTATCAAGGATAAATATGGCTTAACCCCTCCTCAATCATTTGTTTATATAAAAAAACCTCCTTTCAATAAGTTATAATTGAACTCTAATTTAGTGAAAATAAATCCTTAATAATATAATTATGAAAAGTATAGCTGTTTGGTATAAACCAAAAAAATCAGATGATACTATTCCTCCCGCAGAAATGCATTTTAACCTATGGAAGTTCCCTGTAAAAAAAGGAAAAAAATTCAAAAGATTTCTCGACATTGGATTAAAACTTGGTGGATTCAATAAATAAATGCAACATTAGAGATCTTGTCTAGTTTTTTAGCAAG
>CAYOJF010000192.1:0-4997 GCA_964404215.1 uncultured Aureispira sp. | reverse complement strand
AGCTAGATACAATCACATTTCGATGCAGATTTCAATGGAATTTTTATCGTAAACTATTGACAAAACGAGCACCTATAGCCTCTTAGCTATCTCTTCCACCCTTCAAAAACGTTGCCCATTGAAATTGGTCTGCCTCATCAACGGATTGTATTTCCTAGCTTCCAACATGCTCAAAATAGCAGCATCAATTTGTTTTAGCAGGATTCCTAAAATAAAATACCCCGTTTTTAGGACAAAATGGCTAAAAGCGGGGTATTTTTGGATTAAATAATAGAATTTCTATCAAGAGTCACCAACTTTTTATTTGCCGTAAAACTATAGAAATCAATTGATTATATTTTCATTCCTATAGAAAATAGTTCAAAAAATCTACTCCTGAATATACCTATTTTATAATCCTTAGTTCACGTTAAAGAAGTAACACAAAGCTCCAACACTATTTTGCTATGGTTCTCTAAGTTTCATCCATCCCCTCCTCTGATAAATAAAAAAGCGGACTACCTAAATGAGGTAGTCCGCTACTATTTTTGAATGTGCCCTTTCTTAAGGGAGCATTACACTTTCTATACTTGTAACTTCTTCTTCTTGCTCAGCCTCTGAGACAACAATTTTATTGTATGTACGCATACCTGTACCTGCTGGAATTTTCTTACCAACAATTACATTCTCTTTCAGACCTTCTAAGCTATCCTTAGCCGCTGAAATAGATGCTGTACTCAATACTTTAGTTGTTTCCTGGAACGAAGCTGCCGAAATCCATGACTTCGTACCCAAAGAAGACTTAGTAATACCTTGTAGTACTGGTTTAGATGTAGCAGCAATTGCAGTACGAGCTTGCAATGCTTTCTTACCATTACGTTTCAGGTTTGTTTTTTCTTCTTGGAATTCTCTTTCCGTAATCAATTGACCAGCACGGTAAAGTTGTGAATCACCAGCATCTTCTACCAACAATTTGTCAAAGATATATTCATTCTCTTCTAAGAAATCAATTCTTGTAACTGCTTCTTTCTCCAAGAATTTGGTATCTCCAGCATCTGTGATCTGTACTTTACGCATCATTTGGCGTACGATTACTTCCAAGTGCTTATCATTAATCGTAATACCTTGTGCACGATATACTTCTTGTACCCCTTGAATCAAGTGCTCTTGTACAGAAGAAGGTCCTTCAATAGACAAAATATCATGTGGAGAGATATTACCATTTGACAATGCCATTCCTGCACGTACAAAATCACCTTCTTGTACCAAAATGTGCTTAGAAAGTCCAATCAAATACTTACGTTTTGTGCCATCTTTAGCCGTAACAATACACTCACGATTACCACGCTTAATTCTACCAAAGCTAATAACTCCGTCAATTTCGGTAGCTACTGCTGGTGTAGATGGTTTACGAGCTTCAAACAGTTCTGTTACACGTGGAAGACCACCCGTAATATCCTGAATTTTACCCATTACACGAGGAATCTTAACGATCGTAAGACCTTTGCGAACTTTATCTCCATCCTTGATATTGATAAATGCTCCCACTGGTAAGTTATAAGAACGTAAGATGTCTCCATCTTTGTTCAAAATCTTGATTGCAGGTACTTTTTTCTTATTCTTAGATTCGATAACCACAAATTGCTCGTGACCAGTTTGTTCATCACGCTCTACACGGTAACTCATTCCTTCTACAATGTTCTCGAATTCAACTTCTCCATCAAATTCAGAAATAATAGAAGCGTTATAAGCATCCCACTCAGAGATTTTATCATCTTTCTTGATAATCTGTCCATCCTGTACAAACAAAGAAGAACCATACATCAAGTAGTTAGAAGATAAGACACGACCTGTTTTCTGGTCAATAATTCTCATCTCTCCTGAACGAGAAATAACAATCGGAATTTCTTCTCCTTTATCTTCGTCAAAATAAGGTACTGTACGTACACCATCAAACTCTAATTTACCTTCAAATTTAGAAACTAAAGTAGATTCTTCTGATTGGTACGAAGCAATACCCCCAACGTGGAAAGTACGAAGTGTCAACTGTGTACCCGGCTCACCAATAGACTGAGCTGCAATAATACCCACGGCATCACCACGCTCACCTAAACGCCCTGTAGCTAAGTTTTTACCATAACATTTAACACAAACGCCTCTTTTCGCTTCGCAGGTCAATACCGAACGTACAATGACTGACTCAATATCTGCCTCTTCAATTGCCAAAGCCATTTCTGGTGTAATAACATCTTCTTTTGATACGATTACTTCCCCTGTTTCAGGGTGAATAGCATCATGCAATAGATAACGTCCTTCAATACGAGCACTCAATGGTTGAATGATTTTATCATTCTCAATTAATGCTGTACGAGTAACCCCTCTCAAGGTGTTACACTGTTCAATATTGATCACAACATCTTGTGATACATCTACCAAACGACGTGTCAAATAACCCGCATCCGCTGTTTTCAGTGCCGTATCCGCTAGACCTTTACGAGCACCGTGTGTAGAGATAAAGTACTCCAAAACCGATAGTCCATTCACAAAATTGGAAAGTACAGGATTCTCGATAATCGCTCCACCTGTATCACCCGATTTTCTTGGTTTAGCCATCAATCCACGAAGACCACACAACTGCTTAATTTGTTGTTTAGATCCACGTGCACCAGAATCTAACATCATATAAACCGAGTTAAATCCTTGTTTGTGAGAAGCCATCTCATCCATCAAGTTATTGGTAATCTCATTATCTGCCTGCGTCCATTCATCAATAATTTGATTATAACGCTCATTGTTGGTAATAAGACCCATATTGTAGTTATTCCAAACATCATCTACCTCTTCATGAGCTGATTCTAATCTACTCTGACGAACAGATGGCGTAATCAAATCAGGTAGGTTAAATGATAAACCACCACGGTAAGACCAGTAGAAACCTAATTCTTTGATATCATCTAAGAATTTAGCCGTTGTACTCGTATCTGTCCATTTTAGGATATCAGAAATAACTGTTTTTAAGTTTCTTTTCGAAAGAACTACATCCAAATAAGGAACTGTAGGTGGTACTTTTTCATTGAAAATAACCCGACCTACTGTCGTATCTGTCAATTTAGTAACCATGTTTCCTTCCTCGTCTAGCTGTCTTGCTCTAACCTTAATAGTTGCATGCAAGTCTACTGACTCTTCATTGTAAGCAATAATAACCTCTTCAGCAGAATAGAACTTACGTCCTTCTCCTTTCACGATTACATCGCCTATTGTTTTCTTTTGCTTGGTTAGGTAATAAAGACCTAAAACCATATCCTGAGAAGGTAACGTAATCGGTGTACCATTCTGAGGATTCAACATATTATGTGCCGAAAGCATCAACATTTGGGCTTCCAGAATTGCAGCATTACCTAAAGGTACGTGTACCGCCATTTGGTCACCATCAAAATCCGCATTAAATGCAGAACACACTAATGGGTGTAGTTGAATTGCTTTTCCTTCTATTAAGGTTGGTTGGAATGCCTGTATAGACAAACGGTGAAGCGTAGGTGCACGGTTAAGGAGCACAGGGTGTCCCTTCAGTACATTTTCTAGAATATCCCAAATAACAGGGTCTTTTCTATCAACAAGCTTCTTCGCTGATTTTACAGTCTTAACAATTCCACGCTCAATCAACTTACGGATAACAAACGGCTTAAATAACTCCGCTGCCATATTCTTAGGAATACCACATTCATGTAGTTTCAATGTTGGTCCTACAACAATAACAGAACGACCAGAGTAATCTACACGTTTACCCAATAAGTTTTGACGGAAACGTCCTTGTTTACCTTTCAGTACATCACTCAATGATTTCAAAGCACGTCCACCTTCCGCTTTTACAGCGTTAGATTTACGAGAGTTATCAAATAGTGAATCTACTGCCTCTTGTAACATACGTTTTTCATTACGCAAAATCACTTCAGGAGCTTTAATCTCCAATAGTCTTTTCAAACGATTGTTACGAATGATCACACGACGGTACAAATCATTCATATCCGAACTAGCAAAACGTCCTCCATCTAGAGGAACCAATGGTCTTAGTTCTGGTGGAATAACAGGTAAATATTCGATAATCATCCATTCTGGACGGTTATCCATATGTTTTTGACCTTCTCTAAAAGCTTCTACTACACGTAGACGCTTTAATGCTTCTGATTTACGCTGCTGCGAATTTTCAGTTGCAGCCTTATGACGCAGGTCATAAGACAAAGTATCCAAATCTAGGCGTCCTAGCAAATCTCTAATTGCTGCGGCACCCATTTTGGCAATAAATTTATTTGGATCGTCATCTGGCAAAAGATGGTTTTCGCGTGGTAACGATTCCATCAAATCCAAATACTCCTCTTCTGTCAATAAGTCTTTCTCATTACTACCATTTACCTCACGGTCAGCAATTACCCCTGGCTGGATAACTACATAACGCTCGTAGTAAATCATGGTTTCCAATTTCTTAGATGAGAATCCAAGTAAGTAACCAATTTTGTTAGGTAATGATTTGAAATACCAAATATGAACTACAGGTACAACCAAACGGATGTGCCCCATACGCTCACGACGAACTTTCTTTTCTGTTACTTCGACCCCACAACGATCACAAACGATACCTTTGTAGCGAATACGCTTGTATTTACCACAGTAACATTCATAATCTTTTACAGGTCCAAAAATACGCTCACAAAATAACCCATCACGCTCAGGCTTATACGAACGATAGTTGATAGTCTCAGGCTTGAGAACCTCACCATACGAACGCTCTAAGATAGAGTCAGGAGAAGCTAGGCTCAAAATAATAGAGTCAAAGCTTGGTTTCTTTTGAGAAACATTGTTTTTTTTGAAAGGCATAAAACAACTTATTTTTTATTCCAATAATATAGGAAATGGATTTATAGGCTGAAAACCATACAAAGCCTAAGCTTTGTATGGTTTAGTATCAGTCCTAAAATATTATTTTAGTCAAACTTAACCTCTAGGGCTAAGCCTCTCAATTC
>CAYOJF010000191.1:0-5010 GCA_964404215.1 uncultured Aureispira sp. | reverse complement strand
GCAATTAAATTCTAAATCAAGCATTTGCAGCTTGAAGTTAATTTTTAAACATGCTTTAAATCAAATAACCATGAAAAAAAATCTACCACTTATTTTTACTTTTTTATTGCTGAATACACTTTTAGTAGCTCAATGCTCCAAACGATACCAACAGCGAACATTCAACTCCATTCAGAAATTTGAAGGAGTTGTTTATAGTAAAGACGCTCCAACACTATTGGCAGCGAGTCTGACAACCGAGACAACTTATAATAAGGATTTGGAAATGGATATTTTTATGCCGCCTGTTACGGATACGGTGACTAATCGCCCTGTGGTGATTTTAGCACATGGAGGTGGATTTATTAATGTTGCTTTCATGGGAGGGACGCGATTAGTAGGCACTATGGACAATGAAGATATACAAGCATTGGCTGATACACTGGCTCATTGGGGATATGTAACCGCTAGTATTGAATATCGTTTAGGATTCAACGTAGGGGCCCCATCTAGTCTGAAAAGAGCTGTATGGCGAGGAGCACAAGATATGAGTGCTGCTATCCGATTTTTTCGTAAAAATGCCAGTTGGTTCCAAATAGACCCTGATCGAGTTTTCATAGGAGGGAGTAGTGCAGGTGCTTTGTGTGCTTTGCACAGTACTTTTGTAGATGATTCTGAGCGGCTAGCAGAGTCCTTTGAGATTACCCCTATTGTAAAAAAAGATTTGGGCAAAATGCATAGTAGACCTGTGGTCGAACTAACAGGGACAAACCCTTTTGTAGGAACTAATGTACTGGGAGATGATGTCGACTCTTTGCCACAAGGAGTGGCTGCTTATTGGGGAGCTATTGCAGATTTGGACTGGATTCATCAGGGAAATAATAAAGCTCCAGTGATTATGTTTCATGGCACCAATGATCTAATAGTACCTTATAAAGATGGGAAACCATTTTCTGGCGTAATATTGAGAGCACCAGAGATGTATGGATCTTATCTGTTAGATTCTGTTATGACACAATACAATATGCCTCATGAGATATATGCTGCTCAAGGAGAAGGACATGAGTATTGGGGGGCATTGAATGGCGATTGGACGCTATCAGGACCGAATGCCTATTGGCAAGATATTATTATTAAGACAGGTAATTATTTTTATCAAATCATGAAACCTGCGACCCCTCAGATTACGGGAATTGACACGATTACCCATAGTGTTAATACCACTTATACTATAGTCAACCCTATTGCTGGGTACCAATATTGTTGGGAAGTCCAAAATGGAGTGATTGTTTCGCCTGTTACGAATGGGACGAGTGTGGATGTACAGTTTTATAATATCAGTGGTCCTGGATTTGTTACTGCTAGAGCAATAGACCCCGCTCAAGTAGCGAGTGAAAAGGGAGCTGCTATCACGGTCATTATTCCTTCTGTGGCTGTTCGTCAAATCAACACTAAGTTGACTGAAATGACACTTTTGCCTAATCCAGCGACTACTATTGGTTATTTGAATATAGAAACTACTACTACTGCTGCTTCAAGGATAACATTGACCAATATGCTTGGACAAATTGCTCAACAAAAATCGTATGAGTTGGGAGCAGGAGGAAATACCATTGAATTGGATTTGAGTAGATTACCTAAGGGGATTTATACTGTACATGTAATTATGGAAGGAGAGGAGTTGGTAGAACGTTTGGTAGTGGAGTAGTTGAGATTGAAATACAGTGTATTTAGAGGTGTCCTAGGCTATAGTATACAGCAATTACCAAAGAAAACAAATAGAAATGAAAGAAGTTAACCTCACGGCTATTCACTTACTTAATCAAACACAAGTTATTTGTGTTGTAAGTGGAGTAATGTATACGTCTTTATTGGTTAATTGCAATCTACTGCTTCAAATCGATGGAGTAATGAGGAAGAAAAAAATTGAGGGGGTAGAAAAGTTAGTTGGGATGAGCGATAAAAATGAAACGTATACCGAAATAGGTATATTGATTTACTTAGAAAAAGGTACGGATTATAATAATATTAGGAGTCTACGAGAGGATAATATAGGTGCTACAATAATTGATTTGCAGGAATAAACGAAAGCTGTGACTCAATTGTGAGTAGCGTTGAAAATAGATAGTTTTATCCACCCTGTTCATTAATCAGAAAGAGTAGTTCATCTAGTTTTTCTGCTTGCCAATATTCTTCTAGAGTACTATAGTAACAGCGAACGAAGTGTTCGAGAGCGATTTGGTTTGCTTTAGATGACTTGGAAAACTCTACCATGTTATTGAATAATACATAAGGGGTGGCTAGAAGACCTCGAAAAGACCACCAGCCTACTAAAAAGGATAAAATAGAAGGTAGGAGGAAAGGCTTTTTCTTACAATCATGACAACAGATGGTCATTGTATTGGTATAAACGGATCCTATCAGATAACTGATAATCATTCGTTGAGAGATACACTGTAATGGAGGGGCTTGTTGTTGGCAGAGGGGACAGGTGCTTTCTCTGATTCTATGGACCAAATGATGAATGTCTTCCTCTGAAGCTAGAGCGATTTCTATTTGCCATTCGTCAATCAGTTCTTGTCCTAAGTCTCTACTATGTAGTTCTTCTGCCAATAGAGTCAATGCTTCTACACGAAGTGTAGTACCCTTTTTTTTTAGCAAAAAAGAGTAATTGTTCATCACTTTTCCTTTGGTAGATTTTTCTAGTAGTCTCTAGGTTCATTTATAGTAGGGTATTATTTGGAGGAATTTTTATTTTGCAAACACTACTCCATTTTGTCCAATTATGTACTTTTTACCATTTTTGAGAAAAGTGTAACAATAGAAGTTTCTTTTTCTATATTTACCATCTGTATATTTAATAGTATTGAAATCATAAAAGCTCTGGTAACGAGGAGCGATGAAATTGGTAGGAGCATCTCTATTAGCATCCAAAATGCCTATTTTTTTTCCTTTGTGTAATAGGAAAATTTGGCCTGTAGGGCTAAGACTTATTTTTTTATAGGCAATGGGTGTTACCCATTCATTTATAGCCAAGGAATATATACCCCATTTTTTACCTTTCCTAATTGCCAAGAAACGAGTATCCACATTTAGCTCATCTTTTTCTCTAGTATCTGCTATTAACTTCACTTCGTCAAGTTTATCATCTATAATGACAGATTGTTTGCCCAACATCTGATAGCTAATGGTGATTTTTTTATTTTGTAGCTCATACTCAAGAGATTGAATTAGTAGAAAGGGATTACCAATATCTACTTCCTTTTTTTGTAGGTTTTCCTCATAAATATTGTAGTTTTTTTTTGTTTTTAGATCAGTAATGTTGACGAGTGTTTCTGCTGTTTTTTGGGGTATAAAAGCGAAAACTTCTGGCTCTGGAAGTCTATTTTCATCATATAAGACTTGAGCAATATTATCTGTAGTAATAGAGTCAATAATTTGGTATTTATAGTTGATGATATAATAGGTCGCTACTTTTTTGGTGATAAGGTAATATTGCTTCTTGTCAAATTTAGCGTTTAATTGAGAAGATTTAATTCTTTCGAATTGTTGATAGACAGGTAGTACTAGCCATTGTTGAGTGTTCAAATCATAAATACCATATTTATCATTTATAGCTAGAATATAGGTAGAAGGGTTAATCCATTTCACATCAATAATATTATCTACTAGTTTTTTTTGTTGGCTAGTGACAATTACATATTTATTTTTTTGTTTTGCCAAGAAGATATAAGCATCTTCATTAGGAATAGTATGACCTACACACATACTATCATAAGAGGGAGGGAGATAAGATTTACCTAAGGTATCTACAAAACCTTCTCTGCCATTGGCAGTGACAAAATACCCTGGAGGTAAATCTCTCAGAGCATACAAGCTCCTACCATGCCAGTAACTTACTCTAGCACTATTCCTACGAATTTTACTATAAATAGGAGAGATAATCTCCTTTCCATGTTCATTTACTACCCCAACAAAATTATTTTTAAAGACAAAATTATGGTGTTGAAAATGCTCAAAATCAACAGAATCATATTGAGGTGGGGTAATAATAGTCCCTAATGTATCAGCAAAACCCCAGAGATTACCTACACGGTAGGGGACTTTTGTAATTTGACTATTGGCAGTGGAGATAGTAAGAAGAGCTAATAATACGATGAGGCATCTTGATGAAAGAGAGATAAACATGAGTAGTGAGAATTAATTGAGACATGCTCTTAAAGAAAATGTAGGAATTATTTTTTGAATAAGAACATATAAAAAGCGTTGGTCAGCAGAGCGACAATAAAACTACAAACTAGAAAGGCAGCTTCTGCAATGTAAATACAATACAAGTCTACACCATCAAAATATAAGAGTGGTAATTGAACAAGTGTAGCCGCTACACAAAAAGCACAGGCAATGACAGTATTCTTCCCAAAAGAAAGAGTATTTTTGGGTGATTTGTACCATTTATGAAAAATATAAATGGCTACAAAAACAAAGATAGCTAAAGACGAAAAAGGAGCCAATAAGCTATTGATGGTAATATGTTGAATATGCTCTTTCTGAATCCACTCGAATAATCCTATCCAAGCTGCTGCCCAGACAAAAAGCATGTAGCAGCCTCCCAACAAAACGCCTATACCAATTCTTCTAGTTATCATTTCCATTTTAGTACCATTTTCTGTATGATAATTGTAATGGATTACAATTTACAATAAATAAACGAAATAAATCAGAACTAGTGTTGTTTTTGAGTTTGTTCAATTTTGGACAAAATCGCTGTAGCAGCACGTTCTCCTGCTATCATAGCAGCATTTAGAGATCCATTGAGCTGTACATCACCTGCCAGAAAAATAGTATCTGTCAGCCTTGTTTCGGAAGGCTGAATTTCATATTGAAGGTTGCTAAGTTGTGGTAGTGCTTTTGGGATAGAATACATTTTTAAGAAAGTAGTATTCTCAATCTCACATTCTTGTAGAAGTTCTTGTTGTACTTTTTGAATCAATGTTTCTTCTGAAAGCTGGTGATCTTTGATGACAGTAACAG
>CAYOJF010000190.1:0-5121 GCA_964404215.1 uncultured Aureispira sp. | reverse complement strand
ACAATAATTGACCCGCTTTTTTTTTCCCTGTTGCATTTATTTATTGAATTCAAGACAACTGAAATATAAAGGTAAAAAATGATCGTATTTATTCTGTTGAATCCTATAAATTTATTTAAACATGAAATATATTCAAATTTGTATCTTTTTATTGCTGTGTATTGCTTGTAATAAAGAGCCAATTTTGCCCGAAAATATTATTAATGAAAAATACATAGGGACACATGATGGTGTTCTATCTGTTATTAACAAGGGCGTTTCTGTAGAGGGAGATAGGGTGGAAGACGAGATTGTAAATACACCCTATGTTATCTCTCTGCAAAGAGGTACGGATAAAGGAACCTTATTGTTACATCATCAACAAACTACTGTTGTATTAAAAGCAATGGGTAAAAATCATTTTGGAGATGTATTTGTGTCCTATCATAAAGATTGTAGTATATTGGAAGAGTATACGCTTTCTTTTAATGCCATAAAAGAGACCATTCGTTTGGAGTATATTTTAGAAAGTAACTGTGCTATTGGTAAATTGAGACAAGAAGGGAGCTGGAGAGCGACTTGCAAAAAAATAGATTAAATGAAAAGTAAGTTATTGTTTATTATTTTTATGATTGGTACAATGCTATTTTCTGGTTGTACGAAAGGGCCTCAACAAGAAATTCCTTTTAGAGGATATATCACTGTTCCTGCAGGAATCAATACTTTTCTGACGCATAACTTCGTAATCAAAAATCTTCCAGGAGTACCAACAGAGGGAATGGTGGATGCTAGACCTGCTTATGTGCGACTGTTTGTGGAGGAAGGAGAATTTAGTACAGATTTTATTCGAGAAGCTTTTCTGGAAGCTACCACCAATGGAAGTACTATTCGTAGAGAGATGGCATATAGACAGGATATTCCGATTACTAACTCTAGATTTCTAGAACTTTTTCCTTCTATTTTGGATATGAAGGATCATATAGGTCCTGATGATTTTGAAGTAACTTTAAAACTAAACTTGAGGTCTATTCCTGTTACCAATACTCGAATCCGAGTTGATTTTGGTTTACTAGCCACTTACGAAGAGTAATACGATTTTGTTTTATGTCTGAACATCACTATATCCCCTCTTTTACGACTTATTTGACACTCGAAAAAGGTCTATCAACGGCTTCTGTAGCAGCTTACAAACAAGATTTAAAAAAGTTGTTGGAGTATCTAGAGATACAGGCTATCGAAAAGTCTTTGGTAGCTTTGTCATTAGAGGATTTGCAGGCTTATATCACCTATCTCAACGAGTTAGGATTAAGTGTCAATTCTCAGGCAAGAATGATTTCGGGATTGAAGGCTTTTTATGCTTTTTTGATTTTAGAAGATTTAGTACTAGAAGATCCTACTTTATTGCTAATGGCTCCTAAATTGACCCGCCACTTGCCAGCGGTATTGTCGGCTAGTGAAATTGAGCAGATGGTGGGAGAGATAGATCACTCCAAAAAAGAAGGACTCCGCAATCGTGCGATTATAGAAGTACTGTATGCTTGTGGTCTGAGAGTTAGTGAATTGACTAATCTGAAATTATCAAATTTATACCTCGAAGTAGGTTTTTTGAAAGTGATTGGGAAAGGTAATAAGGAGCGAATGATTCCGATAGGAGAGACCGCTATCAAACATTTAGCGTTCTATTTGCACGAACGAGATCAAATGAGTAATATTCATCCAGATAGTAAAAATATTGTATTCCTAAATCGTAGGGGTAAACAGCTTACACGAGTCATGATTTTTATTATTGTCAAAGATTTAGCAAAAAAGGCTGCTATTGATAAAAAAATATCTCCTCACACCTTTCGACATAGCTTTGCAACACATTTGATTGAAGGTGGAGCCAATTTGAAAGTCATACAGGATTTGCTAGGGCATAAGTCAATTGTAACAACCGAAATTTATACACATATGGATATGAGTTTTTTGCGAGAAACTGTACAGCAATTCCATCCTCGAAATCAAGTGTAAGAACATGTTTAAACTCATATTATTGAAAAATACAATTTTAAACATGCTCTAATGTTTACAACAATGCTTCTTGTTAGTTGGTATTTGTTTGCTGCTATTCAACTCATTTTTTGGATGGTTGTATTTGCTCGATTTGCGTTTTATCGAAATTTTATTGATAAAGAGAACAAGGAGGAGGTTGAGTCTACACCTATTTCGGTAATTATTTGTGCTAGAAATGAAGCGAAGAATCTGACTCGTAATCTAGTAGCCATTTTAGAGCAAGACTATCCTATTTTTGAAGTCATTGTGGTAAATGATGCTTCAGATGATGATACCCTATCTGTCTTACTGCATTATCAAAAAAAATACCCAGAGCTACAAATTATTGATATCAAGCAAAAAGTCAATCATGGAAAAAAGGCAGCCTTAACAAAAGGAATATTAGCCGCTAAATATGATTGGGTTTTACTAACAGATGCAGACTGCCATCCTACTGGTATACATTGGATTCTATCCATGAGAAAAGCTATATATAGGCAGAAAAATGCAAAAGAAATTCAAATAGTATTGGGCTATGGCCCTTATCGGACTACTACTAAATGGGTGAACAAATGGGTGCAATATGAAACGATTTATGTCGCTATCCAGTATTTTTCTTTGGCTCTTTGGCGAAAGCCTTACATGGGAGTAGGGCGTAATCTTATGTATCGAAAAGAACTATTTGTACAGCAGAATGGATTTGAGGAGCATGCATCAGTTATGTCTGGTGATGATGACTTGTTTATTAATGCTGTGGCGACCAGAAATAATACAGCAATCTGTTTGCATAGTGATAGTTTTATGTATTCGGCAGCACCGGCATCATGGCGTGGATTATATCGGCAAAAAACAAGACATTATTCGAGTAGTGGACATTATAAATGGTACTTTCAGCTAATACTTGGATTATTGGCTTTATCACATTTTGGTTTTTATGTAGGGTTGGCAGGACTATTTTGGGCAAATATTTGGAATAACGCCATTTTATTTTTAATTATGATAAGGTTTATTGTTATGTATAAGGTATGGTTAAAGTCTACTCAAAAACTCCACGAAACCAAAATACTACCTTACCTTTGGCTGATGGATTTGGCGTTGCCTATTTATTACCTCATATTTGCAATTGCGACCTTGAATTACCCAAACAAAAAATGGAAATGAATAACCTTTCAGATAGAGCGGTAGAAGATTACCAGTTGGTAACTAGTGCGGTAGAAAAAAACGACCAAATGGCTTATGCGACCTTAATGGATCGCTACCGAGAGTCTATTTATCATACGATGTACAAAATGGTACACAATAAGGATGATGCAGAAGATTTGACTATAGAGGCATTTGCTAAAGCATTTCGCAAACTGCATACTTATGTCCCCAACTTTGCTTTTTCAACTTGGTTATTTCGAATTGCGACCAATAATGGTATTGATTTTATTCGTAAGAAGAGAATCAAAATGCTTTCTATTGATGACCCTTTGAGTGAAGATGGAGGGATGCAAGATTACTCAAACAATCTCAAATCAAATGCTCTAGATCCAGAAGAGCGTTATATTCGCCAGCAAAGAAAAAAAATAATGAGAGACCTACTGGCTAAGCTATCTGATAAATACAAAAAAATGATTGAACTTCGTTTTTTCGAAGAACTGTCCTATCAGGAAATAGCAGATGAATTGGGATTGCCTATCGGGACGGTAAAAGCTCAGTTGTTTAGAGCAAAAGATTTACTCTATGATATTCTCAAAAACTCTAAAGCGGATGGTGCTTTGTAATTATTGCGATGCTTTAAGATAACCTAACCTATTCAGATGAAAAACATTTTCACTCCAATTCAGCAATTTGTATTTTTAGCATCTCTAGAGGTTGTTTTATTTGCTGGCTACTTTTTTTCAGCAAATGAACAGAGAGGTTTTGTTATTCTGATAGCGGGGTACGCTATTTCTTTACTTCTACATTTGAGTGTTGGATTCAATCATATAGATCAAAAAGAATTTGATTTGAGTAGTAAAATTCTATCAGATAGTACAAATATTATTGCTTTACTTTGGGGAACGCTAATTATAAGTTTTTTTAATAAATTCAATCTAGATTGGTCTAGTCTTTTGCTTATAATATTACTTCCTTTTATTGGATTAATTTATTTTAGAACTAAAGATATTGTTTACAAAAAGGTCTTACTATGGTGGGGGAAGCTTATACTAGGTTTTATTGTGGGGCTATTATTAGTGGTATTGATTAGCCGCTTAGGATTAAGCTTATATGGGGAGTTTCCTTATCTAGTATTGGTTATTTTTGCTAATTTCCTTCTTGCTCACATTGTAACTACTTTTTTGCTTGACAGGGGACGGAAAAAATATTTAGGCGTAATAAATCCCTCATCTAAAGAATAGATTCTCCATTAGTATCCGTTGTGACTATTTCTGTCATATAATCAAAGAAAGGACGAATAACACGATAACTATCTACCACTTCGTCTAGAAAATGACTAGAAGTAATGATATTATCCTCTAATGATTGATGAGCGTAGAACTGTTTTTTGCGTATCAAATCAATATTAGGGTGATTTTTATCAAATCCTCTTGGGGCAGTTTTGACTCCTTCTCCTTGTAGTACACCAAATTTTTCTACAAATTCAGGATGGTTGAGTATCGTTCTAATAGGTGTGGCATCTAACTCAAATTCTTTTCGGATACGGTACAAATCCTCTTTGTTAGGGCTGTAGAAACCTCCCCCCACTTGATGAGGGAGAGTGGCTTCTATACTCATAGTGTATCCTCCACGTCTATTAGCCCCAAACCTACGTAGGTAGCCCCAAAAGTAATCTTTGTAAGGGGTTTTGTCCTTAGAAAAGCGAATGTCTCTATTGATACGAGATAGGCTATGGTTCTCGATTACATCGGTTTCATTCATTTTGGATTCTAAAGCAACCATAAATGCCTTAAGGTTTGCCCTCGCATCTTGATAGGTTTTTTTAT
The DNA here is from genome assembly GCA_964404215.1 of uncultured Aureispira sp. Taxonomy (GTDB): domain Bacteria; phylum Bacteroidota; class Bacteroidia; order Chitinophagales; family Saprospiraceae; genus Aureispira. The sequence goes on along the minus strand of CAYOJF010000190.1, from coordinate 142 downwards.
TTTCCTCCATCCAGTCACGATGGTTGTTTTTCTGGAGCTTTCGTAAGAAAGTCAAGGTACTTTTTTTGATTCTGATAGTAGACATATAATGAAGTTGTTTAAAAATAGAATTATGTTGATAATGAGTACAAATTTTTAGCTA
>CAYOJF010000189.1:0-5128 GCA_964404215.1 uncultured Aureispira sp. | reverse complement strand
TCGTGATTATGTCCAATATACACCCACTAATGTATTAAAAAAATTTATACTTAGGATAAAAAGTATAAATTTAAATTATAAATTACTTCTCCTACATTTGCATTGTACTTAGTCAGTAAGGTTAATCATTTATTCGAAATAAGTAGTGTAGCCAGCTACTACATAACTATTTCTAACAAGCAAAAACTATTCGTATGCATACAGTAGAAAATAAGGTAACAAAGTTTGCAAATGGTAATCATACCCCAAAAGAAGCAAGTAGAATCGTAGAGAGACTAATCAATGAACAAATTAATTTTCAAAAGTTGAATTACCTGTCTGAATGGGAAAAAAACCATCAACTGCCCCTAGACACCTTAGATCAAGGAGTAAATGATCTATTGAACAAAAAACAACACCTATTGAATACCATTCAAAAAGCTGAGCAATCAGGAAAAAAAATCAATCTTGGTGGCTCAATAGAGCTTGATATTTGGGACTAAATAGACTATCAATATATTTTGAATAACATAACATTCTTAGAGTGCTAAAAACAATAAAAACAATATGCTTACAACAAACGAATTAGTGAAAGAAAACACGCCAACAAATGCTAAAGCGGTGAAAATTGCAGTAGCAAAAGGAGATGGAATCGGACCTGAAATTATGAAAGCAACGCTAAGAATATTAGAAGCTGCTGGGGCGATGATAGAGCCCGAATATATTGAATTGGGTGAAAAGGTATACTTAGCTGGACAATCAGCAGGTATTGACAAAAAAGCTTGGGAAGTAATTAGAAACAATAAAATTATTCTCAAAGCTCCAATCACTACTCCACAAGGAAAAGGCTATAAAAGCTTAAATGTAACTTTAAGAAAATCGCTTGGGCTTTTTGCTAATATTCGTCCTGTTCAGACTTTAGCTCCTTTTGTAGAAGCAGGGCACCCCAGTATGGATGTGGTTATTGTAAGAGAGAATGAGGAAGATTTGTATGCAGGAATAGAGCATCAACAAACTCAAGATGTCGTCCAATGCCTCAAACTCATCACTCGTCCTGGATGTGAAAAAATTGTTCGTTATGCTTTTGAGTATGCCAAAGCTTACAACCGTAAGAAAGTAACCTGTATGGTGAAAGATAATATCATGAAATTAACAGATGGGTTGTTTCACAATGTATTTAAGGAAATCGCTAAAGAATATCCTACTATAGAGAGTGATAGCCAAATTATTGATATTGGAGCTGCTCGTCTAGCAGCTCACCCTGGACGATATGATGTCATCGTTACTTCCAATCTATATGGAGACATTATTTCTGATATTGTAGCAGAAGTAGCAGGTTCTGTAGGACTGGCAGGTTCTGCTAATATTGGTAAAAAAGTAGCTATGTTTGAGGCTATTCACGGATCAGCACCTGATATTACAGGACAGGGAATTGCTAATCCATCTGGACTACTCAATGGAGCTATCATGATGCTCAACCATATTGGCCAGCCTTCCGTCGCTCAAAAAATCAAAAAAGCTTGGTTAACTACTATTGAGGAAGGTTATCATACCGCAGATATTTATCAAGAAGGCAATAGTAAGCAAAACGTATCTACACAAGAGTTTGCTGATGAAATCATTGCTAGAATAGAAGCAGCCTCTCAAGATGATACTACTGTAGAGAATGATCATACGCCTATCCATATTCCTGAATACAATCGTCCACAAACGAAAAAAGTACTTGTGGGAAGTGATCTATTTATTGATTGGCAAGGAAGTAATCCTGAAGAAATAGGCACTAAACTAGATGCTCTAGAAGGAACTGGACTCCAACTCAAGATGATTACCAATAGAGGAGTAAAAGTTTACCCTAATGGTATGGAGGAAACTTACTGTACAGATCATTGGCGTTGTCGTTTTATTTCGGCAGAGACAGATACCAAAACAAAACCAGTTAGCTATCAAACGATCACACATCAAATGATCTGGAATACTTTAGCTAAGATTGAAGAGATTGGATTGGATGTGATTAAAACAGAGAATTTATATGAATTTGATGGGAAGCGTGGTTTCTCTTTAGGTCAAGGAGAATAGAAATATTGTGTACTAAAAACAGAAGAGCTACTTCAGATTATGAGGTAGCTCTTTTTTATTGTATTCATGTTACCAATAGGCATAAAAAAAGGTTTCCCTTTGCATTGAGAAACCTACAAAAACAGTACAAAATCACTAATTTACAAAAACATTTATATTTTATTATTTGAATCCAATCCACAAGCATTTTTCGTATAATAGAGGAGACTACCTGTCTCCTCTTATACATTCAAAATCAAAAATCAAAATTCAAATCTTTTTATCAAAATTTATAACCCAATGTTATATATCCTCCCAATTGAAGGAGATTCGTTTTATTTTCTTGTGCTGGGAAAAAATTATTTCCTCTAAATATATTTGTAGCTCCTACATCTGAACGCACTCCATATCCTAAGGCAAATTTGCCAAAAGTCAATTCTTGTCCCAATGCAATTTTGAACCCAAAATCAAATTGATGATGATCTGCCACTGCATCAAAAAACAACTCTCCATCATAAAATAATTTCGCTTGGCGAAGCAAGCCCAAATAAATCCCCCCTTGTGCTATAATTCTGCTAGACACCTTTCCTTCTGTTTGCATCAAATCGTGCTGATACCCTAAAGAAATACGATTATACTTCATTACCCATTCCTTGGTATAACTTATTCGATCTTCTACAATTCGATAAGCCTGACGATTATCCGCATTGATTGAGAACTCTACTATCAAACTACTTTTTGGCAAAAACTGATATCCAATCCAAACACCATAATTGGCTGCAAATCGAGGGGCATTCTGAACTCTATCTGATCCACTAAATCCCTCTCTAGTCTCTTCATTAAGCAAAGTAGTAGAATTAAACACAGTAAAAATCCCCACACTTAACTTACCTTCTAATGGCGATGGTTCTACTTCTAGTATATTATCTAATGAAGCAAATTTTTCGCTTGAAATTTCTATATCATTAGAGAGCAACCTGTATTGAAGTGGTGCGATACTTCCTAACAAAACATCTTTAGGAAATAAAGCTTCGAGATCATTGACGCCATTATTCTCTTCTTCATCTAGTTTATCAACGTTTTCTTGCCCTAATGACGTATTGATTTTAGCGATGGTTGGAAGAGGTTGTTTTTTTTCTTGACTTTTTCCAATTTGTCCCCCAACTCCTCCTATTTTAGTTTTAGAAAAAGAATTACCAGAACTATTTGAACGATTAGAAGAAGTATTAGATGGCTCTTTTAGTTTCTTAGTGCCAACATCCACTTCTTCTGTAGATATTGGGGGCATCGAACTAGAAACTGTTTTTATTTCATTGACAACTATTTGCCCTTCATTTTTACTATCCCAATCAGCCTTTTCCTTTTTATGGGAAGGTAGCCTAGCATTCGTGGTGGTGTTTAAAGTCGACTGATCTCCTGTTTCCTTGCTAGAAAGCTCCGTTTCATTCGTTGACTCTAAATGGACCAAAAGTGAGTCTGACCATTGGCTAACTCCTCCATCACCCACACAAGTCCGAAGCAATAAAAGCAACATAGCTGCTGTCGCTATTCTATTTACATTCTTACGCCATTTATTATTGGAAGAAGTAATAGGAGTACCTTCCTCTGGCAATGCCTCTGCTATATTGGTCCAAGTTTGGTCTAAATTCAATTGTTTTTCTATTCCAGTCCACACTATGCCCGGAGCCTGCTCTACAGGTTGATTAGTAATACTTTCCTTGACTTTTTTATCTATCGTACTATCCGTTACGATTTCTTTATCCAAACTATCAGCAATCGTCCCCCACAATCCGACAGGAGCTGTGTGTAGGATTTCTTTTCCTGTCTCTTTCAGCCTGTCATCTAGCAATGCCTCCTGATCTAGTCCATCCGCTATTTGTTCCCAAAGAGCTTTAGGAACCGTATGCTTTTGAGCATCAAAACAGTTTTTCAGTGTCTTGTCAATATGTTGGTCAATATCTTTATTTTCCATTATTCTTGCTCAGCAATTGTTTTAAAAGTGTTCGGGCACGATGCAATTGAGACTTAGAAGTCCCCTCTGTGATATTTAATTTTTCTGCAATTTCTTTATGAGCATATCCTTCTACAGCATATAATTTCAATACTAAGGCTGCTTTAGTAGGCAATTCATTCACTAAACGAATCAATTCTTTCACACTGATTTGCTCCAATACATTGTTAACTGTTGTATTAGAAATGGATATCTGCTTGTATGAGTCAATTTTTTCTTCGTGTCTTTTCTTTTTCCGATAATGATCCAGTGCCGTATTGACAATAATTCTACGTATCCAGCTTTTTAACGAGCTAGTTGCCTGAAATTGATCTATTTTCCGAAAGACCTTGATAAACCCCTCTTGCAAAATATCACACGCTTCATCCTGATCCTTGCAATAAGAAATACAAACCGTATACATCTGGTCTGCATATTTTTGATATAATAATTCCTGATATTGCCTTTCATTAGCAATACATTTTTGGACTAGTTCCTCTTCCGTTATATTTTTATCAAAGCTGTTGCTCACGCTCTTTTTTATTTTTTAACTCCACCTTGAGTGGCTCGGAATAACTAACATCCAATACTTTAGCATCTTTTTTTTCTAGCGTAGTATAATCAGACCATGTAGTTGTCGTTTCTGTTGTTTTAGCCTCTGCTCTTTGATACATTTTGAAGCTAATGAACAGCCCTAGTAGAATGATACATGAAATTTTAAGTTTCATAACGTCTTATTTTGGATAGTACATAATATACCCCTAAGACGGCTATAATTTTGGATTGGTTGGAATCGATTTCATTTTTATTGAAATAAATTATTGAGCGGTGTAATAAAGAACTAAAATAGTCAAAAATCTTCTTTACTTATAAAAGCATACTTATTTTTAAACATGCTCTAATGCCCTCCCTATATCTTCAATAAATCCATCATTTTCTTTAGAGCATTTTGATCTAAACCAATCAGTGGTGCTGTTGCAACCCATCTTTTTTTTATAGTTGCATTTAATCCATTAAGTGTTTTATCATCATCTAAAATAATATAGCTCTCATCTGGCAAATCCAGAACAAAGGATTCAATTTCTTCTTTTCGAGAAACCAAGT
>CAYOJF010000188.1:0-5249 GCA_964404215.1 uncultured Aureispira sp. | reverse complement strand
TCATTTTCGCCCAAATCGTTGATTTTAAAGAACTTAATTCTTAAACATGCTCTAATCATTCATTGGGAGATACTTCAGCTCCATAATTAATATTCAAATCATCCAAAATAGCTTCCAACAATGGGTCCTTATTAGGATCGTAACCTGTTTTGAGGTTATAACCATACCATTTTCCTAATGCTTGCCAGCTCATCGCTTTCCAGCCGCCTTCTATTTCTTTGATGACATCATAAAAAGGTAAATCCAGCTCACGCTCTACCATTTTAATCAAAATAAAGCCTTGGGTTTTAGTCAACTTCTTGATTTCTTCTTGATACTTCGGGCGAAGTTCTTTTTCTCTTTTTCGTCCCTGTTTGCGGCGTTTTCCTTTTTTGAGTCCTTTGGTCTCTGCTTCCAGCTCTCTGTACAATCGAATCGCTTCTGCTGCGTAAGGATAAACCTTGGCTGCATATTTACGCCATTGATGATATCGTTTTCTTTCCCCTCGATTGGAAAAATTTCGTTTTCGAGTGACCTGCATCCCTTCTAGGTCAATAACGGGAAGTGTATCCCCATCTATAATCAATACTTTTACTATTTCGCCATCTATAGTAGTAGTACCATAGTACTCTCCTTGACGAACTGTATTTTCTGGTTTTTGTGCCTGTGCTTGTATCGTTACCAAAAGAAGTAACCCTAGCAATATTATGATTTGTTTCATTGGTCTTTTTTTTTCTTTATCGCAATCTTATGGTATTAATATATGCTTATTTTGTGCCAATTCTGAAAAAAGAGATTCCTAGAATGACTTCAAAAAGTTAGATTTTACTTAAAAAGCACCTCCAAAAGGGACAAAAAAACACTTTATTATTTTTTTATTGCGATATTTTTATTGATTTTCAATCAGTTACACACTATCATTCTAAAAAAAAGGTAAAAATGCTTTTATATTAATAATGTAGATTGTACTTTTGCAATCGCTTTAAGTAAAAGGTCTCTTAACAGACATTCTGACTAAAAGCCAAACAAAAAAGAAATTTATTAAAATTATTAATCGTATAGAATTGTGGATACTTTAAGTTATAAAACACAATCTGCTAAGAAAGAAACTGTCCAACGTGATTGGTTGGTAGTGGATGCAGAAGGACAATCATTGGGACGTTTAGGTTCTCATATTGCTCTTGTATTGCGTGGAAAGCACAAAACATCTTTTACTCCTCATGTTGATTGTGGAGATAATGTTATTGTGATCAATGCAGACAAGGTACGCCTAACAGGCGATAAAATGAAAAAGAAAGTTTACTTGAGACACTCTGGTTACCCAGGTGGTCAAAAATCAAAGACTGCTCAACAAATTATGGACGCACACCCAACTCGCTTGATAGAGATAGCAGTGAAGGGAATGTTGCCTAAAAACAAATTGGGTAGAGCAATGTACAAGAAACTATTTGTTTATGCAGGTGCCGAGCATCCTCATGCTGCTCAAAAACCTTCAAAATTAGAGCTTAAGTAAAAGAATATTAGATTATGGAAATGATAAATGGTCTAGGAAGAAGAAAAGCCTCTGTTGCTCGTGTATATATCAAGCAAGGAGAAGGTAACATCCAAGTAAACGGAAAAGATTACACGGAATACTTCCCAGTTGTACACATTCAAGGAAAAGTAGTTGAACCTCTAAAATTAGTAGACGTTCAAAATATTTATGATATCAAAGTTAATGTAAAAGGTGGTGGAGTCAAAGGACAAGCAGAAGCTGTTCGTTTGGGTATCTCTCGTGCTCTTTGCAAAATCAACGAAGATTTTCGTGAGCCGCTTAAAGCACAAAAATTGCTTATGCGTGATCCACGTTCTGTTGAGCGTAAGAAATACGGTAAACCAAAAGCTCGTAAAAGCTTCCAGTTCAGTAAACGTTAATTTTTTACTGAAAGATTATCAGTATTGTTTTGCAGCTTAGCCAAGCTGTTAGAAAGAATACTACTTTACATTAACTATTTTAAATCAATAATATATTATGCAAACTCCATCACATAAAGAACTGTTGGATGCAGGATGTCACTTCGGTCACATGAAGAGAAAGTGGAATCCAAAAATGAGTCCTTATATCTTCATGGAACGCAAAGGTATCCATGTTATCGACTTAAACCGCACACAAGAATCACTAGAAACTGCTGCTAAAGCTCTTCGTCAAATGGCGAAATCTGGTAAAAAAATCTTGTTCGTTGGTACTAAAAAACAAGGACGTTCTATCGTTGCTGAAGCAGCAAAAAGCGTAGGAATGCCTTTCGTTGCTGATCGTTGGTTGGGAGGTATGTTGACTAACTTCTCTACTATTCGTAAGTCTATCCGCAAAATGCAGAAGACTCAAAGTATGTTGAACGATACTACACTAGAGAATATCACTAAAAAAGAACGTCTAATGATGGAGCGTAGTCACGCTAAATTAGACCGTGTATTTGGTGGTATGGCTCAGTTAAATCGCCTTCCTAATACTTTGTTGATTCTTGATATTAGCCACGAACACTTAGCAGTAGCTGAAGCAACTCGTTTAGGTCTAACAACTGTTGGTATTGTAGATACTAACTCTGACCCAACTAAAGTTGATTTCGCTATTCCAGCTAATGACGATGCTTCTAAATCTATTGCTATCATTGTTAATTTCTTGACAGAAGCAATCAGAGAAGGTTTAGCAGAGCGTAACAAAGCTAAAGACGAGAAAAACGCAAAAGAAGAAAAAACAGCTACTCAAGAAGGAGCATAAGAATTTTTATAATAATCTAACCACAATAATTTAATCATGTCCACTGTAAAAATTTCTGCTAAAGATGTAAAAGCCTTGCGTGACCAAACGGGCGCAGGTATGATGGATTGTAAAAAAGCATTGGTTGAAGCAAACGGCGATATTCAAGCTGCAATCGATTATCTACGTAAAAAAGGTCAAAAAATGACTGAAAAGCGTGCTGATCGTGATGCAAAAGAAGGTGTTGTTGTTGCATTGACTTCTGATGATAACACAAAAGGAATCGTAGTTCGTATTGGTTGTGAGACTGATTTTGTAGCGAAAAACGAAGATTTTGTAAACTTTGCAGTATCTGTTGCAGAAACTGTATTGGCAGCATTCCCTGCGGACAAAGCTGGTGTTTTAGCATTAGCCTATGACGGAGAAACTATTGCTGACAAAATGGTAGAAAAAACAGGTGTAATTGGCGAAAAGATTGAAATCGCTTCTTACGAATGCCTAGAAGCTGCTCAAGTAGTTTCTTATATCCACGCTGGATATAAAGCAGGTGTTGTTGTTGGATTCAACAAAGCTGTTGATGGTCTAGAAGCTGTAGGTAAAAACGTAGCGATGCAAGTAGCTGCTATGAAACCTGTAGCAGTAGACAAAGATGGTGTAGATGCTACTGTTATCGAAAGAGAAATCGCAATCGGTATGGAGCAAGCACGTAATGCTGGTAAGCCAGAAGCTATGCTAGAAAAAATTGCTCAAGGTAAACTTGGTAAATTCTACAAAGAAAATACACTTCTAAACCAAGAATATGTAAAAGCTGAAAAGAAAGAAACAGTAAAACAATATATCCAAAAATTGGATAAAGAGTTGACTGTGAATAACTTTAAGCACATTACTCTTGGATAAAAGATATAGTCAAAAAAAGCGTTCTATTAATTTAGAACGCTTTTTTTTTGCCTTATTTTGACCTAAGTACTATTATTGTACCTCATTAATATCGAAGTTGCTTAAAGTTTCGATTCTTGCCTACAAATAGAAACTCAAAACAACTTCATCTTGTCTATTCTTTCAAATACAAAAAAAATGGCTGTGCATTATAAAAGAGTTTTACTAAAATTAAGTGGTGAATCCCTAATGGGTAAAAAAGAATATGGTATTTCACCAGACATGCTGACACACTATGCAAACGAAATAAAAGCAATCGTTGAATTAGGGGTAGAAGTGGCAATTGTAATTGGTGGTGGAAATATTTTCCGTGGCTTACAGGCTGAGGAGTCTGGTATAGAACGTGTACAAGGTGACTACATGGGTATGCTTGCAACTGTCATTAATGGGCTCGCTCTACAGAGTGCCTTAGAAAAAAACGGTATTTTTACTCGTCTAATGACTGCTATTCCGATTGATAAAATTGCAGAACCGTATATCCGACGACGAGCAATCAGTCACTTACAAAAAGGACGAGTTATTATTTTTTCAGCAGGTACTGGTAATCCTTACTTCACCACAGATTCTGCGGCTGCTCTCCGTGCTAGCGAAATCAATGCAGATGTCATTCTGAAAGGAACTCGCGTAGATGGTGTCTATACTTCTGACCCAGAAAAAGATCCTCTAGCCACTAAATATGAAAATGTATCTTTTAATGAAGTCATTCGTGCTAAACTTAATATCATGGATATGACTGCATTTACGATGTGCCGTGAGAATGATATGCCAATTATTGTTTTTGACATTGGTAAAGCGAAAAACTTACTACGAATTGTCCAAGGAGAACAAATTGGTACATTGGTAGAGTAAGAGAAAGCAAACAATCCCAGTCAATATTTTGTTCATTGACAAAACTTTGTTTTATTGAGGTGGAAGTTACCGATAAGAACTTCATAGAATTAGCTTAAAAATAAAAAATTATGGACGAAGAAATACAACTGTACTTAGATACAGCAGAAGAAAGCATGCAAGATGCTATTGAACATTTCCGTAAAGGACTAACTAGGATTCGATCAGGAAAAGCCTCTCCATCTATGTTGGGGGGTGTCAAAGTGGATTATTATGGCTCACCTACTCCTATTAGTCAAGTAGCTAATGTAAAAGCTACTGATGGACGAACATTGGCTATTTCTCCATGGGAAAAAGCAATGTTGCAACCAATAGAACAAGCTATTTTCCAAGCCAACTTGGGGGTTACTCCTCAGAATGATGGAGAAGTGATTCGTATTGTACTTCCTATTGTTACTGAAGAGCGTAGAAAGGATTTAATCAAACAGGCTTCGACTCTTGTGGAGCAAGCAAAGGTTAGTATTCGCTCTGCTCGACGTGATGTTATGAATGAAATCAAAAAAGCAGTTAAAGACGGATTTCCAGAAGATGCTGGAAAACGTGCAGAAGAGACTGCTCAAAAGCTAACCGACCGCCATAGTGCAGACGTAGATAAAATTATGGCTGCTAAGGAAAAAGATATTATGACTATCTAATCCTTTTATTATGAAGTCGTCTAAGAGCATGTTTAAAAATTAACTTCAAGCTGCAAATGCTTGATTTAGAATTT
>CAYOJF010000187.1:0-5397 GCA_964404215.1 uncultured Aureispira sp. | reverse complement strand
AGATTATAACCCAAACAAAACTACCTCCCAGCAAAATAACCTATATTGGAGATGATCCCATCAAAGATATTTGGGGAGCACAGGAAGTCGGAATGAAAACGATATGGATTAGTAATGGGCGAAAGTGGAAGGAAAGAGATTTTGAACCAGATGAGGTGATTTATCAGGTACTGCATCTTGCTCCTCTATTACCATTCATATAAACCATCCCTTGAGATAAATTTATCATAAGATACACGTATAGATTGCAATGCCGCTTTTACCCCTCCTTGCAGTATGGGCTTGCTATAGCGATAGGTTCCATCTTGATTATCAAAAAATCGTCCAGCAGGATCAATCATCAAATAAGAAGACGTCATCATTTCATTGGATTCTTCTACCATTTTGATAGCACCTTTCAAGTCAGCCTTATTTCTATTCAAATAGGCTTGGTAATTGTCCCCATCAATAACAAAAGAATCAATACAGGCGTCATTCTGTCCTTTGATAGGCAATACTTGAAATATTTTCCACCTCATTGGGTTTACTGAATTAATAAATGTGGCTATATTTTCCAAATGATTAACCGCAGAAACAACGGTATTAATTTTCAATTTAATTTGGTATTTCTTAATCAACCCTGCTATTCTTTTATAATCGTCTATTTTCATTGCTTTTTTACCTCTAATAGCTCTTCCTGAGATTATATTCGCTTTTTCATTAATACTATCAATACTCAGTGCAATCCAATCTAGTTTACCTTGGCATTTATTCAGCCATTCTTTAGTTATTTGAGAACCATTGGACACGATGGCAGTCGTCAAGCCCATTTCCTTTGCTCTAATAATCAGATCAGGCAACCAAGGACAAAGGGTAGGCTCTCCTCCTGCAAAATTTATTTTTTGAAAGCCTTCTTTTGCAATCGCCTCTACTACTCTCATTGCTTCTATGAATGGCAAATGCCCCTTAGGTAATTCCATTTCTTTTTTTACATCCTGAAAAGTGGCAAAACAAAACTTACATCTCATGTTGCAAGGTTCCCACAAATGAAAATTCACACTTGGAATTTTTTCAACTACTGTATTTTCCATGAAATTTAATTTTAAAAATCTTCCTCCAATCAAGTTGATTGGAGGAAGATTATGAATCAATCAATTACTTCTTTTTCTGATTAGGGTTAAGCTGTTTACCCTTGTTTCCTTGAGCCTTATCATAGGCTTTATTAGTTCCCTTCGTGCCTTTGTTAGCATTAGATTGATCCGATTTGTGATCATTAGCATTCTTATTATTCTTTGACATAATTTTTTGTCTTTTAAATGTTAAAAATTAATTTGTAATAAGGAATAGGATAGCCCCTCTTCTATTGTAGAAGATTTCAGAAGAATCAATAATTCTTCATCATTAATACCGTCAAATATTGATCTATTAAAATATAGGTGGTGTAGCTATCCCATTTCCTTATTACAAATATAGAGCAAAAACCAACCCCTCACAAGTGCCTTTTTTCACTTTGTCATATAGAGCTCCTACTTCGTAGATTTTGAACGAAGAATCTTTTATTTACGCCATAAAAAAAATCAAAAATGCTGCTACTTTGTTTTTTGCCCCCATCATCAAGTCCTATTAATGCTCAACTACCTTGATTTCTTCTTTATAAGTACCTCGACTAAGTGGAATAGAATCCCCATTAAGCAATAGAGCATAACCTGCCCCACTACTATGCTTTCTCGCTTTATATCCTACTATAGCAGAACGATTGATTAGGTAAGATTGAATCTCCAAAAAATTGCCTAGTTGTCTTCTACTCTCCAATTCTTCCTTTAATTTTTTTAGCTTGATTTTATTTGGAATGGTAAAAACAGAATCTCTAAACAATATTTTTATCTCATGCCTATCTGCATAAAAAATTTGTGAAGGATAAATGTATTGATGTTCCTTTGGGGCACCTCTTTCCGTAACTTCTACCATGATAGGAGATTTGTCACTAGGCACAGCAAAATAATCTAGCTGAGAATTTTTAGTGGTAGTAGTTCCTATGAGTGAAGCACTCTCTGCTAATGAGAAATTACTTTCCATTGCTTTTTCCACCAAGTTATGTTTCTCTATATGTGCAGTAGCAAGCCCGCCAATAATGATAGCAACAATCAAAAAAATGGAAAAGAAGATAAATTTGAATAAACTAGTCATAGTCTTAATTATTTGAGTGAAATTATGCTTTATATTACCTCATTCACAAAATACAATATATTGTCATATATAGCTCTTGATATAAAAAATAAAAGATATGATTTTCAATATGAATCAAATAACCCAATCTTCTGATATTGTTTTCATCACGCTGGATACCCTTCGGTATGATGTCGCTCAGGAGCTTTGGGAAAATCAAAAATTACCTAATTTCAGTCATTGGTTACCTCCTACAGGTTGGGAAAAACGCCATAGTCCAGCTAGTTTTACTTATGCCGCCCATCATGCGTTTTTCGCTGGCTTTTTGCCCACTCCAATTGCCCCAGGCATACACCCTAGGCTGTTTGCTACACAATTTGCAGGAAGTACTTCTGTCAATGAGCAGACTTATGTGGTAGAGCAAGATAATATAGTCGCTGGACTAGCTGCCGCAGGTTATCGTACTATTTGTATTGGTGGTGTTGGTTTTTTCAATCAAAAAACGGCTCTCAGCAAGGTTTTTCCTGCCTTATTTCAGGAGAGCTACTGGCAAGAAAACTATGGTGTAACCGCTCCAAATTCTACCCAAAATCAATTCCAAAAAGCAGCAGAATTACTAAATCAAAAAGAACAAAAAACTTTCTTATTTATAAATATATCTGCTCTTCATCAGCCCAATTATTTTTACCTAAATAAGAATAACAAAACGGATACAATAGAAAGCCACGCTGCTGCACTGGCTTATGTAGACAGCCAACTTCCAATACTAATGAAAGCATTGCAGCATAGAAAAAGAAATACCTGCATCATTATTTGTGGTGATCATGGAACTACCTATGGAGAAGATGGTTATACTGGGCACCGTATCGGACATCCTAAAGTCTGGGAGGTTCCTTATTTGAAAGTTTTGATCGATTAAGGAGTCTAACTAGACCGATTTGGACTTCTCTATTTTTGAATGTATTTTTGGAGAAAAAATAATATGCCAACACTCAAAGATACGATTCAACAAAATTACTTTCAGGGATATTCTTATTCTTACCCACACAAATCTGCTTATCGCCCACTGAAACAGCCCCGTCCTTTAAGAGAAATGTGGCAAGATGAGCCGAAAGATCAGTTGTTTTTGTATGTGCATATTCCTTTCTGCGAAATGCGTTGTGGGTTTTGCAATCTTTTCACCATTGCTAATCCTAAAGATAACCTGCAAAGTCCTTATATACAGCAACTAGCCAAACAAGCTATTGTCACTAAAAAGGCATTAGGAGATGCTGCTAATTTTTCTAGAGTCGCTATTGGCGGGGGAACGCCATCTTTTCTAAATACAGCCGATCTGGAGCAGTTATTTTATATCATTAATGAGACATTAGGAGCAAAAACAACTCTCCTTCCAACTTCTGTAGAAAGTTCGCCCAAAACAATTGATAAAGATAAGCTTGCTTTATTGGCGGCACACGGTACTACTCGATTGAGTATTGGAGTTCAGAGTTTCTTACTAGACGAAACCAAAGCATTGGGCAGACCTCAAAAAACAATAGAAGTACAAACTGCTCTACAAACCATAAAAGACAGTACAATTCCTGAAATGAATATTGATTTGATTTATGGAATGGCAGGTCAAACACGACAAAGTTGGCAATACTCCCTAGAGCAAAGTATTCATTTTGAACCAGAAGAAATTTTTCTATACCCTCTATATGTACGCCCATTGACTGGACTAGGCAAAAGAGAACAAGCCTGGAATGACCATCGTTTAGATTTGTATCGTTTTGGACGTGATTTTTTGTGTAGCAATGGTTATGAACAAATTACTATGCGAATTTTTAGACGTAAAAACGCTCCTCAAATGGCTGCTCCTCCTTATGATGGTCCGATAGACGGAATGGTCGGTCTAGGTGTAGGAGCTAGATCCTATACACAAGGTTTTCATTATAGTACCGAATATGCTGTTGGTAGAAAAGGGGTCAAAGAAATTATCCATGATTATAATAGTAAAACACCAGACGACTTTGAGCATATTAATTATGGAACATCTGTGCTAATTGAAGAGCAAAAACGACGTTACGTCATCAAATCGCTACTAGAAGGTGGAGCATTAAATTTTGAAGCTTATCAACGCTATTTTGGAAGTAATGCATTAGAAGATTTACCTCAACTACAAGAGCTCTATCAACTTAATTTAGTTCAAGACTATGATCACAAACTACAGCTAAACACCAGAGGATTAGAGCTTTCAGATGTGATTGGCCCTTGGCTTTATTCCGATGAAGTCAAAACTATGATGCAAAAATTTGATTTGATATGAGATGGCTTATCTTATATAGAGGTCCTTTATCTAGCTGCAACTATGGATGTGACTACTGTCCCTTTGCCAAAACAAAAAACACTAGAGCAGAATTAGCGGATGATGCTCAAAAATTAAGCCGATTCGTCAATTGGGTAAAAGGTAGAAAAGAAACCATAGGAATTCTTTTCACCCCTTGGGGCGAAGGGATTATACGTAAGTATTACCAAGAAGCCATGACCGAATTGAGTCATTTGCCCAATGTTTGCAAAGTAACTATACAGACCAATCTGTCTTGCAAAACTGCTTGGATGGACAAAGTTAATAAAGAAACTTTTGCTCTTTGGACAACCTTTCACCCAACACAAATTAGCCTAGAAAAATTTGCTCAAAAATGCCAAGAATTAAATAAGTTATCTATTAATTATAGTGTTGGTTTTGTTGCATTCAAAGAAGATATCCCACAGCTTAAAGCATTACGCCAAGTTATTGCTCCCCATGTCTATGTTTGGGCAAATGCTTATAAACGGATCCCGAATTATTATACCCCAGAAGATATAGGACAGATTGAACAAGTAGACCCTCTTTTCAGTTACAATACACAATATCATCCTAGTTTAGGAAAATCTTGTAAAGCAGGGTATACCACCTTTTCAGTAGATGGTATAGGAGATATGAGACGTTGCCATTTTATCAAAAAGACGATTGGTAATATTTATGAAGATAATTTTGATAGCGTCCTTCAACCTAGCCCCTGTTCTAACAAAACCTGTGGTTGTCATATTGGTTATGTTCATCTGGACGAACTAAATTTGGCTACTACTTACGAAAATGGTATTTTGGAGCGAATCCCTAAAGAAGAATTTTGGCGTAAGAGCATGTTTAAGTAATCTTACAAATGTTTCCGTATTGTAAAAAGTCTAATTTTGACCATTTGTTCGTTAAAAAGCCTCGCTTTAGCTCCCAAG
>CAYOJF010000186.1:0-5452 GCA_964404215.1 uncultured Aureispira sp. | reverse complement strand
AAAAAATCTGCTCACTCACTTCCATACAACTCTATTCGTAATAATGTCTAATAAAAAACAGGATCAATTCCTTTTCTTTAAAAACTAAAATACATCTAAAAATGACCACACAAGAAGTAGCCAACAGATTAGTCGCTCTATGCCGTGAAGGCAAATTTGAACAAGCCGTCAGAGAACTATACTCTCCTGATATTGTTTCTGTAGAAGCAGAAGGGACACCTGATCGAATAGTAACTGGTCTAGCCGCTATTGCAGAAAAAGGAGCACGATTTGAAGCTAAAATCGAACGCATCAATACTAGCACTATCTCAGATCCTCTAGTAGCCGAAAACTTCTTTTCTATGGCAATGCTTATGAATGTTCGAATGAAAGGAATGCCATTCGATATTGATATGGATGAAATTTGTGTCTATACTGTTCGTGAAGGAAAAATCGTAAAGGAAGAATTTTTCTATACACCAGAACCTCAAGAGGCATAAAAAAATAGCTCTGAATCAAAATTGATTCAGAGCTATTTTTTTATGCTTAGATAAGCCGTAAGTTTTCATTACAAAACAATTCCTCCTGCTACCTCTATTCGTTGACCATTGATCCAACTCGCTTGTTCTGAACATAAAAAAGCGACAACACCGCCTACATCCTTCGGTTCACCTATTCTTCCCAAAGCAGTTAAACTGGATACTACTGCCCTTTTCTTCTCATTCGTCTTATTTTCTCCTCCTCCAAAATCGGTTGCTAAAGCTCCTGGTGCCACTACATTCGCTCTGATTTTCCTTACACTTAGTTCTTTAGCCAAATAACGAGTAAAAACTTCTACTGCTCCTTTGGAGGAAGCATAAGCAGAAGAGTTAGGCAATGAAAATCTAGCCAACCCTGAAGAGATATTCACAATACCACTCTCATCATTTAGTAATGGTACTGCTTTTTGTGTCAGAAAATAGACCCCTTTAAAATGAATATTCATCATTTCATCAAATTGGGCTTCGCTAGTCTCCAGAAAAGGTTGATAAATACCTGTTCCTCCATTATTAATCAAGTAATCGAATTTTGCTTCTCCATATTGGGTTTCCAAATAAGCTGCTACTCCCTCAAAAAAAGAGACAAAGGTATTACTCTGACTCGTGTCTAATTGAAATGCTTTTGCAGTTTGTCCTAACTCCTCTATAGCTTTTACTACCTCTTGAGCAGCAGCAATATTGGTGTGATAAGTCAAAATAATATCCACTCCATTCTGTGCTAAATTCAATACAATATTCCTCCCTAGGCCTCTACTTCCTCCTGTCACTAATGCAATTTTATTCTTTTTCATTTTATAATTTTTGTCTATATGTATTTTATAAGAAACACCTCATTTCATATCTCTCATAAGATGAGAGGGAATATAATTTACATTTCTTGAGATCAAGAATAAAAAGAATGTACTTCTAATTCTTTTAAGTTCCTTAAAGTTTCAATTTTAGATGGAAGAAAACGAAGTCGGTAATTTTGAATCGTTATTTTTTCAAGTTTTTCCAGAGATAATAACCAATTCAAAATATACAAAGAATAAGAGATAGCAACCGTTTCAAACTTAATACTTACTTCTCGAATATTCCCTAGATACCTAAATATATTTACATCCAAATTACCATCTCTCACAATCAAAGACACTTTAGAATAAGAATTAATAACTCTAATTTTATGACTTAGCTGATCTCCTATTATACTTCCTTCCCTTGGTCCTCTCAAATGAATGTATAACCACTCTATTTTACTAGGGTCTATTTCAATTTGTTGTGTTCTTGCAATTTGCAATGCTATTTCAATATTTTCGACTTTTGTACTATTATATAGTTGAAAAAAGCTATTAATCATGTCTTGAGTTGCCATGAATTTGTTTATTTAATTCAGATTCTAATAGAGGTTACTATGAGAAATTATTTAACTTTTTTCTATTAGAGGACATCTAAACGTTAAGCTTTTAGATGTCCTCTAAAACTAAATTTACGGTTACAACTTATCCTCTACAATTTCCAAAATTTCTTTTTCAAGTTTAATAGCTTCTGCTAGCATTCGATTTCCTTCTGCCAATACTTCTTCTACATACGCTTTATCTTTTAAGCTACCTACATTGATCTTAACATTCAGATAAGCTCCCCAAACCGCAGTTCTGGCACACAATGCTCCTACCCCTGCATCTGTTACTGAATTGGGATTACCTATAGCTGCCATCAATTTCAATAGTGGCAAGGTTGCCAGAGAAGTTTTCATTACAGACAAAGGTACTTCTACTGCATATTTAGTGGCATCTTGTATCGCCTGAAAGCGAGCTGCTTTTTCAGCTTCGTTACTCTTCGGCAAACGAAAAGCATCCATAATTCCATTAAAAGAAGCCGTATCTTCATCTACCATCAGAAGCAATTGTTTTTTCAATAACTGTCCTTCTGCTGCATAGTCTGAAAATTCTTCCCAACGAGCATCCCAACCTCTTTTGTGGCTAGAAAGATTAGCGACCATTGTACCTAAAGAAACCCCTAATGCTCCAACATAAGCTGCGATTGAACCGCCTCCTGGTGCAGGGCTCTCAGAAGCAGTTTCATCCGCAAAAGCTCTCAAATCCATATCTAACAATGGTGTTGATTCTTCCTCCTGAAGTAAGTATTCAATGATTTTTTTCTTGGGGTCAAAAGGACTTAATTCGTCTAATCCCATTGTTTTGACCGCAATTTTTATAATTTCTTCTTCTGCTATCCCAGTAGAACGATTTTGTTGGCGAAGGAAATACCTGCCAGCATCTAACATTACTTGCAATGGCATCAACCCCACTAACTCTGATCCTGTCACTCGCATTCCTCGGCTAGTAGCTGACTGACAGCAAGCCTCAAAAGCAATATGCAAAGGAGTAGTATGTATATCTGTCAGGTTCATAGAAACCTGAGCAATACCATATTCTTCTATATACCAACCAATTCCCTTCACTGCTTTACATTTTCCTGCTTCACGGACTGCTTCTCCATTAGCGTCTCTAATCACTTTACCAGTAATAGGATTTCCTTCTCTTTTGACACGACCTGCTTCACGTACGTCAAAAGCAACGGAATTTGCTCTACGCACAGAGGTTGTATTCAAATTAACGTTATAAGCAATCAAGAAATCTCTTGCTCCTATAGCTGTTACGCCTGCTTTTACGTGCAATTTTTGTGGACCAAAATCAGGCACAAAATCATTTCCTTGTAGTTTAGATTCCATCTTTTCATATTCGCCTGAACGAATATTAGCCAAATTTTTCCAACGAGGGTCCGTCGCCGATGATTCGTACAAGAAGACAGGTATATCCAATTCTTCTCCAACCCTTTGAGCTAGTTTTTTAGAGTAAGCTACTGTTTCTTCCATCGTAATATTTGCTATCGGAATGAAAGGACAAACATCTGTAGCTCCCATACGAGGGTGTTCCCCCTGGTGTTGACTCATATCTATCAATTCACTTGCCTTTTTGATAGCAAGAAAAGCAGCTTCTACTACTTCATTTGGCGTCCCCACAAAAGTAACAACAGTGCGATTAGTTGCTTTACCTGGATCAACGTCTAGTAGCTTGACTCCTGCAACCGCTTTGATCTCTTGTGTAATCTCTTGAATGATATTCATATCTACGCCTTCACTAAAATTAGGAACGCATTCTATTAGTTGTTTCATAGTTATTGATTTTAAAGGCTGTTCAAAATTATTCCATTCCAAGCAATGAAGTTATTCTAAACGTGTTC
This sequence comes from uncultured Aureispira sp., assembly GCA_964404215.1. GTDB lineage: Bacteria > Bacteroidota > Bacteroidia > Chitinophagales > Saprospiraceae > Aureispira. Next base: position 1,712 of record CAYOJF010000186.1, on the reverse strand, counting down.
TTAGTTATTTGAAAATAATCTCTAATCAAATGTACCATTTTTTAAGCAACATAGACAAGCAATAGAGGAGCAGTTTTCATAAATATAGAAACAAAAAGCCAATAGAAACAAAATATTTCTACTACTCTACACCAACTATAAACAAAAGGATTAAGGTACAACAAAGCATAACATATCGTTCATTTGAAAACTTTTTGTTTTAAATAATTTTCTTTATTAAAACTTTTTGTTTTAAATTTGTGTCATAACCAACTAACTGATAATAAAACAATTCAAATTATGATGATTATAGATAAAAATCTCCCTGTAGTAGTTAAGCGTGCTGTCAATGATAGTATGGACCAATTCAAAGTATTGATTAAAAAAGTGTGGTTCCGAATTGCCTTCTTTCTGATGCTAGTCATTTTGGTAACACAAAAAGAATTTAGTATTCAATTTACGATTGGAGGGAATGGTGAAGATATACCAGAACAACAAGCTGCCTTGTTACCAACTTCTAGTAGTCCTAGAGCTATTGCGACTAGTCATGTAGACCAAAAGGCTAGTCTCGTTTCGTCTGCTGATAGTCAAAAAAAATGGTGGAATGTTATCCGAGAAAGAAGCAGTGACATTCGCTCTAAAATGAATTTAGCCAACTCGGCAACCGCAGTAGGGGCTGCCCTAACACCAGAACAACAAAAACAAGCTGCTCGTTATTCCAACTTAGGCTTTGTCATGAGCCCTAATTTTGCCAAAAAACATAATGTCCCCGCAGCTATTGTCGCCATGAAAATGAAAATTGTACACGACTATATTGATACTTACGCCAAAACTGCAAAGGAAGAAGCAGAACTATTTGGAATTCCTGTCAGTATCACTCTAGCACAAGGTTTACTAGAAAGTAATGCAGGAAAAAGCTCTTTAGCTGCTAAAGAAAATAATCACTTTGGGATCAAATGTCGTAAAAAGTGTATCGGATGTAGATGTGCCAACTATACCGATGATAGCCGTTATGATATGTTCCGTATTTTTGGTTCGGCATGGGAAAGTTTCCGTGAACATAGTAAGCTCCTATCTGGTAGAAGATACAAACACCTAACTAATCTCCCTCGTACCGATTACAAAAATTGGGCAAATGGCTTACAAGCAGCAGGCTACGCTACCGATAAAAAATATGGAAAAAAATTAATCAAACTTATCGAAGCACTAGATCTTGATCGCTTTGACAAATAATACATCCTATGTCTAATTCTCGTCAAAAAAAATCACAGGTAATCATGCACACGGTTAGCAATTACCTCGAAGAAATAGGAGTCGCCCATGCAACAGATAGTGATTCTGCTAGTCTACAATTTCAAATAGAAACGCCTATGGGAGATGCTCCTTGTTTTTTCATTTGTAATAAAGAAGCAGGAATTGCAATTTATTCTTGCCTTCCAGTAGAAGTTCCGCGAGGTAAATTATCTGAAGTAGCCCTATATTTGTGCTGTCTCAACAACAACCGTTTTTGGGGATGTTTTGAAATGGATCTAAAAACTAGAAATGTTTATTTTAGAACCTATTTAGAGTTTGAAAATCAAACCTTATCTATACAAAAAATCGAAAGGAGCATGTCCGAAAATTTAGCGGTTATGCAAGAACACTTAACAGGACTCATTGATCTTATACTTAATTAAACGTGAACTAAGGATTAAACGCCTTTATTATCAATAGCCAAGCGATAAAGTGAGGAG
>CAYOJF010000185.1:0-5458 GCA_964404215.1 uncultured Aureispira sp. | reverse complement strand
CAGTACTTCTATCGCCTTCAATATTTGCTAGGCAAAAATTATCTAGGTACTTCAACCTTAGCAATAATATCTTTCACGACATCTTCTACATCCATCCCTTCCATTTCACGTTCTGGAGTCAAAATAATTCTATGATTTAATACAGGATAGGCTACATATTGAATATCATCTGGTGTTACAAAATCACGCCCATTGATAGCTGCTACAGCTTTAGCCGTCTGCATGATAGACAAGGATGCTCTAGGAGAAGCCCCCAAAAATAAATCGCCATTATTACGTGTATTATTTACCAAAGCGGCAATGTAATCCAGTAGCTCATCTTTGATGTGTATCTTCTCCACTAAATCTTGACAACGTTGTACTTCTCTAGCTGTCAAAACTGCTCTTACGTCTGCTGTTTGTCTTTTGTTGAAATCATCTCTAAATCGGCGTAAAATCAATTGCTCTTCCTCTAAAGAAGGATAATCTAAACGAAGACGGAAGATAAATCTATCTAATTGTGCCTCAGGCAACTTGTAAGTCCCTTCTTGTTCAATAGGGTTTTGGGTAGCAATTACCATAAAAGGATATGACATTTTATAAGTCGTACCATCTACAGAGACTTGTTTTTCTTCCATTACTTCAAACAAAGAAGCCTGTGTTTTGGCTGGAGCACGATTAATTTCATCAATCAGTACCATATTAGAGAAAATAGGCCCTTTGTTGAAATTGAATTCTCCCATTTTCATATTGTAAACACTAGTACCTGTAACATCTGCAGGCATCAAATCTGGTGTAAACTGTATCCTTGTAAAATCTACACTCAATGTTTTTGCAATCAGTTTAGAAGATAGGGTTTTAGCTACTCCAGGTACCCCCTCTAATAAGACGTGTCCACCTGCAAAGATAGCGACCATCATTAATTCAATCAAATCATCTTGACCGATAATAATTTTCTGAACTTCACCTCTTACTTTATCAACTGTTTCTTGTATTTGAGCGACACCTGCTGCTCCCATTGATGAATAGTTCTCTTCCATTTTATATGCTATTTTTAAGTTTTAATTACGTGTTGCTAATCTAATATTTTTATCTGAGAAATAACCCAGGTATTGTTGTTTTCATCTACAAAACCATTGATTGGCATGATTCGATAGGGAACATCTTCTTCACCAGCTACAAAAGCAATATTTAACGTTGCTCTCGACTCCCACCCTTTTTCTACAATACGACTCGTATCATCATGCATAATCGTCAAACGAATCGTATCTGCTATATCCCATTCGGGACACGGCTGCTCTACCGCACAATTATAAACTTCCCCATATCCTACAGCTGCATACTCCACTACCTTTACATTCAGTGTCAACTCATCTCTTGATAGTTCTGAACAGTTTCTGTTCGGAGATTTACAAGCAGTCACCATTAGTAGTATAGATAGTATCCCTGCTAGTTTTTTCACTCTAGGAATACTACTCTGCTGCCTTCTCAAACTTATTCTTCTCTTCTGCTTTATGAAACCGCTCTACCAACAAATAGAAATTGCTCAATACTTCCGCAGATACTTTTTTGTGTGGATTACTCAAATGAGGGCGTAGTTTGAAATATTCATTAAAAATATCCTGTACAATCCCCCTGTCTACTCTTGAACGTACTACGATTCGATCAATTAATTTTTCATCCAAATCTCTTGTCACAAGGTGGTAACGTTGTCTCAAATGCCCTAAAAATAGATGCATTTGTTTTTTCAAAATTCCTTTGTGATCTTGCTGTTGGAAATATAATGTACCAATAGTTTCTACAAACTCTAAAGAGGTATTTCTATTTTTTTCTAAAATTGGAATACGGCGTTGGCGGCGTTTGGCTCTAAAAAAGACATAAATAAAAGACAAAGCCAAAAACAAGTACCAACTTGAACGCAAGGCTCTTTGAGAAAAAATATACTCCAATGGTGATTTGACTGGCCCTGTAGGGCGTATTCGTCTATTGTCCTTTTCCTGCTTAGGAGACAATCGACTTTTGCTATCCCAATACAGTTTATCATTGCTAACATGAGCAAATACATGTTGGGCGTACTCTACTCCAGTAGTATCGTCTGCCGTCATGAAAAAGTTAGTAAACATAACAGGGTTCGTGTGGAAATAAAAGCTTCCCTCTCCTACATCTACTTTAACAAAGTTTGCGTAAACTTTATTATCAACACGGTAGTTGCCTAATCTAGCAATAGGGTATAATCTATCTTCACTATCACAGAATACATCATCTGGAATATAACGCCAGTTATTAGAAGTAGGGAGATTATTTCTATAATAACTATAAGGGTACAAGTCTTCGTTAACAGAAGGGTGTGTGAGCCCTGCGTATACTTTTGGGGCATACGTTGGCATATTCTGACCTCTCCATTGGGTCTCTGAACCACAATCAGTCGTTTCAAACAAAAATTGCGACAAGCTATCAGGAATATTAGCCGTTATCAAAAAAGCTTCTCCTCCTGCCAGCACATACTGTTTGAGGTGAAATGCTTCCGACTCCGTATACTTTGGATAATTCCCTATATACAAATAACTGGTTCCTTTTGCATCAGCTTCCTCTCTAGACAACTCGTCTGTCACTCGACCTTCAAAGGGTTGCAAATCAAAATTCGCTTCCAATAAGGAGTATAAAACTTTGGTATCGTATGGCTCCTTGCCATTTTCTTGAAATTTGGGATCCCAGTTGAAATATTTGGTCTGATACAGGGCAAAATAGACGATCAAACCAATCAAAACTAGTCCACCAATAATAATAGGAGTTGTTTTTTTCATAATATATAAAGTAGACTATTGTTTATTTCAGTGCTGCTAATAAGTTTTTGAAATCGGTTCGTACCTCTTCAAACTTTCCTCCATCAAACTGAGCATCGCTGTACCAAACGTATTCAAAAATACGGGTTACATTTCTAAACTCTTTTAGTTGAGGATGACCTGCTCGTCGCATTTCTTTAGTATAATGACCATTTGTTTTATCTTTTTTCCATTTGATAGCTCCTGCCAATGAAAGTTTTTTGATAATCGCTAAATAGTATAATCGTACTGCTAATCGGTAATCTTTTCCTTGTAGTGCTTTATCTAAGAAAGATTCTACATCTGCCCGCTCCAAATTCGTCTCTATCTCCTCTAATGTAACTGGCTTATTGCGTTCTATTTGCTTGTTGACCAATATGGCATCTCCTGCAATCGCTCGGAAAACCACAAAGGCGAGCACTACAATCGCAAAAAAGATCAATACAGCTTGTGAAAAATCTTTGAGTGAGAAGGCAGGTGGATTGACACTAGGGGTATTCGGTGTACGGGTCACCTCGTTTTTCTTTTTCTTTTTCTCTTTTTTCTTTTCTTTCTGATATACGAGACCATTCGCAGCATTTTTCCATTCTTTGGAAACAAATTGCGTTCGCTTAGTATTCAACTTTTGAGTTTTATAATCCTGTGTCGCGTCATTGTTTGCGATTGCTCCTGGAGCAAAACACATACTTAATGCAACTAAGAATAACAGACTATAATATTTAAAGACTTGTTTCATTTTCTATAATTAAATCTTGAGGTTGTTTTATACTTCTCTCTCCATCCCATAACTAATCTTACGCACCCCTACTTTTTCTATTTGTGCAAAGATAGAACCTGCTTCTTTTGTTTCTCTGAAACTGAAAAAACCAATTCCAAAACCAATATACACCAATGGGAATAAGAAAGTCAATAGATAGGCATATAGTAAGATGTAAAACCCTTGTCGGAATACTGCCACATCAGCAATAGGAAATGCATTGACGATAATCCCTAAATAGAATACAGCAATTGGGGCTGTTGCCATGAATAGGAAAATAAAGCTCATCCCCATGATGGCTAAATAAGTCCCCATCATAGTGGTCCAGTTCCCACCTATCAATGAAAAAGCCCTTCCCATTGCACTGAAAAAATTAAGATTTTCATTGAAAGATGCTACTTGTATCAACAAGACAATTGGAATAATAAATGTTCCAATCAAAAACAACCACCCATCTTCTGTCATCAAACATAATTGAATCAGAATACTACAGGCAATCGTAGTGGTGAATGTTTTCGCCCAGAATGCAGCATTATAGCTAATTGGTTTATCCTTATTGACATCTTTTTGCACCCAAAAGCACACTAAGTAGGACATCACTACAGTCGCTCCCAAATTAAGTAACCACCCGATACTGAAACTATCATGAAAGAGTAATTGCCATACATTAGCTCCTGTTCGTTCTACCAAAATTGCTGGCTCCAAAAACATAGATTGAATATCATCTACAATTTTGAATTCGTACCCAACGCCTACTGTGATAAGAGCAGACATATAAACCAGCGATAATACTCCTGCTATTACTCCTGCTACTTTCAAGTGCTTTCTATACAATATGAAAGCATCACTAAAGATGTATGCTGCCGTTTTAATCTGATCATATTTGATCGCAGCTTCTTCAGCATGAGGAAGTTTCACATCTTGCAAAAATGAAGTAAATCCTTTACGAGCTTTCATTATGGGATAGACCACATAATAACTGATGATAAAGGCTAAAGATCCAAATATAACTATTCCCCTAGCGATGTAAGAAGAACCTGAATATCTAGTAATAAACCCCTCTATAAAAGCAGCCAATACAATCAAAGGCAGTACCGTTAACATAATCAATAAGCCCCGCCTAGCAGACAACTGCAAGCTTTGGATTCGACTCAATGTACCAGGAAAAACGAGTCCTGCCCCCATAGTAATACCAGCAGCTCCTGCTATAATAATACAAGAAATTTCAATAGTACCGTGCAGCCAAATCGTAAAAAAGGACTCCATATAAATCCCTTCTCCTATAAACAAGTACTGAAAGGAACCTAACATGATTCCATTCTGAATCAGAATAAAAATACTACCAATACAGAAAAATATTCCTAAAATAAAGGTCTTGGTGGCAACCATTAAGTTATTAAAAGCAATCTGCAGAAACATATCGGTCTCTTCTGCTTTTTGGTAAACCCCCATAGGGTTACCATTAGCAATATTTTCATAAGTCATATCAATGTACTCATCTCCTAGTATTACTCTAGGAAAATCGACGTCCATATAAGAAGAAAAGGCACCGATTAGTGCTGCTCCCCAAAATATCAAGAAAGATAAAAGGAATGCTTTACGAGATTCATAAATAACCTGAGGTACCGTTTCTCGCCAAAAATCTAAAAAATTAGGCAAACGATTTTTTCTATTCTTGTAAACAGAATAAAAAACTTTTTGAGCTATATTATTGAGGTAGACTCTAACCGAACGGTTAGGATAAAAGGTACGAGAGTAGGAGAGATCATCTGTAATTTCTACAAATAGATCACTTAACTCGTCTGGGTTGACGTTAGTTTTGCCTAAACTACGTTCAAACTTCGCCCACTTGGCTTCGTTTTGTTTTATAAATTGGGTTTCGCGCATAACTGCTTTTTAT
>CAYOJF010000184.1:0-5524 GCA_964404215.1 uncultured Aureispira sp. | reverse complement strand
AATATACAATCCTACTGATTTCATCAAACAACAGTCATTATCCTAATTTGAGTTGTTCCAAATAACTCTGTTGTCCTTTCTCTGTCAAATAGGGATAAAGCATTCCTAACAAAACTCGATGAAAATAAGTGACTGGGTTAGGCAAATCAGAATATAATACAATCTGTGTATTGATCCAATTGTCACCTATAATCTGCATTCTCAAATATAACTCTTCATATTCCTCCTCGTAAACTGCTTCCCTCATATCTCCTGACTGAATCAACTGATCAAATAAAAATAAAAATTGACGCTTTCGCTGTCCTTGCAAGGAAATGTAATGTAAGCGAATAGATTCATTCTCTCGACATATCTTGAATAAATCCTGTAATAAAAATCGGTATTCATAAAATATGGTCAAGCTTTGCAAGGAAGATTCGTGCAGCAATACCATTATAGGAAGATTCTTCGTCAACTGCTCCATTTGTTGATCCATTTTATGAACCAACTCATGGTACAATGCCTCTACCAAATCCTGCTTCGTCTTGTAATGATAATTCAGATTTCCTTGACTGATTCCAAGCTTCATTGCAATATTACGTAAGCTAGTATCCGCTAATCCTTGTTCATTGAACAAAAGTCGGGCAGCATCTTTTATTTTATTTTTTGTGTTTTTCACTTTAGTACACTTGACCTAATTAATATTTTTTAGTACATTTGACCTAAACTTAATAAAAAGTATTCAAATTATGAAAAATATAGCCATTGTAGGAGGAGGTATAACAGGATTAACAACAGCATTGGCACTTCGCCAATTAGGTTTTGAGGCGAATGTCTACGAAAAAGCAGAGACCCTAAATGAAGTTGGTGCTGGTATTTGGCTACAGCCCAATGCTCTTCAAGTATTGGACTGGCTTGGACTGGGGAAACAAATTCGCCAAGCCGGAACCATCTTAGATAGTGTCCAAATCTGTAATGCTCAACTTCGTCCACACAAGGCAATGCCTAAAAATAAATATGAAATCGTTGCCATTCATAGAGCCAAATTACAAGACATCCTAGTACAAGCACTTCCGAGCAAACAACTCCACTTTGGATATGGCTTCCAGACCTATAGTCTAGCTCCTGACCAATCTATTCATATTGAATTTGACAATAACAAAACCATATTAGCTACTAGCTTACTGGGAGCTGATGGTATTCACTCTAGAGTGAGAAAACAATTGACTAACATCAGTAACGCTACCCGCTACTCAGGGCAGACTTGTTGGAGAGGTATCGCCAAATTTGATATTCCGACACCGTTTACGGGAATTGGAAGAGAATGTTGGGGAAAGGGTATTCGATTCGGCTTCTCTCAAATATCTACCGATACCGTCTACTGGTTTGCGGTAGCTAAAGCTACTCAAGGAGAAAAAGACAACAAAAAAACCATCCGCCAAGAGCTATTAAAAAAATATCAGGTATTCCACCCTATCATAAATGATATTATATCCAATACGCCTACTATGAAAATACTACGTCATGATCTTAGTGACATTAAGCGACTGGATAGCTGGCACCAAAACCAGATTTGTCTATTGGGTGATGCTGCCCATGCTACTACTCCTAATATGGGACAAGGGGCTGGTCAAGGGATAGAAGATGCTTATTATTTTAGTCATATTTGGGCAAAAAATCCTTCTAATGAACTTGCTTTCCCTGCTTTTGAAGCTGCTAGACGGAAAAAAGTAGACTATGTCGTTAATAACTCTTGGCTATTTGGAAAGATTGCCCACCACCCTATTGGTAGACGTGCAATGCCACTAATCATGAAACTCACTCCAGAAACTGTTTTGAAAAAACAAATGGAAGACCTCTATACATTGAAACCACTAACAACAACCTAGTTATGCTACTATTTATTCATCTATTGCTATTCCTTATTTTCAGTATATTAGCCCTACTACATTTCTATTGGATGCTTGGTTATCAAGGTGGTTTAGACAAAGTTGTACCTACTCACCCCGAAAGAGAGACGTCTATTCAACCAGGATTTCTGGCTTGTGCTATCGTCGCTTTAGCCTTATCTTTTATAGCTCTTTTTTATCTACAAAATAGTAGTTTAACTACCTTTCGCATAATCCCCAAGTCCCTATCTTTAGTTATAGGCTGGGGGATTCCTATCGTATTTTTCTTGCGAGCGATTGGAGAATTTAATTATGTAGGTCTATTCAAAAAAATAAAAGGCACCTCGTTTGCAAAAGCTGACAACCAAGTATTCATTCCACTCTGTTGTTTGATTGGAACATTAGGAGTATTGATTATGATCTAACCTCAATTCACAAATATAGCTACATAACTTTCTGGACCGCTATATTCTATAAGAATAAGCAGTCGCATTTAAAATCAACGTTTGTAATAAAATCCTATTTCTCTACTGCTAAATCATCTTCATTGGTTTCTTTTGAAGCAGCAACAGCACTTTGATTGACTATAATTTCAGGACGAAGCTCATCAAATTGAGCAGACTCTATTGCTAAAATATCTTCTTTAGCAGTTGTATCATTACTCTGACAACTGACAACTAATACGAGGAGGAAAATAAAAGGTAAGTATTTCATGGAAAGTGAGTTTAAGTCCACTGTACACTCCGTAAATAAATACTTCTTCAAAAAATTCAGCTATTACTCATACTAAAACCGCTCTCTATTTGGGTTTGTCCTTATGTATATCTATTACCAATCTCCACAAAAGTAGTGGAAAGGAATAAAACACAGGGATTAATGATTACGGTTGGGGGTAGTTTAAATAATAAAAAAAAGTTGACTTTTAAATATTTAGAAACGGTTACAGTGATTTGAGTAGTTTGTGTATAAAACTTATATGTATAAAATACATTACATGTTACCCTTATTTCCAGAAAAATTAATTTTTAATTAAAAAAAAGCACTAATTCCATATTTTTTCACTCTTCCAACTCAACCAACCAAAATATTATTTCCCAACTTAGAGCATGTTTAAGAATTAAGTTCTTCGGAGTCAACGATTTGGGCGAAAATGAATTGATTTAAGGATTAAATAAGCCTCTTTTTGAATTGGATAGCCTTAATTATCATGGCTTAAAAAAGGTCCAATTGAATTCTAAATCAGGCATTTATAGCTTGAAGTTAATTTTCAAACAGGCTCTTAAATGAATTTGATATAGATATACCACCCACAAAAGATAAGTAAATACACCAGACCTATTGCACTTAATAGATGCATCATTCTGGAAGGCTGTTGTCCTGCTGGTAGATATTTAGTAACCAATACCCAATTGGCTACAGCAAAAAAAGGAGCCGTTAAAAATGATAAAATAGTAGCGACCATCAAGAAAGTGCCCATATTGGTCAGTAGTAGATTAAGAATAATCAGAGCACCTAAGATCAAGATAATCATCCATCCGAAATAATACTTCCGTTCCATCTCCTCCGTTGATACGGTTAGTTTAGCCTCTAGAGGGAGAGGATTGTCTAGTGCATCAACAACAGCTATTGTTTTTGGAGACTTAGGTTGAGTCAATAATAAATGAGCCTTTGACATCGATCTAGGTAAGGCATCCAAACAAGTAATCGTAGTGCTGAACATCGTAATAAATGCCGCTAAACCAACTACAAACCCAACTTCCCCTCCAAGTGTTTATGTATACAGATTAATTAACTGTGCAGCAAACGCCCCTCCTTTATCCGAAAAAGTCTCGCCGCTATTATACATAACTAAAGCTCCTAATGCTAGAAAAAAGAGTGCTAAGAAAGTAGTGCCAATGTAACCAATGTTAAAATCAAACAAAGATTGTTTGATATCAAAGTTCGCAGTCGTATCCTTGCGTTTCTCTAATGCCCACAATGAATGCCAAACGGATAAGTCTAATGGAGCAGGCATCCATCCCATAAAGGCTATAATAAAAGCCACTTCTGTAGCACTGAAAATGTATTGAGGAGCCCAGTTAGTAGTGTGTGAAGTTTGCCCCCAAGCAATGATAACCGTTACTAAGGTAATTGCTGTCAAAGCAATAATAATAAACTTCATCAAACGATCCAATAACTGATACCGACCAATGGTCAACAAAGCTGAACACGTACCTAATATGAGAATTACCCAAATAATTAAATTGTCAGTGATACCAAATAAATTGGTCGCTAAACTAGCCGTCACTAAAGATACTGCTGCTATCACCGTGAACATGGTTCCTAGAGTAATCAACACAAAAAGCCATAATACGCCTCTATGAAGTCGTCGATAACCTTCCAATAGAGATTCGCCCTTTGCTGCTGCATAACGTGGACCGAATTCAAAAAATGGATACTTGAGCAGATTGGTTATTAAGACCAACCAAACAAGCCCAAAACCAAAGTTAGCCCCTGCCCTAGTCGCATATACTAAATGAGAGACCCCTACGGCCGCCCCTGCAAACAACAACCCTGGCCCTAAACGTTTGAGTAGATGAGTGGAAGAGGAGGTCATAAGTGAATTTTTATATTATTGCAAAATTTTAAGACAATTTACGGCGTCGGAGCTCTTCTTGTACCAATGAAAGTTCTCGGCTCAATTCACCATCAACAGAGGAATTCTCTCTCGCTCTACGAATCAAATAAGGAATAACATCCTCCACAGGCCCATAAGGGGTGTACTTACCAGCATTGAACCCCGCATTCGCCAAATTGAATGTCAAATTATCACTCATCCCATAAAGTTGACAAAAATTAAGATGTGGATGATCTTTAGGAATCTGTTGTTCTTCCATCAATTCTATCTGATAACGGTTACTATATTCATTGTGCGAAGCGACACAAGAGGCAATCTGGGTATGATTGTCTACACAGAATTTAACCGCTGCATTATAATCTTGATCACAAGCCGCTTTATTCGGTTGTATCGGTGATGGATAGCCTTTTTCTGTAGCACGTTCTCTTTCTTTTTCCATATAGGCTCCACGTACTAATTTAGCCCCTAGTATGTAGTTACCTTTTCTTGCTCTTTCGAATGATTTTTTCAGAAAATCCAGCCGATCATGTCGATACATTTGAAAAGTATTATAAACCGTTACTTTTTCTTGATTATAACGCCCCATCATAATATCTGTTGCTTCGTCAATAGCAGATTGAATCCAACTTTCTTCCGCATCTATATACAATGCCATATGATTGTCGTAAGCGGCTTTTGCTAGTTTATCCAATAGTACTAATGCCGCATCAAATTCTTTTTGAACTACATCAGGAATTGGAGTCCCGTTATCCAATGCTGTTGTTACTGCTTCTAAGATATGATTGCGACACACCCCTGTCACTTTGCAAGTAATCACAGGTACTGTAGCATGCTTAGCCGCAAATTGGACCGCATCTGTCAGTTCTCTAACCGTCACTTCGAAGGCAGCTTCACTTTCTTTACCTTCCGCTCCATAATCTAAAATTGTAGCTACTTGAGATTGAGCCAATTCATTAATAGCTCTTTTACATTCCTCAAAAGTAGTTCCACCACAAAATTGTTTGAAAATAGTTTGTTTGATCGCTCCTTTGACAGGCAA
>CAYOJF010000183.1:0-5682 GCA_964404215.1 uncultured Aureispira sp. | reverse complement strand
CATTGCCATCTCCGAAACTCCAGTAATAAGCGTAGGGAGCTACACCTCCACTAGCGTAACCATAAAAACTTGCTGAACTGCTACTATACAATGAATCAAAGAAAGATCCCTGTACTGTACATGGGTTACCAGTTCCTCCAGCTATAGTAATTGTGTGCTGAATAGTGTCTCCACAACCTAATGAATCATATACTACCATTGTCACTGTATAAGTACCTGGGTTAGCGTAAGTATGATTCGCTACGGTAGAACCTGGGAAGTTAGGATTGTTATCATAAGTGGTTGAACCATTGCCATCTCCGAAACTCCAGTAATAAGCGTAGGGAGCTACACCTCCACTAGCATAACCATAAAAATCCGCTGAATTGCTACTATACAATGAATCGAAGAAAGATCCCTGTACTGTACATGAGTTATTGTTAGCTGTGATCACCACTGTATCACAATAACTCCCCTGACAGCCGTTTAGCGAATCAAAAGTAGATAGACATACCCAGTATACGCCTGGGCTAGTATACGTGTGAGTAGGGCTACTAAGAGTTGAAGTAGTACCATCGTCAAAATTCCAAGAATAATTTACTGTATTGCTGTTCGTTCCAGTGCTTGTAAAAACTACTGTGTTGTTACTGATTGCAGCTTGGTAACTTGTCGAAAAGCCCGCACACTGTGCATTTGCCTGCGACATTATTCCAGCCCAACAGAAGAAAAATAAAATTAATAATTTGAATTGCTTCATTGTTTGATAATTTGTAAAGATGTGAATTAGATTTTTTGATAGTACAATTATCCAACATTAAATCAACCAAAAAAAAGACTTTAAATCAGCAAACTGAATTAAAGTATCATATTCCATATATATAGAACGATTAAAATCAATTAAATAAACTCAAAAAACATACAAAAAACTATTAAAAAGTCAAAAGTGACTTCATAAAATATCTTGCGTCTAAAAATAAAACTAAAAATCATTAATGGTTATCTAATATATCTTAATACCAAAAGGAAATTTATTTTTCATTAGATAGGTCTTCCTTTAAGGAATCACACAAATGTTTCCGCAGCGAAAAGTCTACTTTTTCATTACACGGTTTCTTTTGTGAATTTACTTAAAAAGCTACTCAAAGAAGTGTTTGGGGAAATGCCTTGGGCGTTTTCTGTGTATGTGTGTAGAGGTTAGTCAGATTGACTAGCCTCTCTTTGATTAAGCAAAGTAGCAATATGCCATACTTGAAGTGGAATTTTTTGTTGTTGGATATAACCATCTAGGTGCATCAAACAGGACATGTCAGTAGAGACAATGCCATCTACGCCTAACTTTAGTGCTTGTCTGATCTTTTTCTTCCCCATAGCTACAGAAATTGTTTCATATTTTGTCGCAAAGGTTCCTCCAAAACCACAGCACACTCCATCATCAGGATAATAGACCTCTAATCCTTCGATAAATTTCAGTAGTTGTCTTGGTTCTTCTTTGATATGACATTCCCGCAAAGCTGCACAAGCATCATGATACATCACTTTAAGTGGCTTTACCGATGTTTGTAATAATTCCAGACTAGGATGTTGCACTAAAAACTCAGACAGCTCATAAATCTGCAATGCCTCTACCTCCAACAATAAACTACTATTCATAGCAAAGATAGAACGGTAGTGATTGCGAATAAAACCAACACAAGAAGCAGAAGGACAAATAATGGGATGAGAGCTGTTCGCAAAATCTGCTAGAAATTTTGCAGCAACCTGTTGAGCTGGTTCAGTAGCTCCTGCATTGAAAGCTGGTTGACCACAGCAAGTTTGATTAGGCTCATAATTGACATTACAGCCCATTTTACGAAGCAAATCAACCATATCCAAAGCTATATTAGGATAAAGTTGGTCTATAAAACAAGGAACAAAAATAGATACGTCCACTATTTTTAGTTGTATTTGAAAGGAGGTATTAGATAAAAATCTGGCACTATGATATCAAATTTTTTACCATCTGCTAAACGCACCATCTGAAAAGTGCCATGCATGTGGCCAATAGGCGTACGAAGTGGACATCCTGATACATATTGATGCACCTCTCCCATTTCCAGTATCGGTTGTTGACCAACGACACCTTCTCCTTCGACTTCCCTAGCATTGCCATTAGAATCCCAAATGTACCAATGACGGCGAAGCAGCTGCACTTTGTCTACGCCTAGGTTTTCGATCGTAATACGGTAAGCATGAACGAACTCTCGCTCTATAGGTTTAGAGTATATGGGTTGATAAATAGGCTCAACACTCACTTTAATATTATAAGTAATGGCAGTTTGTATCATCTGATGACTTTAGAACGTATATATATAAGAGCATGTTTAAAAGTAAGTTCTTTCAAATTAAATATTCAGACACGCCTTAAACCAATTTGAGTTTTTCTGTCAAAAAGTCGTTGACGAATTGCTCTGCATCTAATAACGCTTGATCCAAATCATTGTTTATAACCGTTACATCAAAAAGACGTTCGTAAGTCATTTCTTCTTTCACGCGGTTAATTCGACGCTGTAGACTAGCATCGTCTTCTGTTTTTCGGTCAATAAGGCGTTGCTTTAGTTGCTCAAATGTAGGCGGTTTGACAAATACTGTCAAAGCACGGTCTTTATATTTTTGTTTAATTTTGTGTGCTCCCTTTACATCTATATCAAAAATAACATGCTTTCCTGTCCCCCAGATACGTTCGACTTCACTTTCTAACGTACCATAGTATTGGTTTTCGTACACTTCTTCCCACTCAATGAATTCATCATTTTCTATCTTACGCATAAATTCGCTGACAGAATAAAAATAATAATCCATTCCATTCACCTCTCCATATCGTTGCTTGCGAGTGCATGCAGATATAGAAAAAGAAATATCTTGACGTACTTTAAGTAAGTGTTTGACGATGGTTGTTTTGCCTGCACCAGAGGGAGCAGTAAAAATAATAAGTTTTTTATTATCCATTGTAAATGGTAATGGTTATGAATGGTGGACAAAAAAAAAACTCACTAGAAGGGCACAGAATACCGTTTCAAAGCGAAAAGCAAAAGTAAGGCTTTTTAATGAAAAAGTATATTGAAAGCTAAAACTTCCTATGTTAATTCTTCGTAAACCCTAACTACTAGAGCTCAACTTACCTTTTTAATTATAAAAAAAAGTTTATAGATACAAAACTAAAGAACGAATAAGGGTATCCCCAAAATGATATTTTCTGATCTGAATGAAGAAAATTAGAGTATTATCCTTCTAATCTTTGTGCTAAAAAAGTTTATTTTTCCGTTCAAAAAGATTTATTTATTTGCCTCAAATAATATTCTATCAAAAGACAAAAAGATTTTTGGGGTACTTCATAGGTAAGTTAGCTAACTTCTCCGTATCTTAGTACAACAAACCTATTCTCTAACTTTTTTCTAGCATTATTATGGGTAACAAAATAGACATCCCCTCTTCTTTGACCAATCAGGCCATGAGTCCACAAGAAGAACATCTTATGGTACGTCAGAAAAAAGATAAACTCTACATTGGTATCCCCAAAGAAGTATCTTTTCAAGAAAATCGGGTAGCACTCACACCTTCTTCTGTCAAATCATTAGTCAATGCAGGGCATCGGGTCATCCTAGAAGAGGACGCCGGTGTAGGAGCTGGTTTTGAAGACTTTGAATACTCCGAAGCAGGTGCTGAAATCGCTTATTCTACCAAACAAGTATTCCAATCTAATGTATTACTCAAAGTAGCTCCTCCTACCCTAGAAGAAATTGATCTTTGTCATGCAGGACAAATTATCATTTCACCTATACACTTGCCCACCCTATCAGAAGAGTATATTTATCGTCTCAAAACGAAACGAGTTACTGCTCTTGCTATGGAATACATGAAAGACGAATCAGGCATGTTTCCTTTTGTTCGTATGATTTCCGAAATGGCTGGTATTTCTGCCATGCAGACTGCGGCTGAATTGCTATCCCAAACCAATGGAGGACTAGGAGTACTACTTGGCGGCATCTCTGGTGTACCACCTACCAAAGTCGTGATTTTGGGAGCAGGCGTAGTGGCTGAGGTAGCCTCTAGA
The DNA here is from genome assembly GCA_964404215.1 of uncultured Aureispira sp. GTDB lineage: Bacteria > Bacteroidota > Bacteroidia > Chitinophagales > Saprospiraceae > Aureispira. The sequence continues at coordinate 1,613 of CAYOJF010000183.1, read as the reverse complement.
GTAGCCCTAGGATATGGGGCTGAAGTACGTGTTTTTGACAATAGTATTCGTAAACTTATGCGTCTACAAAGCAACTTAGGTCAAAAAATTTATACTGGCACATTCAATTCTCCTGAATTAGAAATAGAAATTTCCAGTGCCCATGTAGTCATTGGTGCTATTCATTCTGAAATAGGAATGGCTCCTTGTGTCGTGAGCGATACTACGGTACAAAAAATGAAACCTGGTGCTGTGATTGTCGATGTAAGTATTGATCAAGGAGGATGTTTTGCTACCTCTCGAATTACCTCTCACGACAAACCTACTTTTGTTAAATATGAGGTCATTCATTATTGTGTCCCTAATATTGTGGCTCGTATCCCTCAGACTAGTTCTAAAGCAATCAGCAATATACTTACTCCTTTCTTCCTAGAGGCAGATAGTACGAGCGGGATAGAAGCATTGCTACAATATTCTAAAGGATTCAGAAATGGTGTCTACATGTACAAAGGCTGCTTAACTAACAGGCACTTGAGTGAACGATTCAATGTCAAATATACTGATCTCAATCTTTTATTAGCTTCCAATCTCTAGTATCTTCTATGCTATTACGCTCCGAAAATTTAATTAAAAAATATGGTAATCGTACTGTAGTGAAAGGTGTATCATTACAAGTAGAGCAAGGTGAAATTATTGGGCTATTAGGTCCCAATGGTGCTGGAAAAACCACTACTTTCTACATGACTGTTGGTTTTGTCCGCCCAGAATCAGGGAGTGTCTACCTTGATGAACAAAATATCACTAAACTCCCTATGTACAAAAGAGCCAAGCTTGGTATTGGCTACCTCCCACAAGAGGCATCTATTTTCAGAAAATTATCAGTAGAAGATAATATTATGGCGGTCCTCGAAATGACCAAACTCACCAAAGCAGAACGCTTACATAAGCAAGAGGCTTTATTGGACGAATTTAGACTCAATAAAGTACGAAAAAGTAAGGGGGATACCCTATCAGGAGGTGAAAGGCGACGAACAGAAATTGCTAGAGCTTTAGCTGTCAGTCCTAAATTTATTTTATTAGACGAACCCTTTGCGGGAATTGACCCTATTGCAGTAGAAGACATTCAATCTATTGTCTATCAACTCAAACAAAAAAACATTGGTATTCTCATTACTGACCATAATGTTGGAGAAACACTCTCTATTATTGATCGTGCCTATATTATGGTAGATGGCAATATATTCAGAGAAGGAGATCCTGAAGTACTAGCCAGAGACGAACATGTAAAAGCTGCTTACCTAGGGCGTAACTTTGAACTCAAGAAACGTAACTTTGAATCTTAGAGCATGTTTAAAATTATATTTTTTGATAATGTGAGTACTATTTTTTTGCTAATTGAATCTTATTTTTGAGTGAATAGCCATAGCTATTGACGAAAAAATAGGTGATAAGTAGTGAAAAAAGAGATTTCATATTACAAATTAAGGTAAATTTAAACATGCTCTTAGGTAATCTAACGAGAACTAAGGATTATAAAATAATATAAGTCATTGATTTACAAATAATATCAAACGCCACTTTTGCTCCTCATTTTATCGCTTTGCTATTGATAACCAAGGCGTTTAAGTAATCAC
>CAYOJF010000182.1:0-6013 GCA_964404215.1 uncultured Aureispira sp. | reverse complement strand
GATTTTGGTTCTTTCATCAATGGAAAGAACAGAAAAAGATGAAGTAAAAACCTACTTTTTAAGTACAACAAAATTCAAATACTATCTTTTATCCTATACTTAGGAGTGATTTTGTTTAGTTAAAGATAATGGATAGAATTCATTCCATTCAAAAAATCTTGATTTGAATCAATTTTATTTTCTTATAGATGTATGATCTTTGTCATATTCAAAAAAGTAAATTAAAAAGAAGATGAAAATTACGCAGAAAGAACTTTTGGAAGACTTAGTGAAACGAACAGAAAAACATCTCAATGCTGCTCAACAGTTTTTAGAGTTGCCATTGGAAAAACTACAACAAAAACCTAGCGAAAAGGCGTGGAGTATCTTAGAATGTATAGAACACTTGAATCTATATGGTGATTTTTATTTACCAGAAATAGCTCAGCAAATGAAGGGCAGTACACTTGGTGCAGAAGCTGTTTTTAAAAGTGGTTGGTTAGGTAATTATTTTGCCAATGCAATGTTACCCCGAACGACAAAGCCCAATAATATGAATACATTTAAAGATAAGAACCCTAATGGCTCTACATTGGGGCTAGAAGTATTGCACCGATTTATTGAACAGCAAAAAACGACTTTAAATCTATTGCATCAAGCACAGACCGTTAATTTGACTAAAATAAAGACGGGAATTACTATTTCTAGTTGGATTAGATTGCGATTAGGAGATACTTTTAGAGTCGTCATTTACCACAATTACCGACATATAGTACAGGCTCAAAAGTTGGTCTAGGTTTTTGGGCATATTCTCACTAGTTTTTGTATATTTGAAAGTTAAAATTACAAGCGGAGAAACATACCCATGAACAAAGCATTTATTACCTATTTGCACAATAAACTTCAGGCAGGACATCTGAATAGTATCCATCTGGATGCTTTGCCTACATCAGGACAAACTCGTTTAGATGTAGTGGCACTAGATCGGATTTACGATCGAGCAGAGAGTACCGTCCGACCATCGAATGATTTTTTGTTCGGACACTTACTCGAAAAGAACAGATTTCAATTCAAAATCAACTTCAATCACATTGACTTTGATAAACTGACGACTGAAAGAGAAGCCGAGTTGACAGATTTGGCGGATCAATTGAATGCCATTTATAATCAAAAAGAGAATGACTTTTTGGAGCACGGAACACGTACTTTTGGGTTTGGGTATCCATTAGTCACCAGACGCCGTACGACAGCTACTTCGCAAGTAATCAAAGCACCTTTGTTCATTTGGAGCTTAGATATCAAACGCTCTGAAAGTAATAAAAACCAATGGGTAATAGAAAAAAGTGCAGAGGCTCCTATTCATATCAATGAAGCATTGTTGTCTCACCTGAGTGATGAGGAACAGTTACAGCTTGAATCTGACATGATTGTCTTTCCCGAAAATAACTTACTGCAAGCAGAGGAGCTAGAAAAAGCAATTGAAATTGTTTTGCATAAGTTAGGGCTAGAACGAGTAGCTAGCAATTTAGAACTGTTGCCATGCCAAGAAGAGTCCCTAATAGAAAAGGAAGCAAAACCAATTATCCAAATTTATTGGTCTGGGGTATTAGGGGTATTCAGTACCCAAAAACAAAGTATTGTCAAGGATATAGAGAGTCTTCTCGAGCAAGAAGAGTATTATAATTTTGATAATCAATCGGCTCGTATTTTTAGAAAATCACTACAGACAGGTGTTCCTATTGATCCTAGTCAAGAAGGAATTATACAAACCCTAGAAGATCAGCCGTTCAAGATTGTACAAGGTCCTCCAGGAACAGGTAAGAGCCAAGCATTGACAGCAATTATTACTAATATTCTAGAGAATGAAGGGAAGATATTAGTCGTCTGCGAAAAGAAAACAGCTCTTCAGGTTATTTATAATAATCTTAAAAAACTGGGATTAGAACATTTATCGGTTTTGATTGATGATGTAGATAGAGATCGAAAACCAATCGTACATACGGTACGCCAAGTAGCTGATTTGGTCAAACCTAAGTACCAACGGTTCAACGAACGGAACTATGAGTCGAAACTCAAACGATACAATAAGTTAGTCAAGGCGTTCAATATACAACATCAGCACTTGTTGCAATCGACTTTTAGAGATTATGATGTCAAAGAATTAGTGACCGATTACCTTCGTTACAAAACAGATTCGCCCAATCAGGAAATTTTCTTGGATAAAATGGGCTTTGAGTTGTCAGAGGTAGAGTTTGATTATCTACTTCCTTATATAGAGGATGCGGGAGATTTGTTTGGCGAAATAGATGCTAGAGCAACTGTTTTTGATGGCTTAGGGGCTCGACTATTTACCAATCCGATTTATTCGATCAAGAATGAAGGAGAAATGTTTAGTAGAATAGAGCAAGAGAAAAAATTCTTGCTAGAAGCAGGAATAGACCAGCTCCCAACTGCTAGCCAGCCGTTTGATTTAGTGCCTTTTGGGGCTGCGGTTCGTACCGAATTCGACTTCAAACATTATCGAGGACTGATGAATAAGGTACAACGAGCAAAAGAGTTTTGGCAGACACGTTATGACTTATTGCTCAAGCTGAATCAGCATATTGAACATATTTCTATCATTCGCCCAAATGGATTTTTCAAGAAGGTGAAACGATTGAGTAGTTTCTACCAAAAGATATTTACCCATCTCAAAACACTAGATGAATTGCAAGTGCAATTCACCAAACTAGAGGTGATTGTTAGTAAATTGCCAGAGGATCTGACGGTCAATACCTTGAAGTATAGTTCTTCTGCCAAGGCGATGAAGCTGTTTTCTAACCGTTACAAATTGATTGATGAGTTTTGGCAAAAAGCTCCAATCCATTGTTTGACGATTAATAAGATTATCAATAAAAGTCGTTTTACAGCTATTGATAGCGATTTGTTTGAAGAAGAAAAGATAACCGTTCCCCGTTTGGACGATATTCATTATATCACCAAACAGTTGGATGACTGTATAGCCAATCGCAAATATTTTAAAGTCTACTTCAAATGGCGTATATTCTATGAAGCGGCTCCTGAATTGGTTCAAGAGTGTATTCACCAGTTGCGTGCTGTTGCCAAACCAGAAGATTGGGAAGCCATCTTTTGTTACAACTATTTCTATCTACTGATAGATCAAGAAACAGCTCGAATAGGTGAGTTCAATACGGATAGTAAAGTACTGCATCGTATTATAGGATTGCAAGAAGAGCTACAGCGATTGCAGAAACGTAAAATTCTTAAAATTTGGGAAGCTCGTCAGCAAAATAGTATCAAAGGATTCAATCGGACAAGTAATATCAAGTGGCTTTTCAATCATCGTAAAAACAGTAAATACTCTCGCAAAAATTCCTTACGAAATATATTACATGAGGAGTTTGATTTATTTACCGACTTGTTTCCTGTTGTATTGGTGAGTCCTACTGTTTGTAGTTCTATTTTGCCATTACGACGTCATTTATTTGAGGTAGTTTTGTTTGATGAGGCGAGCCAATTGCGATTGGAGGATACTTATGCGGCACTATTGAGAGGTAAAATCAAAGTCATATCTGGTGATGAGCATCAGATGCCTCCAGTAGACTATTTTGAGGAAACACAGGTTTCGACGATAGGGCTAGATATATTGCAAAACAATACTGGAGAAGACAATGCTATTTATTTGGCAGAAAGCGAATCGTTGTTAGAGTTCGGCAATAACTTGAATCCTAATCAAACACATACTTCGTTTTTAGATTTTCATTATAGATCACACCATCCTTATTTGATAGCCTTTTCTAATGCTGCTTTTTATGGTTCTCGATTGGTGAGTTTACCTCAAAAAAGAGATTATACGCCGATTGATTTTGTTCACCTAGCGGAAGGTGTTTATACCGCAGAGCAGACCAACCCTGTAGAGGCCTATCGAATATTGAACTATTTGAAAGAAGATTATCAACCTTTAGAAGATGGGACTTATCCTAGTTTGGGAATAGCTACTTTCAATAAGCAACAAAGGAATTTGATTAAAAATCTGATTCACGAACTCAGTATTCAAGAAGATGCCTTCAGACACAAAATGGAGGCAATTGGTAAACAAGAAGATTGGTTTGTCAAGAGTTTGGAAAATGTGCAAGGAGATGAACGAGATGTTATTTTGTTGTCTACTACATTTGCTCCTAACGATCAGGGCAGTTTTGATGAAAATTTCGGATGGCTCAATGCGAAAAAAGGGTATCGTCTTTTAAATGTGATTATCACAAGGGCACAACAAAAAATCACTATTTTTTCCTCCATACCAGCAGCTTATTTTAGCAATTATACAGGAGATATTATAGAAAAAGGAAATAGGGGGAAAGGTATTTTGTATGCTTATTTATCTTATTGTAAAGCAGTTTCAGAGGGAAATACTGCGGCTATCATCAATATATTGGGATTGGTCAAGAGTGCTTGCCAAGAAGACAGTCTGGCAGAACGAGAAGTATTGGAGGAACGCCCCTTTGAACAAGAAATACAGTACTATTTAGAAACTATTGTTAAGAAAGAGTGTCTATTGGTTAATTATAGAATGGGCGATTATTACCTTGATTTTGTATTGGTAGACCCTATTACCAAACAACCTTTGTTAGCACTGGAGTGTGATGGGGCTATCTGGCATAGTGATAACCAGGCTTATATCCATGATATTCATCGCCAAAAAGTGTTAGAGCAATATGGAATAGAGGTCTATCGCATTTGGGCAATGGCATGGTGGCCCGAACCAACGACAGCATTAGATGAAATGAAGAGCTTTTTGATGGAAAATTATCCTTTGTTAATTCAATAATCTTTTTTTGTGTTTACATTTAGTGGAAAGAACATAATTTTAGACCTGCTCTAAGTTAGCTTCGATAAAAATAATTGGAAACTATGAAATATCTTATTTGGACTATAATAGTGAGTGGACTATTCATTGGGTGTCAAGACAAACCAATAAAATTTGATGATACAATACTAGATGCTGGAGCACGTACAGTACAGCTAAATAATGTTTCTAACGAAGTGTTAGAGCAGGCATTTTTGCCTTTGTTAGCTCCTGAAGATATGGGCTTTTTCTCGCATAGAGAAAGTAAGAAGACTGTGAGTAATCTTGGGAATGGACGTTATTTTAAATATCTAAATCTGACCCACTCTTTAGTAGATAATGAACTATATGAAGAAGATGTTGTGAAGGCAAGGCAAGTTTGTATTCAGGCTATGATTAGTACTCATTATTTGTATAGCAAACCAGAAGTACTGGAAGAAACAGAATCTATTTTGTCTGCTAGTATTTTACTAGAGAAGGAACTGTTGCAAGTCAATTCTTTTTTAGAGGCTTTGCAAGCAGAAAAGTATAATGAGGAAGAGATTTGCTTCGAGTGTGAATGATAATGGGAGTATCGTTGATAAGACAGTATAAGAGATAAGTGTCTTGGTTTTCCAAATAATCTAAAATCGAACCCAATACTAGTCCTCCATAATTATTATTATTAGTTTGTTGTTATTGGTATCTTGTTTGAAAACATTAGTTCTTGACATAAGAACGATTACCAATAAACACTAAAAAATGAGATATGTATTAATTTTCATATTTTTTGCATTAGCAATCAATATAGTCTCGGCACAAACACAATCGCAAATGACTAGAGAGAGCTTAAACTCTCTAAGCCAAACAAAGAAAGACTTGAATAAACTCTATCAAGAAATTCTGGAGGAATATAAATCGGATACTGTTTTTATAGAAAAAATTAAAGCCTCACAAAATTTGTGGCTTCAGTTTGTGGAAGCTGAAGTGGAAATGAAGTTCCCGCCACGAGAGCCGGGGTATTATGGATCAATGCATGGAATGTGTGTGTCAGGTTATCGGGAGACGCTAATAGAAGCTAGAATAGCTAAATTGAGAGAATGGATGTTACCTATACCCGAGGGAGAAGGTTGCGGAGGCTCTGTTAAGTAATGGCACAAAAGTAACCGTAGAATGAAAAAATAGCTAATTTGGATTAGTTGGAGGCATGAA
>CAYOJF010000181.1:0-6075 GCA_964404215.1 uncultured Aureispira sp. | reverse complement strand
AAAAAAATCTATCTCGCTCCCTTCACACAAAACAATTCGTAATAACCTCTATTTTACTAGTATTTTAATATAAAGATATGTCAACTACTCTTTTAGTACAAAAAGCAAATGGAATTGCAACACTTACGCTCAATCGTCCAAAAGCTTTCAATAGTTTTAATCGTGAAATGTCGCTTGCCTTAGTGGCGACCCTAAAGCAGTGCTCTGAAGATGACAGTGTTCGAGTGATTGTACTAACAGGAGCAGGAAAAGCTTTCTGTGCGGGACAAGACCTTAGAGAAGTAACGGAAGACAATGGTATCAGTTTTGAAACTATTCTCAAGGAGCACTATAACGCACTTATTGTTGCTATTCGCCAAAACAAAAAACCTATCATAGCAGCGGTGAATGGTGTTGCCGCTGGAGCTGGGGCTAATATTAGTTTTAGCTGTGATTTCACGCTCGCCAAACAGTCTACTAACTTTACACAGGCCTTTAGTAAAATTGGTTTAGTACCAGATAGTGGAGGCTCTTTCTTTTTGCCTCGATTAGTTGGACTACAACGGGCTACCGCCATGATGATGTTAAGTAATAAAGTTACTGCTCAAGAAGCCATGGATATGGGACTTATCTATCAAGCAGTAGCTGATGATATATTTGAAGAGACCGTCCAAAAATTAGCCTCTAAACTCGCTAAAATGCCTACTAAAGCATTGGGAATGACAAAAGAGTTAATCAATGCTGGGTTTTCGAATACTTATGAAGAGCAGTTGGAGATGGAGGGCAGATACCAAATAATAGCTAGTGAGACCGCCGATCACAAAGAAGGAATTAATGCTTTTTTGGAAAAAAGAAAACCAGAATTTAAAGGAAAATAATAATAAAGTAATATGAAAGTAGGAGTATTAGGTGCTGGTTCGATGGGAATTGGTATCGCACAAATAGCCGCCACTTTTGGGCATAATGTGGTATTAGTCGATAATAATGCTGCTGCACTTGAAGCGTCTATGGCACGCTTGGCAGCTATATTAGATCGCTTAGTAGTCAAAAAAAGAATCACTCAGGAAGAAGGACAGGCAATTTATGGTCGTATTCATACCACTTCCCTCATGAATGATTTTAGAGATTGTGGTATGGTCATCGAAGCCATTGTTGAAAATATGGAAGTTAAGCGAACTGTATTCCAAAAGATGGAAGAAGTTGTCTCTCCTACCTGTATTTTAGCAAGTAATACCTCTTCGCTAGCAGTAGCAGCCATAGCCGCTGCCTGTGAATATCCCGAACGAGTTATTGGTATTCATTTTTTCAACCCTGCTCCTCTTATGAAGTTGGTGGAAATCATTCCTGCTGTACAAACAAGTAAGGAAACGACTCTAACTGCTAGAAATTTGATTGACTCATGGCAAAAAGTGACGGTATTAGCTAAAGATACACCTGGGTTTATTGTCAACCGTGTTGCTCGTCCATTCTATGGAGAGGCATTGCGTATCTTAGAAGAAGGAATTGCAGATGTTGCCACTATTGACTGGGCAATGACCGAATTAGCGGGTTTCCGTATGGGCCCCTTTACATTGATGGACTATATTGGTAATGATGTCAATTATATTGTAACAGAGACGGTCTTTCACGCCTTCTACTTTGATCCTCGTTACAAACCTGCTTTCACTCAAAAACGATTAGCCGAAGCAGGCTATCTAGGAAGAAAAACAGGTCGTGGATATTATGACTATAGTAGTGAGAATATACCTGAGCCAAACAAAAATAAAGAACTAGGAGCTGTTATTGTTAATCGGATTGTAGCCATGCTTATTAATGAAGCCGCAGATGCTTTATTCTGGAATATTGCTACCGCCGAAGACATTGATTTAGCAATGACTAAGGGAGTGAACTACCCTAAAGGGCTATTAGCTTGGGCGAAAGAAATTGGATACCAGACCTGTGTCGACCGTATGGATGCCCTCTATGATGAATACAGAGAAGATAGATATAGATGTAGCCCTATGCTGCGTCGTCTTGCCAAATAAATTATTATAGATCGTACGAAGATTCACATGTTCTTCGTACGATCTTACTAAGAACATGTTTAAAAATTAAGTTCTTCAACATGCTCTAATAATACGACTGCTTTACTCGATTGATATCAACTGTTTTGTCTAGTTCTTTCCCACACTCCAGAAAATCTACCATCTGTTTAGCAAAATAAGGTACTAAATACGAACCTTTGGCCCCCATCCCATTGAATATATACAAGGGCTGATAACTGGGATGTTGTCCTAAGTAAGGTCTCCTATCTCGTACTGTTGGGCGAATAGCCGCCTGATGTTCTACTACTTCGTAAGGTAGTTTCAATACCTCACTCAATCGTTTTTCTAGGTTTTCCCTTTCAGTTTGGGTAGGGTTTACATGCACAAAATCTCGATCATAAGAACTTCCTATCCAATATAGATCGTCTTGCCAATGGACGATAAAAACACCATGTTTGACCAATTTTTCGTTAGCTGGATAATCTTTAATCCGAACCAATAACACTTCTCCTTTAGCAGGTTTGAAAGGCAAGTGTTTGAAATAAGGGTTTTGCATTGCTTGATACCCTTCACAAAAAATGATTCGCTTTGCCCTTATGGTTTTGTATTGAATGTGGTCTTCTTCTATCTGTAGTTCGCTATGATTAAATTTTTCTTGTAGATAAAGTGTCTCTTTTTCTAGCTTTCGCTGATAAGCTAAGATTAAATCACGTAGTCGTATGCGAGCAGCTTGTTTGAAGCCAACCCCTGCTGCTACTCCGTTCAAAAACTGTTGATAAAAATCTTGTTGAAAATCAGCAGCTATATAAGCCTGAACATCTTGCTCCGAAGAACGAACTGCCCAATCATTTTGCACTTTAGTTGAATTAAAAAGCATGGCAACTTCCTTCGGTTCGAAAATAGTAATCCCCAACTCTTGTTCCAGCTCCTCATAGGTAGCCTTAGCAAAAGGAATTAAAGTATCTACCATCCAGCTTTTGACAAACCTTCTTCCAGTAATAGGATTAACCAATCCAGCTGCAATCATAGAGCTAGAACCGTCATGTTTAGCATCTACTACTGCTATTTTTTTATTGTGTTGCAATAAAAAGTGTGCTAAAACAGTTCCTGCTATTCCCTGTCCTACTAATACGTAATCATATTCCATCTATTGATAATTTTCAATTTGCGTAGCAGTCAATTTACAATTGATCCACTCTCCATCAAAATTTGTATTGATTTTTTTATAAAATTCTATTGCTGGAGTATTCCAGTCTAGCACCTGCCAACACAATCTTTTAGCATCAATTCGTTTCGCTTCTGCTACTAAGGCATCAAACAACTGCTTCCCTATACCTAAACGGCGAAAGGCCTCCGCCACAATCAAATCTTCTAAATACAACACTCTTCCTTTCCAAGTCGAATAAGTATAAAAATAGAGTGCTGCTCCGACAATTACTCCTTTTTTTTCCGCTACCAAAAATTCAAAAAAAGGATGTTCTCTATCAAAACCATCTTGTTCTAAGGTCGTTAAATCAATGGTTACCTCTTGTCCTGCGTTCTCATATACTGCTAACTCTTTTATTAATGTTAATAGAGCAGGTAAATCACTCTTTTTTCCTTTACGGATACGTATCTTCATTATTCACTATTTTTAAGTTATTCTATTACTATATCATTCTACCTCACCTAATCTCTCAACAAGATATGAAAAAGCTATTGTTTCTATCACTACTTTTATTGTCATACAACTATAGTAATGCACAAAATAATCCTTCTGATTTCACACAGGAAGAAATCGATAGTTTAGTGAACATCTCTTATAAAAAAGCTCAATTCAAAAATGCTATTAAATATAGTAAAATAGGGCAAAAAAAAGTCCTAGAAACAGTAACAAAAGAAGATTCTTTATACGCAAGCTATACTGCTGCCATTGGTTTTTTTCATCATAGACTCGATGAATATGCGATTGCTGAACAGTATTACAAAGAAGCTTTAAATATACAGCAAAATTTATTTGGAAAATATCATTCAAATGTAGCTAGTTCAATCAATAACTTAGCTAATTTATATCGCCAGACCAATAAGTATAATGAAGCGGAAAGATTATTATTAGAGTCGAAAAAAATTAGAGAAAAACTATGGGGAAAAAAACACCCTAAGTACGCCATCATACTAAACAATTTGGCTAGCCTATACAAAGCTACAGGTGCTTACGAAAAAGCTCTTCCTTTATTAATACAATCTTTGACGTTAAGAGAAAATTTTCATGGAAAAAACAGTGAAGCTTATGTCTATAGCCTAAACAACTTAGCAGACTTTTATCAAACTATAGGGAAAGATGATTTAGTTGAAAAAATTTATTTAGATGTTCTAGACATTTGGAAAAAAATAGGGAAAGAAAAAGAGTATGTATATTCTACTAGTCTTAATAACTTAGGGAGTTTTTATCATAAAAAAAAGCAATATAAAAAAGCAATTTTATATTTAAATCAAGCAAATAAAATTACAGCCCAAACAATAGGAAAGAACAACATTAAATACGCTGCAACATTATCAAATAAAGCAAATCTCTATATTGATATAAAAGAATATTCTAAAGCAGAACAACTATACTTAGAAGCAAACAAAATACTACTATCGATTCTAACCCCCAAACACCCTATCATTGCCCATGCATATAACGATATTGCTACACTATACATGGAAACTAAAGATTACAAAAAAGCAATTTATTATTCTGAAAAAGCAATTAAAAGTAATGTACTAGAACTATTGGATAGTATCAATTTTACACGACTCCATCATTGCAATTTTGCGAAGCCCAATACACTCCTGATTAGTTTAAAACATTTATTGATTATAGAAAAAAATCAATACTTAGAAAATCCCACAAATGAAAATTTAATCCGACGACACTGTATTGCAGAAGCTGCACTAGCCATACAAAAAAAAAGCAGATATAACCTTGATTCTAAGCAAGATAAACTCCGCATATTAAAAAACACCGTATTTCTAGAAGAATTAGTATATACGGCATCAGTACTTCCTAATCCCAAATATAAAAAAACAAGTTTCAATGCTGTTGAAACTAATAAATCTGCCTTACTATTAGAGCTTTTTCAGAGTAAATATGCTCAACAAAAAGCTAAACTTCCTGATTCGATCATCTATCAAAAGAAACAACTGGAAAAACAATTGCTTGTCGCTAAGAAAGAGGTTTATTTATCTGCTAATACTCCTCGATATGAAGAGAAATTAAAAAAAATGAGTAACATTCAATTTACTATCAATGACCTATCTCTTCATATTCAACAAGCCTATCCCAAATATTACAATCAAAAATACCAGAATATAGCTATCTCAATAGAAGAAGTACAATCTCTTCTCAATACTCAAACTATTCTTATAGAATACTTTGTAGGTAATGAAGCCGTTTATATTTATTCGATCACAAAAAATGATTTTGAATTAATTAGAATTCCTTTCATACAACAACAATTATTTAAACAGGTAAAAGAACTACATCAAGCCCTAAGTAATTATCAAAAAATTCTATCCAATAAAAATTCTATTGATAAACGATATAGCCAAGTCGCTTATAGCCTATATAAGGCTATTTTAGCCCCTGTTTTGAAGGATAAACAAGAAAAAGAGCTACTTATTATACCGGACAACTATTTAGGTCACTTACCTTTCGAAGCCTTTTTAACAAAATCCCCTCACATTGATTTATCTTATAATCAACTCCCTTATTTGATTGACGATTACTGTATTGGTTACAATTACTCTGCTACACTTTGGAAAGAAAATCGAATGAGTATTACGAAAAAAAATAATGGGAAAACAATAGGCTTTTCTGCTAGTTACCCTATTATTGATTCTAGCTTATTGAATTTTCGTACCAAACAAGAATATAACACAAGGATTACGCTACAACCACTTCCTGCGGCTCTAAAAGAAGTTCAAAACCTTTCTAAAATTACATCTGGCCAATTCTATTTTGGAACAGATGCCACTGAAGCACTATTCAAAGAAAAAGCACCTAATTATAATATCATACATCTAGCTACTCATGGTATTCTTAATGAAG
>CAYOJF010000180.1:0-6131 GCA_964404215.1 uncultured Aureispira sp. | reverse complement strand
AAGCACAAAAAGAATCGAAGATTGGAAGATCATTTGGTAGAGTAAAGTCTTAGAGGTTAGACAACTTCATTCTCACGAACATATTCATAATAACGATTATTTGAAGATTAAATTTTAAGGAAAAGATTCTACTACTTTTAATAGCAAGGTTTTTATATTTTCTTCATTTTTGAGGCTAAGTTCATTGTTACTTTGTTCCAGTGCTTCTAGGGAAGTTACGATTTGCTGTGCTCTATCAAATGGTTGTCCTAATTCATAGAAAGAAAGGATGATTTCGTCTTTGGGGTGGCAATGTAAGGTATATGTCTCCGTAGCAATGCGAGGGCGGTGAGGACTGGTAAGGGTATCAGAGACTACTGTACTGTAGCCTAAATGAGGATAGGTTTGATTTTTGTTTTTGAAATTACGAATACCAATAGTGAAAACTATATTTTTCCATTCAGATGAAATCAATTGTTTGAGATATAGTTTTCGCTTTTGTAAACTATGCATAGGATTATCAAATTGTATTTGGCGTTTTTCTGATAGCCCAAAAGCATTACTTTTAGCTTGTAAGCTAATCTGATAGCGTTTCCCTGCCTGCATGGCTCTGTAAGGAATAAAAACAGTAATTTTTTCTTGATTTTTGATAGATTCTCTCTCTTCGCCGTAGCTATCTTCATTGATGAAATAGCCCTTTTTCATAGGGAGTCCATCTTCTAGAACCTGTAATACAAAATTTCCTTTACTGTGATAATAACTAGGTATAGTTGTGTTAAACTCAAACCATTTTCCTGCCAGCCCTGTATATGTTTTATCTTCTGCCAAATTGGACTGAATAGTAATATCACTCAATTCGCTAGGTCGATTGTAAGGAGTGCTATTGAAGGTTGCCATTTTGATAGGAGGTATGTGATTATTAGTTAACCACAATTCTGGTTGTAAATGAATCTGTTCAGGTGCTACAAAATAGGGCAGAAAGACAAAGACAGTTTGTTGTTGTTGAGTTGGTATTTTTCCTTCAGAAGCATAGTGTATATCCTTAGGTGTATTGGCTGACCAATAAGTCATTTTGGCAAGCGTTTGAGACTTTAGGGATGGGAACTTGAGAGCTAAAGTGGCCGTAGGATCTAGCTCTGGAAGTTGATAATCTAAACGGTACAAAATACCTGATATACCTTCTCGTTTATGAGCTGTTTTTTGTGTGATACTGACATCATCTACTGTTTTGGGTATATCTAGTGCAGGTGTACTATGTTGTTGAATACTTACTTTATTAGCAAGCAATTGGAGATTAATCTGTTTGGTGTTTTGGAGATGATGATAAGCAATGAAATAATGATATTTGCCTATGATTTGATTGGCTACTTGTGTTCTGTCTTCTTCTAATGGGATGAAATTTTGAATCGGTTGGTTGCGATCGTCTTTTAGTTTGATTCTAATGTTTTTCTTCCGAAAATAGTATGGAAGTTGATATTCAAAGGCAATTTGAATCCCTTTTACACCTTGATGTACTTTATTTTCTTCTATTTTAAATTGACTTCCAACAGGTTTGCGTTCGAGTTTTTGAATTTTTATCGTTGCTTTTTCTACTTGAGGAGGCAATGGGCTTTCGATAGTACTAGATAGTTCATCAGTATTGCCTTTGAGAGTATAGCGTCCTAGCCAGCGAGTAGATACAGGGTCAAGATCATATACTCCCATAACAACGCTATCAAAAGCGGTAACCGTAGTTGCTATTTTGTAGGGAAGGGGGAGGAAACTATTGCGTTCTACGAGTCCTTTTTTCTGTTTATTGTACAGCTGTAATTGCCAAATGGGGTCAGGAGCATTATTGTTGAGCCCAATCGGATTGTAGCCAGAGTCTGGAGTGACTGTTGCTTGTTCTAATTCAAGGAAAAGATCAAATACTTTAGGCTGTTGTAAGCGAAATCTTTTGCTGTAGACGGGAGTAGGATTATTATTTACTTTCAGGATTAATTTGACATTATGAACACCTTTTTCTAATTCAATATCTTTGTATGGAATTCCTATCTGTACAAAACTATCCATGCTAGACAACGAAAGCGTTTTTTTTGATTGGAAAACCAAAAAAGAACTTGAATAGAGTGCAACCTCTACAGCCATAGTTTGGTCAGTAATGATACTATCTAGTAATTCGAATTGTATGGATAAGCCTCTTGAGGCCGTATACTGACCAGGTAATTCTACATGTTTGAGTAATAAAAAGTTATGCAGCTTATAGTCTGTTTGAGCGAAGGTAAGGAAAGGTAGCAAAAGTAAGCTACTGATTATTTTCCAAGGCATAGTATATATTAAATTTTGTAGAGTAGGTTAGACGAGTTCTAAATATTGAACAGGTTTAACAGTAAAGCCCTTTTTTTTGAGTAAATGTAAGACTCCTTTTTTCCCAGCAAGGTGTCCTGCACCAATAGCTGCAAAAAGACTGCCATCTGTAGCGATTTGTTCAAAGTTATTTGCCATACGAATGTTTCGGTTATAGAGGAGTACTTTACGCATTCCTCCAGCCGTTTTCTTTACTTTTTTGAGTAACTGGTGTATATCTCCTGCCAAATAGAGTTCTACCGTATGATGTAGGTCTTTTTTATATTTCTTGAAATTAAGTGCCAAATCTTTCAGAGATTTGACTTGGGCATAAAGATCTAATTGGTCAAAAACGGCCATTTGCCCTTCAAAAGATTCTAACCCTGTCAATTTTTTTTGTAGAGCGACAGCCGTTTCAAATAATTTGGCATCTAATGGCTGATTTTCTTCTTTTCCTAACTGAGCTTCGGTAAGTACATTATGCAATAGCATAGGAGAACTTCCATTGAATAGAGCAATATCATGTCCTGTTTCTCGGAGTACTATTTTGGTTAGTTTTTTGAATATTTTGGGTTTCAAAATCCCATCCAGTGTCTTATTGTCAGGTAACCGGGTCGCTTCTTGAAGCAGAGTAGCATCTCCTTCCGCTAGATTATATTCTGCCGCAAACTGTTGGCAGCTATTGATAGATTCTACCAAATAATCCCACCCTCTAAAAGCTCGATGATCTCGAACATGCATAGTACCAAAAAGATAGTTGGGTTCTAGTGGCTTGTCTGGAAATATTATTTTCCAGAGCAGCGTTTTTTTATTTTTTTTCATTACGATTCGATTGTGACGACAAAAAAAGGCACATTTCTATGTAGAAATGTGCCTTTCAAACTGGATGTATTCCAATTATTTTTCCAAACCATTGATATGCTTTGCTAACTTAGATTTCAAGTTGGCTGCTTTATTTTTGTGGATTTGGTTTTTCTTCGCTAAGCGATCTACCATTGCTACTACTTTTGGTAAGAATTTTTGAGCTTCGTCTTTGTTCTCTATTTCACGTAGTGTTTGGATAGCTGTACGAGTAGTCTTCTTGTAAAAACGGTTGTGGAGTCTTTTTTTAGCATCCTGTCTTACGCGTTTTTTTGCTGATTTATGATTTGCCATTATGCAAAAGTGTTTTTAGTTTCTAATTAAAATAATCAATATTTTCCTAGATAAGGCATGCAAAGATAAATATTTAGCTGCTAAAAACCTAAGTATTTGTGATAAAAAATAAGATTTTATCACTTTGCAACTATTCTGGCTGTCTTTCCTGTGAAAAGTATTTGTTCAAAGATACATAATACTATTCTAAAAAAACAAATTAATATTTAAGAATATGGTAACCTTTTAGAAATATGATGTTAAGAAGATAAATTAAACATTTAATTACACTAAAATAAGATACCAATGAAACAGCAAATTAGCCTATTGGCACTAAGCCTATTATTGATGCTTGTCAGTTGTCAACCTGTAGAGAGAGAAGCCACAATCGAGAATAAAACAAATGATGTTCCGGTGCCTTACCAGTTTGAAACTAGTGATTGGACTGCTGCTGCTTTACAGCAAGATCCTAATGTCACTTGGATGGGAGAGGTGATCTTAGATTATGCACCAGAGTATCACAGATACAGTATAAACAAGGAAGAGAAGGAGTTGCTAAATGAAATGGGAGTAGAGTCGATCAATCGAGTCAAAACTCTAAAATTACAACTGGCAGATTTGGATGAGCGGGACTGGGATATCCATAATCTCAGTGTGAAAATACTGAGTGGAGTGAACCAAATAGATTGTTATAAGGATGAAAATTT
This sequence comes from uncultured Aureispira sp., assembly GCA_964404215.1. Classification (GTDB taxonomy): domain Bacteria; phylum Bacteroidota; class Bacteroidia; order Chitinophagales; family Saprospiraceae; genus Aureispira. Next base: position 1,986 of record CAYOJF010000180.1, on the reverse strand, counting down.
GACACAGAAATGCACCAAAGAAGAACTTAAGAAAGTTATTTCTAGTGTAGATACCATTATTACGTTTGATCCAAAAACATTTGAAGAAATTGTACAGGTAGTCGTCAACGAAGTAGATCCTGCTAATATCTATACATTTAAACTGAAGCAGCTTATTTATTATGACAAAGCCCAAAAAACATTTAGAGCAATGCCAGTGGCAATAGCTCCTGTTTTGACAAGACTGAAAAGAGATGGCAGTGTTGCTTCGTCAGAGCCATTATTTTGGTTTCACCCTAAAGCCCTGAATACCACACCAGATTTGAATATGGCAGGACTTGATTATGCTAAAAGAATTTACTGTCAAGTAGAAAGTAAAAACATTAAAGTGATCAAAGGCGAAGCTTCTATGGGAGAGGTGCTTATTTCGATGATAGAAGATATTGACAAAGCATCAGGAACACACTACATGGGACATACGTTTGATGCGGATGGTAATTTGAGTCTAACAGAGGAAGAGGTTGGTTCTATCGTGAATTCAGTAGATACAATCATTACATTTGACCCAAAAACATTTGAAGAAATTGTACAGGTAGTAGTGAATGTAGTTGACGCTCAAAAATTGAATGAATTGAGATTAATTCAGGACTGGGTTTGGAATGCCGATGCCAAAGAAATAGGAATCAATTTTGTCGGTTTTGCTCCCATTATTGATCGGTTTGATGATGCTGGTAACTTCTTGAATTCAGGTCCTATGTTTATCAGACGACCAGATAGGGATAAATAGGTATTGTAATGATTGGATAGTTATCATACTAAATCTATTATTCTAATAATTAGGGCAGGTTTAAGTAGTTCTTAAACCTGCCCTAATATATCGTCTTTTCTTAATCTTGATCTCAAAAAAACAATGAAAATAGCTTTAATAATTTTTTCTCTTCTTTTTGTAACAACTGTTTTTGCTCAACAGAATAGTATAGATCGCCTTAAGGCGAATCCAGATATTGTATGGATGGGGGAAGTCATAACTGAATACGCCCCAGAATATGACAATCGCGTTTTGGTTAGAGAACAAAAAGAAGAACTATTGATGACAGGTACTGCATCTATTAATGAAGTGAAAACGTTGAAGGTGCAAGGAGTAGATTGGGATGATCCCAACTTTCATGCACTCTGTCTCTCTACCAGAATCTTAGGGGCAGTGGATCAAATAGATTGCTATCATGATGCTAGCTTGACACAGAAACATAGTAGAGCATCGCTGAAAGAGGCTCTTTCGTATGTAGATACCGTCATTATATATGATCCAGGAGTATTTGAAGAACTTATAATTTTTAATGATTGTCAAGTGACTCCAACCAATATCTATATGTTCAAGTTACGTCAATTAATTTATTATAATAAGAAGGACAAATCATTTAGGGCGATACCACTAGCTATTGCTCCTGTTTTTACGGTGATAGAACACGAGCAAGACATTAGTACTTCGCTATCCAGAACATTATTTTGGTTTAGTCCTCAAGAATTGGATACGATACCAGACCTGAAAACAGTAGCAATCGATTATGTAAAAAGAACTTATGTTCAAATAAGAGAGGATAATATTTCTATAATAAAAGGAGATCAATCTATTGGAGAATTATTAATATTGATGTTGGATGATATACTAAAGGAAACAAATGAAGGTTATATAGGGAATACAGTTGACTTGGATGGCAATGAACCTTTAGCAATTCAAGCGATTAGCGATATCAGAAACCCGATTGATACTTTCATTACATTTGACCCAGAAACTTTTGAAGAAGTTATAAAAATTGTACCTAGCCAGATGGACCCTAAGCTGATGACAAAGCTAGAACTGATTCAGGATTGGGTTTGGAATGCAGATACGAAAGAGCTCAGTTTTCGTTTTGTCGGTTTTACCCCAATTATAGATGTATTTGATGAGGAGGGGAGTGTTTTTAGCTCGAAAAAAATGTTTGTTAGACGTCCAGATAAAGATAAGTA
>CAYOJF010000179.1:0-6180 GCA_964404215.1 uncultured Aureispira sp. | reverse complement strand
GTTGTTTTTGTTGAATAAAAGTAAGTCTCCAAAAATCCTACTACCTGCTACTTCCTACTAATATCCATCCTAATATAAAAACTCTAACTTCTAACTATCTTACCTCTATTAGTCTAAAAAGATCCTCCACTACTTCATACTTACTACGAATCTCCCCATCCATCTACTTAAAAACTAACCTCTATTTCATAATCATCCTTCCCCATTACAGTGACATCTTGTGTTTTCTTAATCGTATAACCTTCTCTAGGGGCATAAGTCAAATATTGCTGCGAAGTATAAATAGCATTGTTGACCCTATTAATAATAATCACAGAATATACATCCTCATCATACAAATGTATATCTAATTTTCGTGTTTGTAGGTCCTCCTCTTTCGCTTCATAAGTGAGTATCAGCGTACCATCTTTTAATTTTGTTGAGTCGACGGAATACTTCTCTACCCAAGCAGGTTTATTAATATCATTGATTCCAAATAAGGCTAATTCATTATCCCAATTAATGGTCTCTAATTCTTGTGTTTCTTTTTCATCTTTACTAATAATCGTTTTAGTAACCATAGGACTCAAGGCTGTCAATCGTTTTGCCTCTTCTTCAAAATATCCTTTTAGATCAAAAAAAGCTTTATCCTTAATCTCTTCTTTTGGATTCAAATCAGCACTGCAACTCCCTAACAGGATAACTAAAAATAAGGCTATAATTCCTCTCATTGATTCTATTTATTTGGTGGTCGGCAAAGACACAATGATACAAAACATTCTAACAAGTTGGTCAAAAAACAATTCGTTTTGAAGTATGTTTGCAGAATTACTTAGTTTTGTACCAAACATTAGCATAAAACATGAGTATCAAAATTATAAAAAACGCTCTTCATACTATTCCACACATTAGTCGTATCCTATTGGTCGGCTTTATTGTCTTGGCAATCAGCTTCTTATTTCCAGACAAATTAGACTTTGCTTATCATTTCGAACAAGGAAGTCGGTGGGAATACAATGGACTTAAAGCTCCTTTTTCTTTTCCTATTCACAAGACGCCAACAGAATTGGCTAAAGAAAAACAGGAAATAGAAGATAATACCATTCCTTATTATCGCTGGAATAAAGCAACAAGTACGCTACAACAAGAACGTTTTATCAAAGATTTCGCCTACCAACTCCCTATTTATCTCGCTAAAGACTCCACCATACAAATTGATTCTGCCCTATATGTTGATTTTGGAGTAGGTCTACTCCAAACCATTTATCAAAATAAATACATTCGACTCAAAGAAGAACATCAAGAACAGCCCTCTTTTACTTTTCATTTACTAGATGGTCATGTCGATTTAGGAGAATTTAAGAATACAGATGTCTTGACACGCAAGGAAGTCTTACAACTATTAGTAGACACCTTACATCAAGAGGAAAAAGAAATGCCAGCGTATAAGTTTATGTTTTCTATATTGGAGAACACGCTCGAAATCCCTAATGTTATCTTTGATAGTATCTTTACTGCTAATACCAAACAAGCAGCTATTGCTAGTATTTCTCCTTCTAGAGGCATGGTTAATATAGGTGAGCTGATCGTGACACAAGACCAGTTAATTGACTCTGTCACCCATACCAAACTGGCATCCTACAGGGATAAGTACAATGAAGAGATTAACCAGCATAAAAATAGTGTTATCATTTACTTAGGGTATCTACTATTGACTATTGCTCTGGTCGGAATGTTCGTATTCTTTGTTAAGTTTTATGCTCCAGAAGTTTATCAAAACCAACGACATCTATCACTTATCTTGTCTATTATAGCAGGGTATGTGTATTTAGCGAATTTCATTTATCATGCTCCTTTTCTCGATCTATATTTAGTTCCGTTTTGTATTATCCCTATTATTTTACTCAATTTTTTCTCTCCTCAACTCGCTTTATTTGCTCATGTTATTACGATTCTACTAGTCTCGCTCATTTTAGCTTCTGATTACCAATTTATTTTGATCCAAATCCTAGTGGGGATGGTAGCCGTTGTTTCTAAATTAAAGACACGACATTTGTCCAATTATTTTGTTTCGCTACTCTATATTGGGGTCGCTTATGCTGCAGGTTTTTTGAGTATCGAAATGGTACACTCGGGCACTTTTTTGACCATTCGCTCAGAATATGGTACGATCATAGAAGAAGGTGTACGTTGGGAAGTCCTTTGGTGGATTGCTATCAATGTCATGTTGACCCTACTCTCCTATCCACTGATCCCATTGATTGAAAAACTATTTGGGTTAACCTCTGATATTACACTAGTAGAACTTTCAGACATGGATCATCCATTGCTCAAAGAGTTATCTATCAAAGCACAAGGAACGCTACAGCACTCTCTACAGGTTGCTAATCTATCAGAAGCGGCTGCCAAAGCTATTGGAGCCAATGCTCTACTTGTAAAAGTAGCCGCTATGTATCATGATATTGGCAAAATGCACAACCCTAACTACTTCATTGAAAACCAAAATCAAACTAATCCTCACCAGCAATTATCCTGTATAGAAAGTACAAATGTTATCATTGGTCATGTTACCGAAGGGATCAAACTCGCCAAAAAATATCGGCTACCTTCTGTCCTAATTGATTTCATTCGGACACATCATGGGACGACTAGAGTAGAATATTTTTATAGAACGCATCTCAAAGAAAAGAATGTTCCTAGAATCGCCGAATGTGAATTCAGGTACCCTGGCCCTAAACCTTTTACTAAAGAACAAGCAATCATGATGATTGCAGATTCACTAGAAGCTGCCTCTAAGTCGCTCAAAGAACCCACAGGTGTTGATATCAATCAACTAGTCGACAATATTATTAAAGGTAAAATAGAACAAGGACAACTACAAAACACCAACCTATCGTTCAAAGAACTCGAACAAATAAAAGTAGTCTTCAAGAAGCTTCTACGTAGTATTAATCATGTTCGTATCGAATATCCAGAAGAGCAAAAAAAAGAAGACAAAGCTAGTTAATTAGCTTTGTCTTCCAAGAATTTGCCATTGTTTAAAATTCAAATTTTAAACATGCTCCTAGTCCTTTTTTAAGATATCCATAATCGCGTCTAGCTTAGGTGTCAATACAATATCTGTACGTCTATTTCTAGCTTTGCCATCATCTGAAGTATTGGTAGCTATAGGCATGTGTTCACCACGTCCTGCGGCTGTAATACGAGCAGGTTTTACAGAGTTCTTAATCAATTGCTGTACAATCGAAAGAGAACGTTTCGTACTGAGTTCCCAGTTCATTTTTGCCTCTCCATCAGAGTCTGTATGTCCCTCTACCATGACATTGATATCATTGTTCTTATTCAATACTTCTGCCAATTTGCGAATAGCCTCTTGCCCTTTTTTACTATCCAAACGAGAAGACCCTGTTGCAAAAAGTAGGTTTTGACTCAAAGAAACGTAAATTTTCCCATTTCGTTCTTCTACTGTCAAGTCTGATGAATTAAAACCTAATAAAGCTTCATTCAATTTATTCTTAAGTGCTTGATTTTTAGCATCTCTTGCCGCTATAGCAGCCTCTAATTCTTTGACTCTTGCTTCACGAGCAGCCACTGCATCTTCTAGTGCCTTTACTTTTTCTTCTCTTTCCTTCAAGCTTTTTTCGAGAGCACTTTTGTTTTGTTCCAAATCATTGATATTGCTATTTTTGCCTTCCAACTCTGCTTTCAGTTTATCAATAGACTCTCTTTCTCTGGCCATACGAGCTTCCAAATCTTTCAGTTCCCGTTCTTTGCGTTCCATCTCTGAAGATTTTCGTTGTAGCTCCGATTCTTTCCTACTCAGTTCTTCAGTCAGTTGTTTACGCTTATCAGTAGCATCTCCACGAAGCTTTTCGTTCAGTGCCAATAATTTATCATAAGAATCCTGCAAATCCTTATTTAATTTCTGTTGCTGCTTGTAGCGAGTTTCGAGCAAATCATAATCCTGACGCAAATCTGCTAGATTTTTCTCAATTTCGGTAATTTTCTTTTGGGCAGCTTCTTTTTCTTCTACTGCTGCAGCTCTGGCTGTTTCGGCATCAGTCGCTCTCGAAATAGCAGCATTTTTAGCGGTTACTTCCTCGTCATATTTACGACTAGCAACACAAGAAAACAGGGTACTCAAGAAGAGTAACACCATGATATAGTTCAATACTTTCATAGATGATATGGTATTATGTAGGTTTACAAATAGTTTTTACTCTGAAGTTGTTTAATGTTTGTGTCTAGAGCATGTTTAAAAACTCTAAACAACTTCACTCTATAAAGAGATCAATTATTTAATCGGAATTGTCTTCAATAATTCACCAGAAGAGTAATATAATATAATTTCTGTTCGATTATTTAAGCTTGTATTATTTGTTTCAGAGTTAGTGACTAACGGTCGATTAGGTCCATAATAACTAACTTTTATTCGCTTGTCCGATATCCCTTTGTTCATTAGTTCATATACTATAGACAATGGTTTTCTTGAACTTGTTTTCCAATTAGCATTTTTATCTGTGCTTAAATCGGAATATCCCTTGATTTCAATCAGAACGTCTTGTTCTTTCTCCAGAACAGCCGCCAAGGTATAGACCGCACTCCTTCCCTCACTAGATAGTGATTTCCCTGTACTACTAAACAAGAAAGAATAATCAAATAATAAGACCAATTCATTTCTATTAACGGATACATTTAATTTCAATGCAGGCTGATTGGTATAGGCAACCAATAAACTATCCTGAAGTTGATTCAACCGTTGATTATCTTGTATGATAGCGGACTGGATAGCCGAAAACGGCTTAAATGTCACTTCGTTTTCTTTTTTTACTTGTGCTATTTCCCCTTTCATTTTTTGATTAGCTGCTGCTAATGCTACTCGTTCGCTTTGTGTGGTTTGAAGTACACTTTCACACAAAGCAATCTTTTCTTTCAGCTCATCTATTTTACTACTCTTTTTTTCTGCCGACATACTAGATTCATCCTCTAGCTTATTAAGTTCTAATTTTGCTGTTGCTAAATTAGTCTTGATATCCAATAAGGTGTTTTCAAGTTTATTTTTTTCGGTTTCCAATGCTTTGTATTTCTTAGTCCCAACACAAGCAATATTTGAACCTAAAAAAATAATCACAATCAAATGTAAAATATGTCGTCTCATAGCGAATAGTAGAATTTTGCTTCAAAAATATTCTTTGTTGAGCAGAAAAGTACAGAACTTGTTTAAAAATATTCTATAATCAATAAATTAAGTAGGTGTGCACAATAATTGTATCGTGACAACTGATCAAATGAATCAGACCATTACGCTCCCTCAATTCCCCCAAAGGATTATTTCTCTTGTTCCATCTCAGACAGAATTATTACATTATTGGGGCTTGGATGACCGAGTAGTTGGAATCACCAAGTTCTGTATTCACCCAAACGAATGGTATCGCAAAAAACCACGTATTGGTGGCACCAAAACACTTAATTTTGAAAAAATAATGGCTCTACAACCTGATCTAATCATTGGGAATAAAGAAGAAAATACACAAGCTGAAATTGAATTACTACAAAAAGACTATCCTGTCTGGATGAGTGATTTATATACCTTAGATGATGTATGGGACATGTTTTCTCGGTTAGGCAAATTATTACAAGTAGAAAAGCAAGCTACAGCACTTACCTCTAATCTCAAACAACTTTTTTCACAGCTCAAAAAACCACTTCAAGCCCCTAAAGTTGCCTATTTTATCTGGCAAAAGCCTTATATGGTTGCTGGTTCCAATACCTTTATTGATCACATACTCCAACAAGCAGGTTTTGAGAATGTTTTTGCGACGCAACAACGTTACCCTAGTTGTAGCATAGAAGAAATTCAGGCCGCTCGCCCCGACTACATCTTACTATCTTCAGAACCTTATCCTTTCAAGGACAAACATATTCAACATTTCCAATCCATTTGCCCCAATGCTGTGATAGAAATTGTAGATGGAGAATTATTTTCATGGTATGGTAGTCGACTATTACATACGGTTGATTACATTCAAATATTACACCAAAAAATGAATGTAATTTTTGATCAATAGGTCGTATTATTCTATCCTATCTTGTACTTTTGTATAGAAGTACACACTCCTATTGAATCACTTTCTGAATACACTTTTGTTTGACACCACATCAAATTCTAAAAAAATACTGGGGATACGATGATTTTCGTCC
>CAYOJF010000178.1:0-6386 GCA_964404215.1 uncultured Aureispira sp. | reverse complement strand
TGCAATCCTCCCTTCGGTCGACTTGCATACGAACGGGTCGGGGACAAGCCCCATGCTCTGCACTCCGCTCCCTGCGGTCGCACAGCACAGAACATAGAATAAACTCCATCTCAAAAAAATAAGCTCACTTCTTTTTTTAACACGGGGTTTATCCCCGACCCGTTAGCACCAACCTGAGAAAATCACTAATGACAGACAAGAAAAAATATAGTAACGAAGATATTCAAGAACTTAAATGGAATGAGCATATTCGTTTAAGACCTGGAATGTATATTGGCAGAGTTAATTTAAAAGGATTTGTTGACCTATTAAAAGGAATTTTCAGTATTTCTCTTTCTCAACTAAAAGCTAACACTATATCATTTGATTTCAGGGACAGTAATAGTGGTAAAATTACAATTGATAATATTCAGAATCCAGTAATAGATAATTGGAGTAAATGGAATTCTAACCCTCAAAACCCGTTTGTTTTAGAATTTCAAACGCTAAATGCTCTTAGCTCATTCTTTACAATTCAGTTATCTGACTTGAATGGTATAAAACTAAGACAGGAATATAAAGAAGGGGTTTTGAGTAATGGTGAATTAACCGAAAAACCTACTAAATGTAATAAACTAGAAATAGACTTTACACTTGACGATAAAATTTGGAAGAATGAGTTTGATTGGTTGGAGAGTTTTATCAATCACGAAATCAGAGAATTTGCTTATTTACATAAAAAAGTAAAATTCAAAGTATCTTATAAAATTGCTGATGAACAATGTAATATTGTTTACTTCTTTGAAAATGGACTGAAAGATAGAATTGAAGTTGAAAAACTCAAGGGCTTAGGAGGTAGTTATTTCAATACCTATTTCGTTAAGAAAATAAAAGATTTTAACATAGAAGTTGCATTTGCGTTCAGAGATTATACTGTTGACGAACCGTTTTTAAAATCATTTGTAGTCGATTATTATACACACGAAAATGGAAGTCATATTGATGGACTTCTGAAAGGATTAACATATGGAGTAATGAAATACTTTCAGAAATATGATTTGACGGAAAAGTATAAAATATCAGAAAAGGGAATTAAGGAAAATTTAATAGGCATCATAAATATTAGAATGGATGCACCTGTGTTTAGTGGATGCGTGAAAAATAAACTTGCAAACCCTGAAATTATTGAACCTATAGCCAACTATGTTTCTGAATTACTTTTTGAAAAAATAGAAGCAGATAAAGAGTCAACCGAAAAACTAATTAGAAAATTTGAAATATAAGGCAGGTGCTAACAAGGTATAAAAAACATAGGGCGATTTAGGCTAAACTTAAAGGTCTACGTTTATTTAGAAAGTCGCTAAATATAAAATTTGGCATTTTCAACAAAAAAGATAAAAGCAAAATTTTATATTTGGCTAAGTAATAAACCGAAACGACAGTGCTTATCACCTGCCCTACGTTTCTTATACTGAACGTTCCTATGCAATCCTCCCTTCGGTCGACTTGCATAGGAACGGGTCGGGGACAAGCCCCATGTTATAAAGAACCAAAAAAAAGACTATGATTGAATTTCCACCTGAAGTAATAAGTGAGCTAAAATATTATGTTTACAGATTAATAGATCCAAGAAATGGAGAAACTTTTTATGTCGGTAAAGGTAAAGGAAATCGAGTCTTTCAGCATATGAAAGGAGCCTTGAAATCAGATGATTCCACTGAAATAAAATTAAGCACAATAAGGAGTATTATCGCCGCAGGATTAGAAGTTATACATGTGATTCATAGACATGGAATGAGTGAAGAGAGTTCCTTAGAAGTTGAAGCTGCTTTAATTGATGCCTATCAAGGCATGACGAATTTGGTGAGTGGATATGGGAGTAATGATTTTGGGCCTATGCATGCAAAAGAAGTAATGGATAAATATGCAGCGGAAGAAGCTCAAATAGAGCATAAGGTTCTAATGATTACAATTAATAAAAGTATTACTGAAAAGAGTATTTACAATGCAACACGATTTGCTTGGAAATTAAGTAAGAAAAAAATTAAAGAAGTTGAATTTGTGTTTTCGGTTGTCCAGGGTTTGATTGTAGATGTATTTATACCTGAGGAATGGAAAGTAGGGTTAGCTGAAAATTTCCCCCAAATCAATACAGAAGATAGACCCAAAAGAATGGGATTTATTGGTAGGAGAGCAGAACAATCAATTTTAAATAAATATCTTAGAAAAAGAGTACCATCTAAATACCGAAAGAAAGGGGCTGCTAACCCTGTAAAATACAGTTTTTGAGGTAAAAAGGTATCTTCATAACAAATCACATAATGACCATGTGTGGCACAGGCTTCCCGCAAAAGGCCAGTTCTCCAGCCACCCACAGTCATATGTGCACCCGTTCCTATGCAATCCTCCTTACGGTCGAAAAGCACAGAACAAGAAATAAACCCCGTTAGCAGCAATTTGATAATAATCTTTACTTTATGGAACTTTTTATTTGTTTATAAAGTTGGAGACACCCTGTTCGATTTTGACAGCCCCCTTAATTTGTTTCTATTACAGCAAAGAAACAAGTAGCATTGTGAAATTTTATGACTATAGAAGAATTATTTGACATAGAGAATTGGTCACCTGCATCTCTAGAATACCAATCAAAACAATCAGAACGAGAAGGCTCTTTACCATTGGTACATTATTGGAAAAATTCGCAAAAAGAACTCTCCCCATTCAACTTATACAAATTGCTAAAAGCAAAGTTTGGAATTCCTAATGGTTCTGGGATGTTATTTAAAAATGATACTACTGATAATTTACTTCATTGGCATTATGTATTTTTAATTGATTACAGGGAACTCCATTTTTTTGGTATGAGTAGTGGGATTGAAATTATCTTAAAAAGTGATGCTATCCTTTCTTTTGAAAAAGAAGATTGGAAAACCTTGATCGATTGTATTAAAAAATCATACTCGAAGTATGGTAAAAAAATGGGTGAGATTCAAAAAGGGTTTGAAAAATATACTCTATTTATAAATCCTTTTGCAAGATTAAAAGGAACATTACGAGAACATATATTTGCACTAAAGAATTTAGATCTGGAAGAACCTCCACTCACAGACTTTAAGCATGTTAGTGAAGAAGCGGGAAACTATTCTGAAAATCTAAATAGCTGGATATACAACGTCGAGTCAGCAGCTTCTTTAGGCACCTCTATTCGAATGTTGTGCCCAGTTGTTGTTGAATCATTTATAAACTTATTGTTATTAGTTCTTGCAAAAGAAGACTTCAAAGCAGATAAAAGACTATATGATAATTTAATAAGGCAGCAAATTGATATCCGAGTAAAAACACTTCACATAAACTGTGTCGGATTTGAACGCTCAATAAAAGGAAATGAAGAGCCCTTTAAAAGCTTTCAATCACTAATGAATCATAGAAATGATTTTTTACATGGAAACATTAACCCTACAAAATTAATGTTTGAAGATGTTTTTTTTGATTTGAATAATATTCCTCTTTTCAAAAAAGATGATAGTATTATAAAGAAAACTATGAAAAACTATCTACAAAATGTAGAATCTAAAAAAGCATTCGAGGATTATAAAACAGTTCAAACTTTTATAAATTTTGTATTAGAGCATCTAAAACCAAGAGAACGAAAAATGATAAAATTATTAATGGAAACTAGGATGCCTGGCTACAACAACAAAACAAAAAGGATTGGTGTTCTTTTTCCAAATGCATTGGCGGAAATAAATCTAGCTTAACTGCTTCTAACAAGAGCTAGATCGTATATAGCTTTGAAAAGCTCGGCTTTTTTCGCTACTTTTAGTCATCGGTGAAAGTTCTACGAACTTTCCTGCTAAACACGGATCTACATCGTCTAGTGCCCCGTTCCTTGCTCTCCATTCCCTGCGGTCGTACAGCACAGAACAAGGAATAAACCCCCTCTCAAAAAATAAGTCATAATCCTTGAAAATAATAAAATGAAAAAATTCTTTAAATGGCTTTTTAATAAAAAAGAGGAAAATCAGATCACTAAAGCAGATACTCTTAACGCTGTACAAACGCTCAACGAAACAAACCAAAAGAACCAAACAATAACTGATTCTTCAAAAAAACAAAGACCTAATGTTTTCTACTCTCTCGAAGATGCTCTTTTAAATAAAGACGATGTGGTCGAATTAAATCTAGAAAACCAAAATCTTTACCAACTACCAGAATCTATTGAAAGTTTGAAAAATCTAGAAAAACTTAGTCTTCAAAATAACAACCTTTTCTCTCTCCCTGAGTCTATTGGAGAACTAAAAAAACTGAAAACATTAGATTTACTAGATAACAATCTCACCTGTTTACCTTCATCTATCGGAAACTTAGTAAAACTAGAAGTCCTCTCTATAGCAATAAACAATCTTGAAATATTACCTGAATCCATTGGAAACTTAACTAATCTAAAATTACTGGCTCTTTCAAATAATCAAATTTCAGTAATTCCTGAATCCATTGGTAACTTAGAGCAGCTAAACGATTTATTTTTAGGCATAAATAAAATAGAAACGCTCCCTGAATCTATAGGAAACCTATCCAATTTAACTGAGCTTATTCTGGAAAAGAATCTTCTAAAGTCAATCCCAGATTCTATTAAAAAGCTAAACAAATTAGTACTTCTCAGCCTCGAAGAAAATCAATTAAAATCCTTACCTGAATCTATCTCTTGTCTCTATGGTTTAAAGATTTTACGAATTTCTAAGAACGATATTCCTCATAATGAAATAAGTGAAATCAAATCTAATTTGCATCATTGCAAGATTGCATAAAACCAATAGAAATGGCTACCAGAATCTATATATTTCCATGAGAAGGGAGATATAAACCGACTAAAGCTTCGTTTCTCCTCCTAGTCGCAAAAATCACCGATTTTACTTCTCTTTAGGCTAGATGCATGGCTTCGCTTGCCACACACAATATATAGTAAAGTTCGAGTCAATCAGACAATCCACGATATTTGATACACTCTATCTAAAAAAACAAGCAATTTTTTTTTTAACACAGGAATCATCTCCCCCTCTTAGCTAGTAAGAGTATGTTTAAAAATTAACTTCAAGCTGCAAATGCTTGATTTAGAACTTAATTATTAAACATGCTCTAACTTAGTGATGATTGTGCCTATTCCCAACAGATGAAAATAAAACAATATTTATTCGTATTTTTCAATGCACTCATTTTTTTGACATCTTGTAACGGACTAACACCTAAACAACAGCTCAAAACGAGTACCCTTGTTAAAGGTGATCTTGTCTCTGAACTTGGTAGTAGTATAATGGTAATTTATCAAGATACTAAAGAAGCTTATTGGTTTGGAAGTTGGAAAACAGGAGTTTATAAATACGATGGAAAAGAACTGACTAATTACACAACAAAACATGGTCTGCCCAACAATCGAATTGATGAAATAAAAGAAGATGAGTTTGGCAATATTTACTTTACCAGTTGTCACCCCACTTCTACGATAGTTAAATTTGATGGAAATACTTTTACGATATTATCATCAATCCCCAGTAATAATTGGCAGCTTAAACCTACAGACATGTGGTTCAAGCATGCTTATCGGAATGAAAAAGTATATCGGTATGATGGAAATAACTTATACGAATTGCCATTGCCCAAACCACCTCATCTGTCCAATCCTTTTGAAATCTACAGCATTTACAAAGATAGTAAAGGAAAAATTTGGTTTGGCACAAACCCTGTTGGCGTGTGCCGATACGATGGAAAATCGTTTGAATGGATCACAGAAGAAGACGTAACAGAATTTCGTGATGAAGGTGCGAACGGAGTCCGCTCAATGGTGGAAGACAAAAATGGTGACTTTTGGTTTAATACTGAATACCAATATGGTATTTATGACAGCACAACATTAAAAAGTAACAAATTTTATACAAGACATACAAGCGTAGGTAGTTTAGATGGGCAAAAGAACAGTGATTTAGATGAGTATCTATCTACAGTAAAAGATAACAATAACCATTTGTGGTTTGTAACCTACCTTGATGGTGTGTGGAAATATGATGGAACGAAAATTACACATTACCCCGTTCTAGAGCAATCCAAACAGATTGCTCTATTCAGTATCTACAAAGACAACAAAGGCGACCTTTGGCTTGGGACTCACGAAAACGGAGCATACAAATTCAATGGAACATCATTTGAAAAATTCACAAAATAGCGAATAAAAAAGAACTACAGCTAGACGTTTCTATCCAGCAAAAGCTAGTCAAATCTGCCTATACAAGCCCCCTAGTCTCTAACTAACAAGAAATGAAATCCACACTTATCTATAGTACATTGTTAATTTTTGTTTCATTCGTTATTTCTTGTACCGGACAAGCTAAAAAGGAAAAACAATTATACAAGAC
>CAYOJF010000177.1:0-6420 GCA_964404215.1 uncultured Aureispira sp. | reverse complement strand
TCATTTTCGCCCAAATCGTTGATTTTGAAGAACTTAATTCTTAAACATGCTCTTATTTCAGTAGATGCTGTAAAATTAGTCTAGCGTAGCAGTATGAGTATCACAAGTAGGTTGTGTAAAAATACAAGAAGTTGTTTGTGATTCACATGGGGCACCACTATTATAGATGATAAAATCAGTGCGAATGGCATTACCTCCTCCTATTTCGTAATTAACTTGAGTAATCGGGTTCCCATCAATAAGATAACGTACAGAACCATCTATGAAATAACCATGATTAGGATCTCTTGTTAGAGGAGTTAAAATTTCTTTTGTCATTTGTTGCGTGGATAAATTGAGGTTGAAACTTGCCATCTGTGCCTCTAAATCTTCGTAAGGACAAGTATCCATCACATGGGGTTCGTGGCAAACTACTTCACAAAAAGGATCCTTATCGCAAGAGATGAGGGTGATTCCTAAAAAAGTAACAGCAAACAATAAATTTTTCATAATGAAGTCTAATGAGTTGAATGAAATTGATTATCACCCAGATACCGTTACAGAAATCTAATACCCTACCATTATGTTAGAAAATAACTTTTAATCGTTACAAAGACAGGCATCACATTCTTCCATGGAATCAAAAGGAACAACTCCTCCACATCCTCCCCAAATGAATTGTTTGCATTTCCCTTCTTCTCTATCAAAGTAGTATTTAGGAATATTGGCATAGCAACCACCAGATTGTGGTTCGAGTGAACAGTTGCTTGGCATGGTGTTGCTTTTTTTACATCCGAGTATTGTCAATAAAGTGATTAAGACTGTTGGTAAGAATATTTTGGTGTATTTCATACGTAAAATGAGTTTAGTATTATTAGCTAATACTAGTTAAACCGTTACTCTTACAGAATACCCTACTTTCTGAAGGGGGAAATTACATATTCGTATTGATTGGTTGGACAACTTGAAATTCAACACGACGATTATTCGCTCTCCCTTTATGAGTGGTATTCTTAGCGGCAGGTTTAGTCTCTCCGAATCCCTTGAATACAAAACGAGTACGGTTTACCCCCTTTTTTTCTAAATAGTTAATTACGGCTGCTGATCGATTGATAGCTAAGGTCCAGTTGTATTCATTGGAACCATTGCTATCGGTATGCCCCAATACATTTATTTGTATGTTAGGATAAGCTTGGAGTGTATCTGCCATGGCAGTGAGTTTGGCGACAGCTTTAGGAGTAAGCTCAAATTTATCATGATCAAAATAGACCGACTCAAAACTAGGAATATGTGCTCTAATTGGAATTTTCTTATTGGAAGGTGAAGTACTATTCTGTTTCTTTTTTTCAAAACAAATGGGGTTTAGCTCTCTTTCTTCATAGCTATTAAGTTTTGTTAGATCAACTCGAATGGTATCGGTTCTATTGATTTCTTGAAAACTATTATAATCAGCTAAAATGAGATATTTGGCACCACCAGCTAGGGCGAGCTTGTAGCCTCCATCAATTGGATTTGTTCGAGCATAGGCAAATTCTGTTGCTTGACCCTCTTTGTACACTCGAATAGTGGTAGGTATTCCTTTTTGATCAAAACAATCTACTACATATCCTGTCAAGATAGCTGTCGGTTCTGGCTTGAGATGGTCAGGCATTTTGAGTCTGAAAATATCCAAGCCTCCTAGTGATTCTTTGTCTGAAACAAAGTAAGCATATTCGCCAGAGGCAGGAATAACAATACCTTCGTCTGCTCCTTTGGTATTGATTTGATCGCCTAAATTTTGAGGTGTAGTCCAGTTAGTCCAGCTATCGTCTAGTCGTTTGGTCATAAAAATATCGCGTCCCCCGTAGCCAGGGTGTCCATCGGTATCGAAGTAAAGGGTTTTTCCGTCAGCGGCTAAAAATGGACAGTGTTCATTGCCCATTGTGTTGATAGTTTTACCTAGGTTTCTAGGGGTAGAGAACTCTCCATTAGGTTGCAAGAAAGTCACATATAAATCTCTACCTCCTTCTCCTGTAGTACGTTTCATCGAAAATACAATAGTCTTGCCATCAGCTGCCATATCAAATGATACCCAGCGACCTGCTTTATTGAGGTTATTAATTTTTTTAGGCTTGGGCATAGACCAACCTTCGGGGGTACGATGTGTGAAAGATAGAATCTCATCTACACTTCCCCGAACATAACTATTGATAGCCATGAGGGTGTTATTGTCAGGCATGACAGAATTGACAAAGTTGTTGGTTTGGTTATTCAGCGGGCGTCCGATGTTTTGTGCTTCTGACCAGCCATTTTGCTCGTTGTAGGTCGAAAAATAAATGTCTTGATTCCCAAAACCATCTTTGGCAAATTCACGTATGAAATAGAGCGTTTTACCATCAGGGCTAATTACAGGGGCTTTATCTACATAGGTGCTATTTACTTTAGCTCCTAAGTTTTCGGCGACTAGTTTTTCGTCCAGTATATCTTTAGCAATATTGATCTTTCCTCTATTCTGATAGATGGCAAAGCGTTTGAATTGAACCAAATCACTACTGCTTCTCATCGCAACGGTACTTTGCTCAAATTTACGATAGGTCATTTTATAGACCATTTTGTTATTAATCAGAAAGTGAAGCATATTACCTACTTTTGCAACTTCTAGTATATTGTAGTCAGGCTGTATGATTTTCTTTTTCTTGGTCCAAGCTTCAGTGGCATTGAAATCAAATCCTTTACGATAGCCTAAGCGAAACTCTTGTTGGGTATTGATCTCGAAATGATAATAGGAATAGGCATTGCGACGCCCCCAAGAAATACCCCATTTTCCATCCTCTTGCAAGGCTTTTGAGTCAAATTCTGCCACTAGACGAAAATCCTTATTAGGGTCTACATAGAGGGCGTTGTAATACGTCTTTTCGTTTAATTCTTTCACTTGATACCACCGATTAACATTTTTTTTGAAATCGGTATCTTCAAACCAAAGTGGCAATTCTTGAGCACTCATGGTTGAGAGGTTAATCAATAGGATGATTAGGAGGAATAGGTTATTTTTCATACTAGTTTTCTTTTGTTGAACAACTTTATAACGGTAAAATCAGGATAGGTGACACTCAAAGCGTCTGAATTAGGTATTAAATTGTTATTTTGTAGGTCTTGATAAGTAGCAGGGCAGAATAAATGATAAGTAAAATTACAGAGATTTTTGCTATATAATGAGGCAAAAAACACAGGGATAGCCCTAGCTATCACGAGGCTTTTTAACGAAATTAGATACAAAAATATCGCTTGATTTTTTTATGCATTAATTTTGACTTGATACTTAAGATATAAAATACCACCAAAATGGAACCACCTTTTGAAGATAACATTCAGTTAGAACATTTACAAGGTTATTTGTATGCTCAACAGTCTTTTGTCAATATAGCTCATGCTAATCCAGGCGGAGAACGATGGTATGAATTGATGAAGCTAGAAGGAACAGATTGGAATAAAACTCAATTGGTTCAGTTGGTACTTGATCGACTTCAATATAGTGGATCAATCGAACAAAGACACCATGATTTTTTGGAAACTGCTGCAATATATCAGACGGTGGAAAACTGGAAGGTGAAGCTATTGGAAGTCCTTTTTCAATGGTTTGATGAACATGATAAAACGGCTTATTTCCCAACAGAAGAAGCCAATAAAAATATCAATAGGCTTCATCCTCGCAGTCGAATTTTTATTGATTTGCTACAACGGTTTATAGGTACTGAAGTAACGGTCAGTTTTTTTTGGATAGCCAATGAATCTAAAAAGTCAAAAGACTATCTTTCACATGCTATGAATCAGCATTGGGGCTTGAATTATATATTGGTGTTATTAGAGGCTGATAAGTCGACTTATCTATTGCATTTGGGGCATATTATGTATTAGGGGCTGATAAGTTTTAGTGATGATGGAGGGTAAGTGTTCTTTCCATTGATGAAAGAACCAAAATCTAGAGCAGATATTACTAGACAGATACCATCACATTTTGATACTGATTTCAAGGGAATTGATACATGGGTTTATTAGAATTGGAGTTGTTCCAATACACTTTTATTTTTTCTTTTTCGTGAAATGAATAACGTCCCCCCTTGAAATTTAAACGTATCTTCAATGGATGGTATTAGCTGTCTATCCATCATGCTCAAAAATCTAATAGAATGCAAAATGTAGAAAATAAATTAGCTAGGTATGGGATGTGGATGCTTTATAATGTACAGTTTGATGGCAAGAATCAATCTGTAGACTTGATAGTGGAAGGAAAAAAACAAACTCTAACTTTTACGAATTATGAAAATGCTTCAAAATTAGATTATCCTTTTAATAAATGGATTACAGAATGTATACCTCTTCCACATGGTATTGATCCTATTTATACAAATTGCATATTTGTATTTACAGAAAACCCTAATCAACATTCTAGACCTTGGAATTTTTTGAATCTAATAAAGCTATGCTTGCAATTAGTATATTGTAGACCCTCTGTAGTATCTAATCCTTTTGAGTGGATTGATGAACATCCATCTACTGGATCTACTTGGAATAAAATTAAATCATCAACACCAGTCTCTAAAAACTGCATTAAGAAGGACTCTTTAGATTTATTAGTATACTATTACAATGTACTATCTCAATCTGAAAAATTAAATTATAATTCATTGCAGGAGATAATTCAAATAAGTGAAATTAATGATGTTTTATATGAGACAATGCTTCTATGGGCATTTATAGAAGGTTATTGGAATGAGAATGGTATTAAGTCTGACTTGACGACAAGTTTTTTAAATATGCTACGGAAAGACTTTGCTCCTGGAAAGTCAAAAAAAGCTCCTGAAATTAAATCGGTAACAAGTAAGATCTCTTATCAGAACCAAGTTATTAGTAAAAAAAAGGAAGGTTATGGTGGACTTAGGAATATAGTAGCACATGGGTGGTTTTTAGCTATGGAAAAGCAGTGGAATAAATCTCAGTGGATTGCTGTTACCCAACAAAGAAATTTATTACTAAATCTAGTTACAAAATCGTTGGTTAATAGAATTAAAAGAGAATACGGCTAATTGGACATGTTGAAGAACTAGCTAATACTATCCACTGAAAATGTGAAAAAATTTCAAGGGGGACGTATTTTTAGAGTAAAAAATTATGCTAAGCGTCTATAGGGAAAGAGCTACATCTATAGGAATAAGGGATCAATTCCTTGAAATTCACATTGAAGTGTGATAGTATCTAGTTTGTAAACTTAGTCCTAGATTTTGGTTCTTTCATCAATGGAAAGAACAAGAAGCTATTGTAATAATACAAATCGACTTTTTCCACAAAACAAACGATGTAATAAGATTCTATACAAAACAATCCTCCTAATAACTTCAAGTAAATAATGACCATAGAAGAAAAAAGGCTCAGTAGTTTTTTAGTTAAGTATCAGATTATTCCGAAAGGTAGCCCTGAACAAATGTGGCAACAGATGGAAGCATTAGAAGAGTTAGTGATCAAGAGTGCAGGAACTATCACCTTACCCGATAATATTGATTTGCTTGTCAATCTTAAACGGATCCAAATATATTTATGCGAATTGCATCGAGTACCTGAAAATTTGGTCTATCTCTCTAAGTTGGAAATCCTTGACTTGAGTTATAGTTCTGTTCGTAAGCTACCTTCTCAAATGGAGCTAATGACTAATCTGGAAGAGTTAAATTTACATTGCAATAAGCTTACCTATTTACCACAAGGAGTGTTTGCCTTAAAAAAATTGAGAGTATTAGATGTTGGCCATAATCACCTCAAAAGACCACTCACCTTATTATCAGAGTTAACGAACTTAGTGGAGTTGAATTTACGATTCAACTATCTAAAGAAGTTTCCAGATCATCTAGATAGGCTAATCCACTTAAAGATATTAGATTTAGGTTATTCTGACTTTAGGGTGGTATCAGACTCCATTACTAAATTGAAAAATTTAGAAGAATTTTCTATCGGTACGGATTATGTAGAATATTTGCCAGAAGGGTTATCTAAACTCAAAAAATTAAAAATAATAAAGATTAGAGGAGAGCAAATTAGAGCACTACCCAGTGATTTTTTTGAGATTAGATCCTTAGAAGAACTAAGTATATCTAAAACAAAAATAGGACATCTACCCGATACGATTCAAAACCTTAAACTTCTGAAAACTCTAGAAGTTAGGGAGAGCCAATTAAAACAATTACCAGATGGATTAGAAGCATTGAAACAACTAGAAGATTTAGATTTATCGTCCAATCAACTAACTGTATTTCCAGCTGTTTTACTGGAACTTAAATCGTTAGAAATTTTAGATTTGGACTGGAATAACTTATCTGTTGTGCCAGAGGCTATCACAGAACTCCCTAATCTCAGAACCATTCGATTAAACTACAACGATCGACTACTTTATTTACCCACAGCATTGAAAAAAAA
>CAYOJF010000176.1:0-6656 GCA_964404215.1 uncultured Aureispira sp. | reverse complement strand
GTGTTCTCCTCGACTAGAAGCCAACTCAGGTGGGTATTTTGCCAAATAACTAATCTTACTCGCTCGCTCTGGACTACGTTTGTGTGGATGATATACCTTTGCAACATAACGACTCCAATGCCTAGGGTGAACAATATGATACAGATTCCCTTCTCCGCCTCCTGCAAAGGAAGTAGGAGCAAGTGTTATCCATTCATCGTTATATTGAAGCTTTAATCGCATTTAGTTAGTTACATTTGTATTAGAGTATGTTTTTATTGATGATTCTAATAATGGCAATATCATCATTGGGTTTTAATTCGTATTCTTGTTCTAAAAATAGACATTGACGTTGAATCATATTTTTATTAGTTATGAAAGTATCATCTGTTAGTAAATACTCCACAGGATTAACTCCTTCTACTTCTTCCTTCATCTCTTTTGCAAAACTAAGAACCCCATCTGTTGAAATAGCAATATCAGTTACATTTTTTTTCTCTATTGTATAAGTATGCTTCTCATACCATTCTTCAAATGATTCCTGCAAATGATACGCTAAATAATCTGGATGATCACTTTGGTCTATCACTTGAATTTGTTTATCAATAGCATATACTCCATCTCCTGCTATATTAACCCATACCTTTTTTTCTTTCACCTGATAGACTAATAATACATAAGTCGATAACAATTCTGGGAATTCTAAGAAAAGTTGATTTTTAATCAATTTTATTTCCTCAAACAAATTTTTAATGATCAATTGACCAAGCACCTCGATGCTTATTTTGTCCAACGAAAGACTGTCATCCTTAATATCCCAATAAGGAATATTTTGAGTGATCTTTTTTAACACTTTGCCAAATAACGCTGAAGCAAAATGGCTTTCTTTTCCTGCCGAACACCCATCAAAAACAGCTGTTACTAGCCAATTTTTATTGAGCTGATGTACAAATTTAAAATCTTCACAAAAAACAGGATGAAAAGCTCCTATGTCAATCGTTGAGTATATATTCATATATTTATTTTAAGTAAACGCTGCATCTGCATCTCCATCTTGAATGGTAAAACCAGGGGTCTTATTTAAGGCATCACCTAATACTTTTCCAATAATATAATGCCGCTGAAAAGCTCTTTTCTTGAAAAAAGGAGAAGGTTTGTCCTCTATATGAGCAACTAGTCTTTCATGAAAAACAGTTATCATATCTAACTTCAATTCTAATAAATGTTGATACAAGACCGCTATTACTTCGTCCGTATATTTAGCCTCAAAATAAGCATAAGGCACTTTCATATTTTTTCCTCTAATAGAGACGATCAAAAACGCAATTTGATTTTTGGAAGCATCATAAATTTTAATGTTCAAAAAACTAAATAATGGAGCGACTGCCGAAAAGTGGTATCGTTGGGCATTATGATCTTCCAATCCCCCGCTCAATAGCCAAGGGTTATTGACCAACCAAGTCAGTTCTTCTCTACCTCTATTCATCAATTCGCGTTGCTTAGTCTCTTGTACCAGTGTCCAACTTTCTGCATCAATTTCCGATATATACTCAAAAGTAACCTTCTTAGTCGCTTTCCATTTCAACCGCCAATCATTTATTCCATTGAACAAACCATCTACTAAACCCAAAAATGGCTTCCATTTGTTCCATTTTTCATCTTTTTGAGGTAATAAATAGTGCAAATTCAATCTCAAATACCCTCTAATCCCTTTAGGCTTCGCCAAATCTAGAAACTGCTCTGTTCGTTGATACAGCCCATAAGCCGCAGGCGTGAATTCTGTGACTAGTATCTTGTACTCCCAAGCTTCAAAGACTGTTTGTAATAATTTTTTGGCAATTCCTTTTCCTCTCATAGTTGGATTAACCCACATACAACTCAACCATCCCACATGTTCTACTCCTGTCGTAAAATGCAAATCATCAGCAAATACACCAAGATATCCTACCATTTCCCCCGCTTCATAAACCAGTACCAATACCAAATCATCCGCCTTCCCTCTTGGATTTCGTAGATGTGATAGTGCTCGATGCTTACTGATAGGGATATACTTTGACTGTTTGTATTCTTCCGAATCAATGTAAGCCTGTAGTTGATGTAGTTGTATTAGTCTCCATTTCATTGTTCAAATATACCTTTTTGAGATTAAAAAAACAGCTTTTTTCCACGGCTCTTATTCTGGAATTATTTTAAGTCGTTCATTGAGAATATAATTTAATAGTTGATCATTTGATTTATTTCATCATTTGAAGTCATTCTTAAGTAAGAGCTAGTATTTCTGAATCAGAATAGTTATTTTTAGGTGCAGAAAATATTATAAACCTATAGAACCATAACTATCCATGAGTATTTCTAGTAATGCCACTTATTTTAATGGGCAACGTGTAGAAGATTTCAACGCCACTACAGGTATTATTAACCCCGCGATTGCCTATCGTTTCCGTACCGATTATGATGGGGAAGACCATGCTGTCATGAATGACTTAAAAGTGTTTTTAGCAGATGAAAAATTACCACTTGTTCAAAATTTCGTCATCGGGATGTGGGGGGTAGAACACGATGATACGCCTACTGAAATCATCAATTTATTAGTAGCTAATAAAGAAAAACTACACCATATCAAAGGGATTTTTTTTGGTGATATTACTTACGAAGAAAATGAAATTTCTTGGATAGAAAACACCAATCACCACCCCATATTGGAAGCTTTGCCTAATTTGGAAATCTATCAAGTAAGAGGAGGGAATGGTCTAGATTTAGGAAATTTGCAGCACCCTAATCTGCAACAACTGATCGTAGAAACAGGAGGAATGAGCCGTTCTATTTTATCTGCTGTCGCTCAATCCAATTTACCCAAATTACATCACCTAGAACTATGGCTTGGTTCTTCAGACTATGGTTTTGAAGGTAGTGTAGAGGACGTTCTCCATACTTATAGAGGACAAAACCGTCTGCCTAATCTAAAGTACTTAGGGCTTCGCAATAGTGAAATAGCAGATGATATTGCCATTCAACTAAAAGGGGATGCTATTCTAGATAGAATAGAAGTGTTGGATCTTTCAATGGGAGTATTGACAGACAAAGGAGCAGAAGCATTATTTGATAATCCAGCCATCAAAAATCTCAAAAAAATTGACCTGCACCACAACTACATCTCTGATGACTGGGCAGAAAAACTAGCCGACTTAGGTGTCAAAATTGACCTTTCAGAAAGAGATACCGAAGAAGAGGAAGACTACCGTTATGTAGAAGTTGGAGAATAATAGGCATTTCTAAAAAAGCACTTTTCTAGTCATAGGAAAGTGCTTTCTTATTTCAATATACCAATTCCAATGTTGGCTATTTTGGTGCATTAATTCAATTTTTTGACTTATTAAACCAATAAATGTCCAAAATGAACGCATACAAGTCCAAAATGGACCAATGCCCATGGATAAAAGGATTGACCTTTGTGATATTAAATTATTTTCACATAAAACATTCAACAAAAGGTCAAAGCCATGAAATATTTATTCTCATTAGTAGGTCTATTCTTATTCCTACAATCAACAAAAGCACAAGCAGTATTAGATAGTATCATTACTTGTCGTGAAGATACGACTACAACTGGTGTCATTTGTAATATTCTTACAAAAGCAGCTTATGTATATGATACAAAAGGAAACAGGACAGAATATACCGTCTACAATAGAAATGCTACTACTAATCAATGGGTAAATAGTTATAAAGAAAGTAATACCTACGATGCTAGTGATAATAAAACCAATGTAAGCACTTATCAGTGGGATGCCACTAATAACCAATGGAACATTAATTTCAAACAAGATTTAACCTATGATGCGAGTAATAACACAACTGATGTAAGCTCTTATACTTGGGATGCCGCCAACAACCAATGGAAGGGATTTAGCCGAAATGGTAGTAGTTACGATACCAATAATAATTGGATTCAAGGCATTAGTTATAGTTGGGATGCTACCAATCGCCAATGGGTAAATAATGATAAAAGTGATTTCACTTATGACTCGAATAACAATCAAACACAATATATTTTATACAAGTGGAGCACTACCAACAGTCAATGGGTAAATAATTATAAAAATGATTTTACTTATGATTCGAATAATAATCAAACACAACGTATTGCTTATAATTGGGATATTACTAATAGTCAATGGGTAAATGGTAGTAAGGAAGATTATATTTATAATGCAAATAATAATAAGACTAATGGAAATTATTATTCTTGGAATACTACAAGTAATCAATGGGTAAATAGTAGTAAAGATACTTTCACTTATGATGCGAATAACAACCAAACACAACGCCTTGTTTATAGTTGGGATAGCAATAATAGTCAATGGATAAATAGTGGTAAATTCGACTATACCTATGATACAAACAATAACCGAACACTACGTAGTAGTTATAGTTGGGATAGCAATAATAATATCTGGGTAGGAAGTATTAGGCAGACGTATACTTATGATATAAATAATAGTGCCACAACAGCTACTACATATGATTGGAATTCAACGACTAATACTTGGGAACTTGATAATAAAGTTCGCTATACTAATTACTATAGGACTAATGTGAGTGTTCAGTATCTTCAACAAGTAGAAAACCTAAGCCAAATCTACCCAAATCCAGCTATTGATAGGATTCAAATCGCACTAGAAGTAGAACAGGTACACTTTAACCTGATGGATATGCAAGGAAGAAGCATACTTCGTAAAACCGTCGCGAATAACCAAACAATAGATATTCGTCATTTGGCGAAAGGAATGTATATCTATACCATTACAACAGATAAAAAAATACAAAGTGGAAAAGTGATTAAACAATAGAATGATGACAGTCATTTCTATGAGATGATATCTCACAAAGAGGTTATAAAAAAAAGGCAAATAACCGCTTGTTATTTGCCTTTTTTCTGTCAAAGAAATAGGTATATTTGTGCTACCAGTCCAGTGAATCCCCTATATACTACTATTGACTATTTCTATATCATGCAATTCACCATCATCGCCAACCCAGAAAACCGACGCTGTCAATATTTTATAGAAGCCGCCAAGTCACAAGGTTTTCCCATTCCTCATATTATTCCTTATCAGCAAGCTCTATCCAATCAAGTAGACTGGGCACAGATACTCCAGCAGACAGATTGTCTGCGTATAGAATCTTTTGGGGAAAATTTTGATGTCTGGAAACAACTTGTCCAGAGGGGCAACAAAATTATTCCCGATGCTACTGAAGCCATAGCAGCAGACCACAAAATAACAGAACTTGTTTATGATAGAGGTCGTATTCAATACTCCAAACAGCTTTATCAAGGCTACTGCTATTGGTTGAAAGAGCTTCAAGAAGAACTAGATCAACATCCTAGTATTCGCATCATGAACAGTACCTCCTCTATTGCTCTAACGTTTGACAAGATGGCTTGTCATCAGCACTTTTTGAGTAATAATATAGCGGTTGTACCAGCACTTCCCTCTATAAAAACATATCAAGAGCTCCGAGCTAAAATGAAACAAAAGGGTTGGAATCGAGTTTTTGTAAAACTCAATCATGGCTCTTCTGCTTCAGGTGTACTCGCCCTGCGTGTCCACAAAGATAAAATTCAAGCCACTACTTCAGTCGAAATTATACAATCATTGGAAGGAGTCAAACTTTACAATTCACTCAAAGTACGTCGGTATACCGACGAAAAAACCATTGAACTCATTATTGATGTTCTAGCTAAAGAAGACTTAATAGTAGAACAATGGATTCCTAAAGCCAGTAACGAACAAGGTGTTTTTGATCTTAGGATCGTAGTGATTGACGGAAAAGCTCAATATACTGTTGTGCGACAAAGTAGAATGCCTATGACTAATCTGCATCTAGGAAATGCCAGAGGACAGGAGAAAAACATACAAAACCTAATCGGTCAAACGAAATGGGATGCCCTACATCATTTGGCAGAAGAAGCCGTCCAAACACTCCCTAATACCCTCTATGCAGGAGTCGATGTTTTGCTATCTAGTACCTATCAGCAACAATATATCTTGGAAACCAATGCTTTTGGTGATTTGCTCCCTAATGTATTGAAAGATGACTTAGATACCTATCAAGCTACTATAAAAGCAGCATTTAGTAAATGGAAGTTGACGAACTGAAATGAAAGCAATTTATTTTGATCTAGACAATACGCTGATTGACCGAAATGCCGCTATGGATAACTGTATGATGGCTTTTTTCGAGCAATACTTACCGCACTATTCCTATCCAAAAGAACAAAATCAAATTCTCCTAAAAGATAATTGGGGATATACCCCTAGAGAGGAATTTTGTATTTGGTTTATAACAGTTTATCAACCTCAAAATTGGACCTCTAATACTTTCTGGCTGTATATAAAGAAAACGATCCATCAATATATTCCACCATTATCATCTAATTTAATTTCTTTATTAGAAACCCTAAAAAAAGACTATCTCATTGGTATCCTGACCAATGGTTCGGTTGAAAATCAAACGGCTAAAATTCAAAAAACCAAGTTAGATAAAACTTTCCCTCCAGCAACCATTCATATTTCTGCCCAATACAATCTGTCCAAACCTCACCCTATCTTATTTCAACAGATTATAACCCAAACAAAACTACCTCCCAGCAAAATAACCTATATTGGAGATGA
>CAYOJF010000175.1:0-6929 GCA_964404215.1 uncultured Aureispira sp. | reverse complement strand
GTAAAACGACTTCTTATCCAATAGCTAACTGTTATTCTACAAATCTATTTGAATAATGCGTAACATCAGTAATTAATTCGAAAACCTACACAATTTCCCCCTATACATGTCCGAAAATAATAAGCAAAAAAAACGGATGCCATCTTTTCTCAAATGGATGCTGCGAAGCTTTGTTTTTTTATTCCTTGTCCTTGGAGTTATTTTCACACTAGTTGTTTGGAAACAAGACCAAGTCGTACAAAAGATTTTAGTCTACACTAATCAACATTATGCTGGTAAAATCAGCCTACAAGGCAGTCATATTTCACCTTTCGAGAACTTTCCTTATATCTCTATTGATCTAGAGGGACTAAAAATTTATGAATCAAAAAATGATTCTGCAAAGGCATTGGTAGATGTAAAAGATGCTTATTTAGGTTTTGACTTTTGGACGATCATTAATGGTAATTATGACCTTAAAGCCGTTTCTCTAAGTGATGGCTACATCTATTTTGTACAACACGAAGATGAAAGTTTTAATATTGTTAATGCCTTGAGCCCCATAGACACTAGCAACCAAGAAAAAACGGATACCTTACCTTTTCAATTGCACCTAAAATCTATTGCATTACACCGTGTTGACATCCATAAGCTTAATGAAGCTACAGCAATAGATGTAGATGCCTTTGTTGATGATGCTCAAGCGGTAATACAGGTCAATGATGTACATACTATGGTAGATTTGGAGGCACGTTTTGAGATGAATCTAATGCAAAACGGAGATACCACTTTTATTAAACATAAACATTTTGAGGTAGATACAAAAATTGATTTCAATAGTGATTCTCTTCTATTAGAACTCGCTCAGTCCAATGTCAAACTAGAAGCCGGTGAGTTTTCTTTGCAAGGTAAGTTAGATATTGCCAATGAGCAATACTTGGATCTAAAAGTAGAGGGGGCCAAACCTAATTTTGATTTAATTATTGCTTTTGCTCCAGAAGAATTAATCCCTACATTACAAGCTTATGATAATAGAGGGAAAGTCTATTTTGACGCTACTATTAAGGGTGAAATGGCAAATGGCAAAATCCCTAAAATAAACGCTAATTTTGGCTGTAAACAAGGCAGAATCAAACATAAGACCACTCAAAAAACCCTAAAAAATATGGAATTTAGGGGCTATTTTAGAAATACAAATACTAGTGGTAGTCTTACCGATATGGAGTTTGGTATCGAGGATTTTAAAGCAAGTCCCGAAACAGGTCAGTTTTATGGTGATCTTAGTGTTCAAAATTTTAATTCGCCTGATATTGATCTAAAATTAAAATCTGAATTTAAGCTAGAGTTTTTAGCTGATTTTTTTAATATAAAAGGCTTAAGCGATTTAACAGGTAAAGTGAATCTCGTTATGAATTTTCACGATATTATTGATCTAAATAATCCTGAAAAGAGCATAGAAAGACTCAATGAATCCTACTTTACAGAATTAGAGATTAGAAATCTAAACTTTAAATCTAGTGCATTTCATTTACCTATAAAAGATATCAATGTAATAGGGCATATGGAGGGACATGAAGCGATGATTGATACTTTTAGTGGATACATTGGAAAGTCAGATTTTTTCGCATCAGGTCGTATCAGTGATTTACCTGCCATTTTACATCACACCAATGATAGTATTTCCGTAGATATGAAATTAAAATCTAATCTACTAGATATAGCGGAACTGACCTTCAATGACTCTCTACAAAAAGCATCTATAGATGAGCAACTTCGTGACTTACGTCTAGATATTGGTTTCAATAGTTCAGCAAGAGCCTTTACAGAATATAAAAATCTACCTGTTGGGGAGTTTTTCATCCGCGAACTACATGCGACACTTCAACATTACCCACACGAGTTACATGATTTCAATGCAGATATATTTATTGAAAACGAAGATGTCCGTATTGTCGATTTTTCAGGTGAATTAGACAGTAGTGATTTTCATTTTTCGGGGCGATTAGTCCATTATGATATTTGGCTAAATGATGTATTAGATGGTGATGCAAAATTAGAATTTGATTTGACCTCCGAACACCTTCGTCTAGAAGATTTGCTCGTCTACAAGGGTGAAAATTATATACCAGAAGATTATCGTCACGAACAATTTGACCAGCTAAAAATACATGGACGTAGTGAATTACACTTCAAAAACAATGAATTTTATTCTGTAGATGCGTATGTAGATAAATTAGATGCTAAAATGAAAATACACAATTGTCGTTTTGAGCAATTTAAAGGTCGACTACATTATGAAAATCAGCACTTGACTACTCAAAACTTTGAAGGAAAGATAGGGCGTAGTGATTTTCATTTAGATTTATATTGGTATTTAGGCAAAGATCCTCTATTACGTAAGAAAAATCATTTTATCACATTACGTTCTAATCGATTAGATATCAATCAACTATTGGATTGGAACCCAAGCCCAACGAATAAAAAAGAGACCCCTCCAATCAACCACGATGCTGGTTTTACCATTTTTGATATTCCTTTTTGGGATATGCATGTCCGTGCTAATATTGGTCATTTGTACTATCACCAATATCATGTTGAAAACCTAGAAACGGTATTACACATGAAATCCAACAGGCACTTACAAATAGATACCTGTTTCATGAATATAGCGGGAGGGAGTTTTGATATCAGTGGAGATTTGGATGCTACTGATCCTAATAATATTTACGTTTCACCAGAGATTTATGCTAAAAATATAGACATAGATCGCTTTATGGTCAAGTTTGATAATTTTGGTCAAGATTATATTGTTTCCGATAATCTTCACGGGATTGTTGATAGTGACATTTCAGGTAAACTGCATATTCATAAAGACTTGACCCCAATGTTAGATAAATCTAATTTTACGATTGATCTAAAAGTAGTCAATGGACAACTGGACAACTATGCTCCACTCTCTTACCTTGAAGACTTTTTTAAAGATAAAAACCTTAATAAGGTTAGATTTGACACCTTGGAAAATACGTTCGATTTCAAGTCAAATGTCTTGACCGTCCCTACGATGACGATCAACTCCTCTCTTGGTTTTATTGAACTCTGGGGAACACAAAACTTGAATGACAATATGAATATGTTCTTCAAAGTTCCTCTCAAACTAGTTACGAAAGCAGCCTTTCAAAAATTATTTAAGCGAAAAAGAGAGGACGTAAACCCTACACAAGAAGAGGCTATTGAGTACCAAGATAAAGATAAAAAAATTGCCTATGTCTATGTCAATTTATTGGCAAATGCTAACGGATATGAAGTCAAACTACAGCGAGATAAAAAGAGTCGTAAACTTGCTCGTGAAAAACGTAGACAACAACGTGAAGAACGGCAAGCGAGACAAGCAGAAAAACGAAAAGCTCGTTTGGGTTTAAAGTAATAGATATTCATACCATAAATAAACGTTATCATGCTATTACCAGAAGGTGTAAAAATATACAACTACACTTACTCCTTTCGACTAGAGCTAGGAGGTGAATTAAAGCAACTTAATATTGCCTACCACACTTACGGGACGTTAAACGAAGCTAAAGATAATGTGGTCTGGGTATTTCATGCCTTGACTGCTAACTCTAATGCTATCGACTGGTGGGCTGGTGTCATTGGGGGAGAACAAGCAATTATTGACCCTAAAAAGCACTTTATTGTTTGCGCTAATGTGCTCGGTTCTTTTTATGGAACAACTAACCCTAGAAGCACTATATTGGGATCTAAAGAAGTCTATGGAATGGATTTCCCTCGTTATACTACCAGAGATGTGGTCAAGGCTCATACCTTGCTCCAACAGCATTTAGGTATCGAAAAAATTATGCTAGCGATAGGAGGTTCTTTTGGTGGACATCAAACATTGGAATACGCCATAGGTTACCCTTCTGTGATTCAAAAAATGATTCTACTAGTCACCTCTGCTAGAGAAACCCCTTGGAGTATTGCCATACATGAAGCTCAACGTATGGCAATAGAAACCGATAGTAGCTGGCAACAAAAAGACCAAGAAGCAGGTGCCCAAGGGTTGCAGACGGCTCGTGCTATTGGATTGATTTCATATCGAACGATTGATGCCTACATCCAAACACAGAAGGATACGGTAGATAAAATAGATGACTTTAAGGCTAGTTCTTATGTTCGTTACCAAGGCAAAAAACTAAAAAATAGATTTCATGCTCATAACTATTGGTACCTTACCAAGTGTTTGGACAGCCATAACGTAGGACGTGATAGAGGAGGGTGCGAAAAAGCGTTAGCTTCCATTCAGATTCCGACTACCATTATTGGAATTGATACCGATATGCTCATCCCTACTTCTGAACAACAATATTTAGCAGCACATATTCCGACTGCGAACTACTACGAAATAACTTCTAAATTTGGACACGATGGTTTTTTGATAGAAAAAGATCAAATCAACTCTATTATAAAAAAAGCACTTTCTGAATAGAAAGTGCTTTTTTTATAATAGAGTTTGTTTAAAATAAACTCTTATTCTTCTGTTGTAATATCTACTTTTTCGGGAGTATTATCAGGAGCCACCTCTTTTTTTTGTGCCTCTTTCTTTTTAGCAGCTAACGCTAACCGTTCTTCGATCGTCATTTTTTGCTTTACTTCTGCTGCTGGTGCTTTAGGCTTAGAAGGTGTTTTTTCGGCAGGAGTTACTGGAGCAGCTTCTTTCTTGGGCATTTCCTTCTGTTCTGCAACAATCTCCTTTTTAGGTGATTGTTTTTTCGGTTCTTTCTTGCCTTCTGTTTTGGGTTTATTAGAATTTTTAGAGCGTTGGTCGTCTCTGCTATTTCGGTTCCCTTTGCCTTTATTTCGTTTTTTACCTCCATCCTCTTTAGAGTCTGATAGATGGTTTTTGATTGGATTAGCCGTCATTTCTAGATAAGCCGCTCTTTGTTTAGCAGCATCTATAGCCGTATACAGTGCTTGTCTAAATGATGCCGCTTCTGCTATTCCTTTGCCTGCTATATCAAAACCAGTCCCATGGTCAGGTGAAGTACGAACGACAGGTAGTCCAGCCGTAAAATTAACCCCACCACCAAAAGCAATCGTCTTGAATGGAACTAACCCCTGATCGTGGTACATGGCTAGCACACCATCAAATTTTCGATAGTTATCTGATCCAAAGAAACCATCCGCAGGGTAAGGTCCTATTGCTAGAATACCTTTCGCTTTGGCAGCTTCTATAGCTGGCAATATAATATCTTTTTCTTCTTGTCCAATTACACCTCCATCTCCAGCATGTGGATTGAGGCCCAAAATAGCAATAGCAGGTTTACTTACCCCAAAATCCATACAAAGAATACGGTGTATAAATTCAATTTTTTGGAGAATGAGTTCCTTCGTAATATGAGTAGCAACCTCTTTGAGTGGTACATGGTTAGTTACTAAACCAACTCTTAGATTTTCGTGTACCATCAGCATCAAACTATCTGCCTCAAAGGTATGCGTCAAAAATTCGGTATGTCCTGGAAAACCAAAGTTAGCTAGAGTCATCGCCTCTTTGTTGATAGGAGCCGTCACCATGGCATCCAATAATCCTTTTTTCAAATCGTCCGCAACATGTTGCAGCGAAATATGAGCATATTTACCTCCATCAGCCGTACATTGTCCTAACTCAATTTTGACGTTCTCTGTCCAACAATTGATGACATTGACTGCATTCTCTTTCAGCTGCTCTACTGATTTGGCTTGATGCAAATTCAGTTGATTAATTTTAGCAATGTTCTTATGATAAGAAATGACTTTAGTCGCTCCATAAAGAACAGGCGTACACATACTTAGTAGGCGTTTGTCGCTCAATGTCTTCAAAACTACTTCTAGTCCGATTCCATTAATATCTCCGATGCTAATCCCTATTTTCAATTTTTGAGTCGTCTTATTCATATTTTATTTTAACTTTGAGTCTAACAAATATACGCAAAAAAGTGGAATTATTCAGTAAACCTACTATTGAGAAAGCCACTTCATTGGACTTTACCTATCAAAAACAACTAATCATGTCTTTATCTAAATTAATCGCTCCTGTACACCAAATTGCGAAAGATGCTGGAGCTGCTATTCTTGAAATTTATGCCCAATGCGAAGGGGTCAAAATCGAACGCAAAGCGGACGATTCTCCATTAACAGCCGCTGACAAAGCTGCTAATGACATTATTTGTGCAGGGCTACAACAATTGGATATTGTTTATCCTATTATCTCAGAAGAAAACAAACAAGTAGACTATACCACTCGTCAGCAATACGACTACTATTGGTTGGTTGATCCATTAGATGGGACTAAAGAATTCATCAAAAGAAATGGCGAGTTCACTGTCAATATTGCTCTAATCCATCAAGGACGAGTTGTAGCAGGAGTCGTTTATACCCCTGTCACTGATGAGCTTTATTGGGGATCTAAAGACGAAGGAGCATTTCTACAGAAAAATGGCGAAACAACTCAACTATTTGCCCCATCCTTCGATATGAAACAGGAAGGTTTGAAAGTTGTTTGTTCTCGTTCTCATCTCAACGAAGAAACTCAAGCCTTTGTCGATGCCTTAAATGCTCCTGAGCTAGTGGCAAAAGGAAGTTCATTAAAGTTTTTAGAAATAGCAACTGGAAAAGCACACCTTTACCCACGAGTCGCTCCTACTATGGAATGGGATACTGGTGCTGCTCAAATTATACTAGAAGAGGCTGGTGGCAAAGTGCTACAATACCAAACAGAGACTCCTGTTGTTTACAATAAAGAAAATTTATTGAATCCTTACTTTGTGGCTTATGGTAATGTAATAAAATAGAAGTTGTTTAAAAAGTCCGTTTTTGGCAGAATGAGTAAGTTTTTTTTGTTAATTGAGGCAAAAATTAGCCGAATAGCTAAGGCTATTCGGCTAATTTTTAACGACAAGTAACAGAAAAAGATATTT
>CAYOJF010000174.1:0-7265 GCA_964404215.1 uncultured Aureispira sp. | reverse complement strand
GTATTAGGTAAGGATGAAGGTGGTCGTCACAAGCCTTTCTTCAATGGTTACCGCCCACAGTTCTACTTCCGTACAACTGACGTAACTGGTGCTATTGCTCTACCTGAAAATGTAGAAATGGTAATGCCTGGTGATAACCTTTCATTAGAAGTAGAATTGATTGCTCCTATCGCAATGGAAGTAGGTTTACGTTTCGCGATTCGTGAAGGTGGACGTACAGTAGGTGCAGGTCAAGTAACAAAAATCATCGAATAATAATTTATTATTCTCGATATATTAAATGGGGGTTGAGTGTTGTATAATACTCAACCCTCAAATTACGGGTGTGGCTCAATTGGCAGAGCATCGGTCTCCAAAACCGAGGGTTGGGGGTTCGAGTCCCTCCACCCGTGCTATTAAAAATGCATATCAATTATGATGCAATATTTTAGAGATAGCTATAAGGAATTGACTCAAAAAGTTACCTGGCCAACATGGACGGAATTACAAAAAACTACATTAGTAGTAATTGCTGGTTCTATCTTTTTGGCATGTACGGTAGCCCTTATGGATGTAGTTTGGATTAAAGTTCTAGGTCTCCTTTACGGATAGACCAAATTTACTAATCCTTTTAGATAGTAACATATATTATGACTGATAATAACACAAAATGGTATTGTTTGAGAGTTGTTTCCAATAAAGAACGTAAACTTAAAGAGCGTATTGATTTGGAAATAGATAGAAACGAGTGGCGAGGAATAGTACCTAATGTGATCGTACCTACCGAAAAAGTCTATAAAATTCGCAACGGAAAAAAAGTAATCCAAGAGCGTGTTCTTACGCCAGGATATATTTTTGTAGAAGCTGGGATTAGAAGTACTCCTACAGGTATCAAATCAGCTATGAATGGTAATGTCATTCAAGCAATTACTTCCATTAAAGATGTAATTCACTTTTTAGGCAAAAAGAATCCTATTCCGATGAGAGACCACGAGATTCATAGAATCTTGAGTCAGGTTGATGAATCATCGGAGAGTGGAGAAGCTCTAGCAGTTCCTTTTATAGAAGGGGAGGAAATCAAAGTTACCGATGGTCCTTTCAAAGATTTTATGGGAACTATCAAAGATGTAAATGAAGAGAAGAAAAAGCTCAAAATCATTACAAAAGTCTTTGGTCGTGAAACAGAAGTGGAATTAAACTTCATGCAAGTAGAAAAACAATCTTAATAGGAACGCCCTATTAAGATTGTTTTATCTAAGAAAAATTTAGTCTTATTTTATAAATAAATCAAGTAATGGCAAAAGAAGTCGAAACGTTTATCAAACTTCAGGTAAAAGGAGGACAAGCGAATCCAGCTCCACCAGTAGGACCTGCATTAGGTGCTAAAGGTGTAAATATCATGGAGTTCTGCAAAAGATTTAATGCAGAAACTCAGGATAAAATGGGTCAGGTTGTTCCTGTTATCATTACTGTATTCAAAGACAAATCATTTTAATTTGTAATCAAAACTACTCCTGCAGCTGTACAGTTGCTTCAAGCTGCTGGCTTGAAAAGTGGTTCACCTCAATCTAACCGTAACAAGGTAGGTTCAGTTACTTGGGATCAAGTAAAAGAGATTGCAGAGAGCAAAATGGTCGATTTGAATGCATTCAAGATAGAGTCTGCTATGAAAATGATTGCTGGTACTGCTAGAAGTATGGGAATCAATGTCAAAGGCGACGCTCCTTGGGAAGCTGAAGCGTAAACACAAACAAGTTTTAAAAAAAAGGTGGCTTTAGAATGACCTCTATTCGAGCTATCTAAAACAAAAATTAATTACCAACAATGGGAAAAATTAGTAAAAAAAGAGCTGAGGCGCTCAAAAAAATTGAGGCGGAAAAGCTTTATTCTCTAGAGGAAGCAATGGCTTTAGTTAAAGAAGTCAACTTTGCGAAATTCGATGCATCTGTAGATTTACACATCCGTTTAGGAGTAGATCCAAGAAAAGCTGATCAAAATCTTCGTGGTACAATTACACTACCACATGGTACTGGTAAAGAAAAAAGAGTATTAGCTCTTTGTACTCCAGACAAAGAAGAAGAAGCGAAAGCAGCAGGAGCCGATTTTGTAGGGTTAGATGAATATTTGACTAAAATGCAAGGCGGTTGGCTAGAGATGGATGTAATCGTAGCAATGGCAAACGTAATGCCTAAGCTAGGTCGTCTAGGTAGAGTTTTGGGACCTCGTGGTTTAATGCCTAATCCTAAATCTGGGACAGTAGTAACAGCTGGTCAGAGTATAGGAGATGCAATTACAGCAATCAAGAAAGGTAAAACTTCTTTCCGTGTAGACAAATTTGGTATTGTACACACACCAATTGGACGTGTATCATTTACTCCTGAAAAATTAGTTGAGAATGCTAAAGAAGTATTCACAACATTGAGTAAAATGAAGCCATCTTCTGCAAAAGGAACTTATGTAAAGAGTATCACTACTGCCACTACAATGAGCCTTGGTGTACCAATTACTACTAAAGCAGTTAAACTCTAACAGCTACCTATTATAGACAAGCTTAAAAAATTAAAAAAATGACAAAAGCGGAAAAAACAGTAGCAATAGAACAACTAGCTGAGAAATTTTCAGACGCTAAGTATTTCTATGTGACAGACTGCTCTGAGCTAACTGTTGAAAAAATAAATGATATTAGAAGAGCTGCATTTGGTCAGGGTATTCAAATCCAAGTGGTAAAGAATACACTTATCAGAAAGGCTTTGGAAAAAGCTGCTGCTTCTAATGAAGAAAATTATGAAGACCTATACGGTGTACTAAAAGGAGCTTCTGCTCTAATGTTCGCTGAGAAAGGTAATGCTCCTGCTAAACTAATCAAACAGTTTAGAGAAGATTTAGAGAAACCAGTATTGAAAGCTGCTTTCATTGAATCAGAAGTATATGTAGGAGATGACCAACTAGAGAATCTAGTTAATATCAAGTCTAAAGAAGACTTGATTGGAGATGTAATCTTATTGCTTCAATCTCCTATCAAAAATGTTGTCGGGTCTCTTCAGTCAGGTGGAAACACATTGTCTGGGTTGCTTAAGGCATTGGAAGAAAGAGCTGAAGCTTAATAATAGAGTTGTTCGTTACAAGCAACTTATTATCTTGAAAATTTGTTAGTGCTTCCACTCTTGCAAATTTTCGTATTTAATAACTTTTTTGAGAAAATTATTCTTAAGGCATTTAAAACAAAACACAAAATGGCTGATTTGAAAGAATTCGCAGAACAACTAGTAAACCTTACAGTTAAAGAAGTAAAAGAACTTGCTGATATATTGAAAGATGAGTATGGTATCGAGCCTGCTGCTGCTGCTGTTGCAGTTGGACCAGGTGCTGGACCAGGAGCTGAAGCTGCTGCTGAGCAAACAGAATTCGATGTAATCTTGAAATCTGCAGGATCTGCTAAATTGAAAGTAGTAAAAGAAATCAAAGGTCTTTTAGGCGTAGGGTTGAAAGAAGCTAAAGAATTAGTAGACGGTGCTCCTGGTGCTGTTAAAGCTGCTGTTTCTAAAGAAGAAGCAGAAAGTATCAAGGCTGCATTAGAAGCAGTAGGTGCTGAAGTAGAATTGAAATAATTCTATAGGAAAATGGGTAGGACTTTGTCCTTTACATACCTATGCTTCCAGCAATAAGTATAGGCTTAGTTACAAAATGTAGCTAAGCCTATTCATCGTCTTAATATTTGACATCTCAAGCAATCGCTTTTGCCGCCTAAAAGTTGCTTTGTTCTCAATTAACTCATAGCAAAACAGGCGTTTATAAACTTAGTAAATACAGCTTCATGTCGTCTAACAATATTTCATCTAACCATCAAGGTGCTCCTGTATCAAAGAGACACAATTTTGGTAAAATTAAACACGAATCTCAGTATCCTGATTTTCTTGAAATTCAAGTGAAGTCATTCCAAGAGTTCTTTCAGTTGGCTACTACGCCAGAGAACAGAATGAATGAAGGCTTATTTGAAGTATTTCAAGAAAATTTTCCTATTACAGATGCTAGGAATATTTTCGTGTTGGAATTTTTAAATTATTTCATCGACCCCCCACGCTATTCATTAGAAGAGTGTATGGAAAGAGGTTTGACTTATAGTGTTCCACTAAAAGCAAAACTCAAATTGTCTTGTAACGATGAAGAACACGTAGATTTTGAACAAACAATTCAGGATGTGTTTTTGGGGAATATCCCTTACATGACTCCCAAAGGAACTTTTGTAATCAATGGTGCTGAACGTGTAATCGTATCACAGCTACACCGTTCACCAGGGGTGTTTTTTGGTCAAAGCCGCCACCCTAACGGTACAAAAATTTATTCTGCTCGTGTTATTCCTTTCAAAGGAGCATGGATGGAATTTGCTACAGATATTAACTCTATCATGTATGCTTATATTGACCGTAAGAAAAAGTTTCCTGTTACTACTTTGCTTCGTGCTATTGGATTTGATTCAGATAAAGATATTCTGAACTTATTTGACTTAGCAGATGAGGTGAAAGTAAACAAAAAAGCGTTAAAGAAACATTTAGGTAGAAAACTAGCTGCTCGTGTACTCCGTAACTGGACAGAGGATTTTGTAGATGAAGATACAGGTGAGGTAGTTTCTATTGAACGTATCGAAGTTATCTTGGAGCGTGATGTTATTCTTGACGAAGATAATATTGAAGATATTTTAGAAACAGGTGTCGATACTATTATCCTACAAAAAGAGGATATAGCAGAAGATTACACTGTCATATATAATACATTACAAAAAGATACCTCTAACTCGGAGATAGAAGCTGTACAGCACATCTATCGCCAGCTTCGTGGTTCTGATCCACCGGATGAGGAAACTGCAAGAGGTATCATCGAAAAATTATTCTTTTCGGACAAACGTTACAATCTAGGAGATGTAGGTCGCTACAAGATCAACCGTAAGTTGTCTTTGACTACACCTAGAGATGTAAGTGTTTTGACACAAGAGGACATTATAGAGATTGTCAAATACCTCATTCGTCTAATCAACCAGAAAGCGGAGATTGATGATATTGATCACCTAAGCAATCGTCGTGTACGTACTGTAGGGGAACAATTGTATTCTCAGTTTGGTGTAGGATTAGCACGTATGGCTCGTACGATTCGTGAGCGTATGAACGTTAGAGATAATGAAGTCTTTACACCTGTTGATTTGATTAATGCTAGAACATTGTCTTCTGTTATTAATTCTTTCTTTGGTACAAGTCAGTTGTCTCAATTTTTAGATCAGACGAATCCATTATCAGAGATTACGCACAAAAGACGTATTTCTGCTCTAGGACCAGGTGGTTTATCTCGTGAACGTGCAGGTTTTGAGGTACGTGATGTTCACTACTCTCACTATGGTCGTTTGTGTACGATTGAGACACCAGAGGGACCCAATATTGGTTTGATTTCGACATTGTGTGTACATGCTAAGATTAACAAAATGGGCTTTATTGAAACACCATATCGTAAGATTGAAGGTGGAAATAAAGTTGATTTTAGTGATAATCCAGATTACTTGTCAGCAGAACAAGAGGATTATAAGATCATTGCACAGGCAAATGCGAAATTGAACGAAAAAGGTGAATTTGTTACGGATAGAATTAAATGTCGTCAACATGGTGATTTCCCTGTGTTGTCACCTGAGGATATTGAGTATATTGATATTTCACCGAATCAGATTGTAGGAGTTTCTGCTTCATTGATTCCTTTCTTATCTCATGATGATGCCAACCGTGCTTTGATGGGGTCGAATATGCAACGTCAGGCGGTACCATTGCTTAAGCCTCAGTCTCCTATTGTAGGAACAGGACTGGAGGGTAAAGTGGCACGTGATTCTAGAATGCTTATCAATGCAGAAGGAGAAGGTGTTGTTGATTACGTAGATGCTACTAAAATTATTGTCAAATATGATCGTACCGATGAAGATCGTGCAGTATCATTCGAAGATGATTTTGTAACATACAATTTGGTGAAATTCAGAAGAACAAACCAAAATACTTGTATTAACTTGAAGCCTATCGTTAAGAAAGGTGAAAGAGTACATGCAGGAAAAGTACTTTGTGAGGGATATGCAACACAAGATGGTGAATTGGCTTTAGGTCAAAACCTGAAAGTAGCATTTATGCCTTGGAAAGGATATAACTTTGAGGATGCGATTGTGCTTTCTCAACGTGTCGTTCGTGAAGATATTTTTACTTCATTGCATATCGAGGCATTTGAGGTGGATGTTCGTGATACGAAATTGGGTGAAGAAGAGTTTACTAATGATATTCCTAACGTAAGTGAAGATGCTACTAGAAATCTAGACGAAAATGGTTTAGTTAGAATAGGGGCTTGGATCAAGGAAGGAGATATTATTGTTGGAAAAATTACTCCAAAAGGAGAATCTGACCCAACTCCAGAAGAAAAATTATTGCGTGCTATCTTTGGTGACAAAGCTGGTGATGTAAAAGATGCTTCTTTGAAAGCTTCGCCTTCTACTAGAGGTATTATCATTGACAAACGCTTGTTTAAGCGTGCGAAGAAAGATAAAGTTCAGAAAGCGAAAGACAAGAAAATGTTGTCTAAGCTGGATACAGATCATGAACATGATTTGAAAAAACAAAAGAATAAATTAGTTGAGAAACTAGTGGATCTTTTAGGAAGTAAATCTTCTGCTGGTATCAAGAGTATCTATAATGAACAATTGATTGAAGAAGGTTCTAAGTTTACTGCTCGTGGATTGAACGATATTGATTTCACTGTAGTAGACCACTCTAATTGGACTAAGAATGAGAAAACCAATGAAATGGTTCGTACTCTCTTACATAATTACAGTATTAGAATAAACGGAATCATTAGTGATTACAAACGTGAAAAATTTGCAATTACTATTGGTGATGAATTGCCAGCAGGTGTATTGAAATTAGCTAAAGTTTATTTGGCGAAGAAACGTAAACTGAAGGTTGGAGATAAATTGGCAGGTCGTCATGGTAATAAAGGTATTGTTGCGAGAATCGTTCGCGATGAAGATATGCCTTACTTAGAGGATGGAACGCCAATGGATATTATCTTGAATCCACTAGGGGTACCTTCTCGTATGAACCTTGGTCAAATCTTTGAAACGGTATTAGGTTGGGCTGGTGAAAAATTAGATAAGAAATTTGCAACACCTATTTTTGATGGAGCAAAATCAGATCAAATTAAGAAACTAGTAGACGAGGCTGGATTACCTGACTTCGGACAAACTCACCTATATGATGGTGGAACAGGAGATA
>CAYOJF010000173.1:0-7383 GCA_964404215.1 uncultured Aureispira sp. | reverse complement strand
GAGCAGCACCAGTTACCATGTTTTTCACATAATCGGCGTGACCAGGACAATCCACGTGTGCATAGTGACGATTAGCCGTCTCATACTCTACGTGAGCTGTGTTAATAGTAATACCACGCTCTTTCTCCTCAGGAGCAGAGTCAATAGTAGTATAGTCTTTTTTCTCAGCAAGGCCAGCATCTGCTAATACATTTGTGATTGCAGCAGTCAAAGTAGTCTTACCGTGATCCACGTGACCGATTGTACCGATATTTACGTGGGGCTTCGAGCGATCGAACGTTTCTTTAGCCATGGTTAGTCAAGTAATTAAAAATGTTGAATAAAAGTGGTTACAAATTTCAAATTGTAAAGCTCTCATGTAGAGCCAACGAGCAGAATTGAACTGCCGACCCCCACCTTACCAAGGTGGTGCTCTACCCCTGAGCTACGTTGGCTTATATTTAAAGCCGATAACAATTAAGTTATAATCTAGAGTAAAAAACAAAAGGGAATGAATCATTCCCTCTTAATCTTTTGTACTCTTTCATATTAAGAGCGGGAGACGAGACTCGAACCCGCGACCGTTAGCTTGGAAGGCTAATGCTCTACCAACTGAGCTACTCCCGCTTAATGCTCTATATAAACTATTAACTTTAAAAAAAGTTAGTGGGGGTGGTAGGACTCGAACCTACTCAGACATAGTCACCAGATTTACAGTCTGGCCCGGCTCTCCAACTCCGGCGCACCCCCTCCTTCAAAAAGGCATTACCGAAGTAATGCCTTTTATCTTTTTAATTTCTGAGCCGATAGAGGGACTCGAACCCACGACCTGCTGATTACAAATCAGCTGCTCTAGCCAGCTGAGCTATATCGGCGAAAATAAAAAAGTAACTCTTATTTTTCAGAACTAATGCAAGACTATGTTTGTCTTAGCGTTTGCAAATATAAGCCACCTTTTTATTCTGTGCAAGCTTTTTCATAAAAAAAATCACTTTTTTTTATTTTTTCTGCTTTTCCTTATGCTTAATTAGCTGCCTTTTCATAGCTGAAGCCCCCAAGTCTACTGACTCTTCGAAGGATTTACTACTTTCTTTAGAAATTAATGTCGCACCAGGAACATTTATTTTAATCTCTGCAATTTTGTCTTGAACCTGTCCATTATTCTCTAACTTCAAAATAACATCAGCACTTACTATTTTGTCAAAAAAAACTTCTAGCTTCTCTAATTTTCTGTCTATAAACTCTAATAATTTTGAATCTGCATCAAAATTTACGGCTTGCTTACTCACTTCCATAGGCAAAATTTTATGTTTCTGTTTTAATTAATGTCATTCGATGATGAAGCTTACTTTGTTCTTATTTTGCTTCCGTATAAAATTGGATAAAAATATTGTAAATGTCAAATTTATAAGAACTCTATTTCAAATAAAATTAACCTAAGGTTGCTCTATTGTTTTGTTAAGTATATATATAATAGTGCCTATAGCATGAAAAAAAATTAATTTTAATCTCAGTAGAGATTAGAGACTACTAAATATATACATAATATAGCCTACTGCTATATTTAAAGTTATTAGAATAATAGCCATTATTACGAATAGTTTCATACAGCAAAATAAATATCTTTTTCCGACTAGGTTCATAAATGCTCAATTTCGTAGCTTCCCCAAGTTTCATTAGGGACAGATTGGCTACGAATCTGTGCGTTTATCTCCCTATTCAAAAAAATCTACTATTCTGCTCCCATACAATTCTACTCGTAATAATGTCTAATGTAAAGTACCTTTAATGCCTTACCAAATTTTATAAAAGCTAATTCTAAATTAGAAAAAATATGAAAACACGCACTCTCCTCTATACATCACTAGCATTTATTAGCCTATACTCCTGCAATAACCAAGCAATCAATAGTGAAGAATTGGACACATTTTCACTCGAAGACCCTATAGGAATCGAGCGAGCGACAGGAGTAGAGTTGTTGTATAGTGATTCTTCTATCGTTCGGGTACGTGTACTTGCACCTGTATTATTGCGGGATAAAGACCCA
Source organism: uncultured Aureispira sp. (assembly GCA_964404215.1). Classification (GTDB taxonomy): domain Bacteria; phylum Bacteroidota; class Bacteroidia; order Chitinophagales; family Saprospiraceae; genus Aureispira. The sequence continues at coordinate 5,357 of CAYOJF010000173.1, read as the reverse complement.
GTGAAACCTAAACAAATTTTCCCTGAAGGGATTGCAGCTGATTTCTTTAATGAATACCAAAATCAGACGAGTAAAATGGTCGCAGAATATGGCGAGCAATTCACGAAGGAACAAAAGATTTATCTCAAAAACAATGTTCATATATGGAATACAAAAAAAGAACATCTAGAAGCAGAAGAATTAACTTGGGATGAAATGGGAAAAACAATCTACTCTGACAAATTTGTCAAAATCACCACTCCCACACAGGTTATAGAGGGGTACAAACTCCGTTCTAACCTAGAGTTCACTGACTGGAAATTAGATTCCGTAAAGGGTATTACAGAATCTAAAAATATGGTCGATACTCCATTTTAATACAAACTTATTCTTATCTTCATTTTTCAAGCACTTGCTTGAGTCAAAATTGATACAATACTATAGATAATTTATGGAATTATTAGCCATTACATTTTTCTTACTAGCATCTGGTTTTTTTTCGGGAATAGAAATCGCATTTATTTCTGTTAGTAAACTAAAAGTAGAACTAGAGCGTCAGAAAGGAGGAAAAAGAGGAGAATTGCTTGCTCAATTGGTAGATAGACCATCAGAGTTTTTGGGAACAACATTAGTTGGGAATAATATTGTTTTAGTCATCTTGAGTATGTTAGCGGGATCCTATATTGAGTCTCGTTTACTCACTCCCTACTTACAGTTATCTGGCGAGAGCACTTCTGGTATTTTAGTAAGCACTATTATTACTACTATTGTAGTACTAATTTTTGGAGAGTTTATCCCTAAAGTCTTCTTTAGAATCAACCCAACTGCCATACTACACTTATTTACCTATCCTCTACATTTTATCAAATTTATATTAACCCCTGTAGTATGGGTTATGGTACAAACTTCCAATGCTCTGATAGAAAAGATATTGAAGATTTCTACCGAAGATGATGAACATGTCTTTTCGAGAGTAGATCTCGATCATTTCATTAGTAATATAACAGAAGAAGGAGAAGAAGAAATAGACAAAACACTTTTTCAGAATGCTCTTTACATTCATACGGTCAAAGTTAGAGACTGTATGATTCCTCGCAATGAAATACAAGCGATTGAAATAACAGAAGACATTAATACTTTACATGATTTTTTCATCAATACCAGTTTGTCTCGTATTTTAGTATACAACGAAAGTATTGATTTCATAGAAGGTTATGTCCATCACCAAAGCTTGTTTTCGAACCCTGAAACCATTAAAGAAATACTGTGGTCTATTCCAATGGTACACGAGTTCACACCTGCACAAGAAGTCATGAATATGCTTATCAAACAGAATTTAAACTTAGCTTGGGTGGTCGATGAACGTGGTGGCACGGCTGGTATCGTTGCTCTAGAAGATATATTAGAAGAAATTTTTGGAGAAATAGCTGATGAGCATGATACCAAAGAAACTTTTATTAGAGTGAGTGACAATGAATTTATATTCTCTGGCAGAGAAGAGATTGTCCATATCAATCAAGAACACGGTTTCAATATTCCTGAAAATGAAGACTACCATACCCTCTCAGGATTGCTCGTAACACTCTATCAAAATATCCCTGAAGAAGGGGTTTCTATTATGAAAGGGAATTACAAGTTTACTGTAGAGGAGTCAAGTAGCACCAAGATAGAAAAAGTGCGTATGTACTATATCCCTGACAAAGAAATGGATGTATAGTGCTTCTCTTTTGACTTGCTAAAGCATTTAGAGCGTGTTTAAATTTATCTTAATTCATAATATGAAATCCCTTTTTCTACTATTTTTTGCCCAATAGTCAAGACTATTCATCAAAAAATGAGTCTCAATTAGCAAAGAAATAGTACTCATATTATTGAAAAACACAATTTTAAACACACTCTTAATTTTTACGCTATTTATTATTGATAATTGCCTTATTTATATTTTTATGAAACATCTGCTATTTTTTTGTCTTTTGATTACGATTATTCATTCGGCACAAGCACAGTTATTATCTGACGAAGAGCTCAAAGAGGGGCTGGATCAAAAATACGTGTTTACCTCTATCAAGTTAGCATTACAACGCCCCAACGAAGTTTATCACTTAAAACTAAGAGGACTTCCTGACCGTTTAGCTAATATCAATACCCGAATTGAGAGCCTACAAGATAGTTTAGCTTATCTAGATACAGCAGCCCTCAAAAATAAGGAAGCCAAAATAAAAGCTTATCAAGGAAGAGTGATTGCTCTTGAAGCAGAAAAGCCTTACTTTAGTTTGGACAGTATTGCTAAGTTTCCTCGACTACTCACACTAGATTTATCTTATAATGAGCTAACGATGATTCCTGATTTTTTTGGAGAAACTCCCAATCTTCGTTGGTTATATCTCAACAATAATACCCTCACTACCCTACCCTCTTCAATAGGGTTGCTATCTAATCTACAGGAATTGCGATTAGAGAAAAACAATCTAACCAATTTACCAGCCTCCATTGGTCAATTGACTACGCTACGTTTATTAACGGTTCATAACAACCAACTCCAAGCACTACCTGATGAAATTGGGTCTTGTACCAACCTACAGCTATTGCGAATAGATAGCAACTATGTGAGTGTGCTTCCTGCCTCTTTTGGTCAACTGACTCAACTAAAAGGTTTGGTATTGAGTGGCAATAACCTAACAACTATCCCTGAAGAAGTAGGAACATTTATGCAACTAGAAGAACTCTATTTGGATGATAACCAACTAGTAGAATTTCCTAATCAAATCGAAACACTCAGTCAATTACGAATATTGGATTTAGCTCAGAACAAATTACAGTTTTTCCCTGACGGACTAAAAGGAATGACTGCTCTGACCACACTCAATCTAGCGAGCAACGCTCTCAAAGCTGTTCCTAAAAGTATTTTGCAACTGACCCAACTTGAAAACCTACACTTAGAAAATAACGAGATTGCAACACTCCCTGAATCATTAGGGCTATTAAACCAGTTAACTATTCTTCGAGTCAATAACAATATGCTAATAGAGTTACCTTCTTCTATTGGTTTATTGGTCAAGCTAGAACGACTGTATGCGGGGCACAATCAATTGACCGCTATTCCAGAAACGATTAAGAGTCTAAAAAAGCTACAAGTTTGTTATTTGGACAATAATCAATTGACTGAATTTCCTAATGGTATTGGCGATCTCAAAAAACTAGAGGTCTTGTTTTTGCAACATAACCAAATTAAAACTATTCCGAATGACCGTATCCGAAAACTAAAACGACTGGTAACGCTCTACCTAAATCACAATCAGTTAACGACTCTGCCAGATTCTTTGATTTACTTCAAAAATCTAAAGCGACTCTATTTGTCTAATAACAGCATCAATACACTACCTCCTAGTGTGGGAGATCTAGAAAATCTAGTGATTTTGAGTTTAGACCAAAATGGACTTACCGTTCTACCACAAGAATTGGATCGCTTAGAGCGTCTAACCTATCTTTTTCTAAAAGACAATAATCTTTCTGAACTGCCTTTGTGTTTTTACAAACAAAGAAATCAACGACATGGGCTATATTCGGTCAAGCAAATAGAACTATTGCGAAATCCTATTGGAGAGAAAAAGGGAAAACGAAATAAAATACGTCGTTTGGGACCTCCTTATGCTAAGATCTATATTTAATAAAACAAATGTTCTCCCACTAAAACAAGTCTATTTTAAACTTCCTCTTTAAACTCAATATGTCATGAAATCATTCTATGGATTAATCTTCACTAGTCTATTTATACTGTTATCGACCAATTTATTAGCTCAATCTATCCGTAAAGAATGGTCTGGAGGTAATAAAATACTCTTTGTAGACGGAAATACCATCCATAAAGAATGGGGTGGTGGTGACCGACTGTACCACTTAGATGGTAATACCATTCGCGAGAAATGGTCAGGAGGTGATAAACTCTATTATATTGATGGCAACACTATTCGTAAAGAATGGTCGGGAGGTGATAAGCTGTACTACCTAGATGGTAACACCATCCGCAAAGAGTGGTCAGGGGGCGACAAGCTCTACTATATTGACGGCAACACTATTCGTAAAGAATGGTCGGGAGGTGATAAACTATGGCATTTTGATGGAGAGGTTAGTCTTTGGGCTATTATTTGTACACTAGATTATCTACAAAAGTAGTAATTATACATTTGTCTAGCCTGTTTACAATATAAAACCCTCTTCAAGCATTTAGCTCGAAGAGGGTTTATTTTTTCTAATTCTATTTACTAGCGTTAGCTTATGCCAATGCTTTAGCTGCTGCCTCTAGTGCTTTGTTGAATGTAGTACTTGGACGCATAGCTTTCGCTAATACAGCCTCGTTAGGGAAATAATAGCCTTCCATATCAATAGCAACTCCTTGAGCATCGTTCAGTTCTTGTACGATAGTAGCTTCGTTAGCTGCTAAGTCTTTTGCTAGACCAGCAAATGCCGCTTTGAGCTCTGCATCTTTGTCCTGAGCTGTTAGTGCCTCTGCCCAGTATAATGCTAGATAGAAGTGAGAACCTCTATTATCTAATTCATTCACTTTACGAGAAGGTGATTTTCTATTCGCCAATACTTTTTCAGTTGCTTGATCTAATGCTTCTGCTAGTACATTAGCTTTAGGATTATTGTATTTGTCTCCTAAGTGCTCCAATGATACTGCCAAGGCTAGGAACTCACCTAAAGAATCCCAACGCAAATGGTTTTCTTTTGCAAACTGCTGTACATGCTTAGGAGCTGATCCACCAGCACCTGTCTCAAACAATCCTCCACCATTCATCAATGGAACTACAGAAAGCATCTTAGCTGATGTTCCTAATTCTAGAATAGGGAACAAATCTGTATTGTAATCACGCAATACGTTTCCAGTCACAGAAATCGTTTGTAGTCCGTCTTTGATACGCTCTAGTGAAAACTGAATAGCATCAGTCAATGCCATGATATGAATATCTAGCCCTTCTGTATCATGATCTTTTAGGTAAGTATTTACTTTTTTGATCAATTCTGCATCATGTGCTCTGCTTTCGTCCAACCAAAATACCGCAGGTGCTCCTGTTGCTCTAGCTCTAGAAACAGCCAACTTAACCCAATCCTGAATTGGTAGGTCTTTTACTTGACACATTCTCCAAATATCACCTTGCTCTACTGTGTGCTCTAGTAATGTATTGCCTGCCGCATCTACTACACGTACAGTACCATCTGCTGCTAGTTCAAATGTTTTGTCGTGCGAACCATATTCTTCCGCTTTTTGAGCCATTAGACCCACATTCGGTACAGTCCCCATTGTAGTTGGGTCAAACGCTCCATTTTTCTTACAGAAGTCCATTACTACCTGATACATTGGTGCATAACTACTATCA
>CAYOJF010000172.1:0-7421 GCA_964404215.1 uncultured Aureispira sp. | reverse complement strand
GAAGAACCTAATTCTTAAACATACTCTTATTCAAAAATACCTAAAATTTTATCAAAGAAAAATACTTCTAAATACACCTACTTGGTCATTTAGAATTCGGTACTCCACGTAACTTATTTGGTTGTCTGGATAGAATGGAGAATCTGCTCAATCAAACTGCTGTTTTCTAATATAGTTTCCATTGTTCCCCAAAAATAAATGACATAATTCATTCCTTGTGGGCTAGTAGTAGAAAATTGTAGCACTTTCATATCGGTATCTTCTTCCCAAGTAGAGAATACTTTTGAGAATTCAAAATGAGCTGTTTTGACCTGTTCGATAGCGGCCATCACAGGCTTAAAACTATAGGTCCATACCTTTTGTTGTTGTAAAGTTGTTAGATCTAATTCGTCAGAATACTTGATTAACATAGAAACAGCATAATCTGGGGCTACATTCATTGAATAACTACCTTCTCCAGAAGTTCGATCTTGCATCACTCCTCCTACATACCAGTTATTTGGAAGCTGATATTGCAGTGCAATAGGTTCTTGAATTAATGTTTTCCAGTTTTGTTGACCAACTGAAATACTCGCTACTAATATGAGTAGAACTGTAAAAAATTGCATATCTTCCGATTTATTAATGTGGATATTTAGGAGCTACCAAATGGCTCTAAACCATATCTTATTAGACCAACTAAAGATACAATTATTTTTATGAAAGATAAGTTATCAAAAGAGGTAAATAATTATGAGACAACCTTGTCTCAACTCCAAGACCTCGTTCAACAAATTGAATCTAATGAAACTAGCTTTTCAGAACTCCTCGAAAAAGTACAAACTGCCAATAACCTAGTAGATACTTGTAAAAAAAGTTTAAAAAACGTGACTGAGATTATGGATAATAGGCAGTAGAGAGGCAGTAGAGTAATGAAAAATTTAAGGAGTTACTTATTGCAAAGCAAAATTCAATTTTTAGTGTTGAATTTTTAGCAATTCTACCAGAATCAAAAATTAAACATTCTTTAACTAAAGATTTAGTTTAAAAGTGTATCTTTGTTATAAATCATCATATAAAGTGAAAAAAACATTTAATCAATACCTAGAACAAACGACTATCTGTAGAAATTTGTTTCTCAAGAAAAATCAAGATTATGGGACTGCTTGGCGTATTCTACGTCCTTCTTCCCTTACCGATCAGATTTTCATCAAAGCAAAACGAATCCGTGAAATTGAGCAAAACGGTAGTTCAAAAATTGATGAAGGAGTCGTCAGTGAATATATTGGTATCATTAACTACTGTATCATGGCACAGATTCAACTCACCTTGACCGAAGACACTTCGCTAGAGTTGGATACTCCAACGGTAACCAATTTGTATAACAAATATCACGATTTGACTTTTGAATTGATGAAAGCTAAAAACCACGACTATGGAGAGGCATGGCGAGACATGCGAGTGAGCTCCTTAACAGATTTGATCTTGATGAAAATATTCAGAATCAAACAAATTGAAGATAATGATGGCAAAACACTGGTTTCAGAAGGTTTAGATGCCAATTATCAAGACATTATTAATTATGCCGTTTTTGCCTTAATCCAATTGGATGAAAATAATGTTACATCAAATGAATAGTATACATCACTATTTGAAATTATATCGCACAAAAACATAAAATATGACAGTTTATACGCTATTTCTATACGTTGGTATAGTTGCCATCGTACTGACCGCCCTACTAGGCTACGGTCACTCCAAAGTAAAAAGACATCAAGTCATGCATCCTTTAGCTTGGCTAGTACAATACTTTTTAGGCTCATTACTTATTTTCTCGGGTCTAGTTAAGGGAGTTGATCCGCTCGGTACTGCCTACAAGATGCAAGACTATTTTACAGAATTTGACACTCAGGGATTTCCTTTCATGGACGTTATGCATGAATATGCCCTTCCATTTTCTGTATTTATGCTGGTACTCGAACTAGTTTTGGGAGCCTGTCTCATCTTGGGTCTTGGTCAGAAAAAAACAAGCTGGACAACTCTATTGATGATGCTCTTTTTTACAGCTTTGACAGGATTCAATTACCTAACAGGCTATACCAATAAAGTAGATGCCGTGGGATTTTTGGAGTTTGCCAAATGGGAAGCTTTTAGTGATGAAAACATTCGTATCACGGACTGTGGTTGTTTTGGAGATTTCATGAAATTAACTCCATTAGAGACTTTCATTAAAGACATTATCTATGTTGTATTATCTCTTTTCTTACTAGCCAAAACACGTCAGATCAAAGAGCTATTTCCAAGAGAAACTAATGTTGGACCTCTTAATCTAAGAACTATTATTGTCTTAGTACTAATTGGTATTTCGTCTTGGTTCTGTTTGAAAAACTTCTATTTGGATATCCCAATGGTAGACTTCCGTCCATTTGCAGAGGGTATTGATTTGCGTCAAGCAAAAATAGACTGTGATAATGATCCCCCAGTAGCGGAGACTTACTATGTTCTCAAAAATGCGAGTACGAACGAAACCATGGAAATTAACTCTACTGACTATGTCAAACCTGAGAATAAGTATCTATGGACACCAGATCCTGCTACAGGAAAAATGACATGGGAAATACAATCAGACCAAACAAAGAATGTCATCGTACACGAAGGTTGTAACTCACAAATTCAGTATTTCAATAAGACTGAGGTATTTGATCAAAAAGGGTATCAATTTTTAGTCCTTGCCAAAGATCTAGATAAAACAGATAAAGAGGCATTCAAGCAGATTGGGGCAAATGCAAGTATAGCAGAAAAAGAAGGCATACCAACTCGTGCCATGTATAATTATATTAGTAAACAATCCATTGATGCTTTCAGACAAGAAGTAAATGGTGCTTACGAATTTAGCACCGCAGACGAAAAGCTTATCAAAACTATTATTCGTTCCAATCCAGGGTTGGTATTGATAAAAGATGGTGTAGTGGTCAAAAAATGGCACCACAAACATATTCCTGATTATGCTACTATTCAGTCTAATTACATGAAATAGAAATTCTTTCATCCCCCTCAAAACTGACGCCAGTATATCTATAAATAGATATACTGGCGTTTTCGATTCTATCCCTTTTCAGTTATATGAACAAACTTTCCTATAAAAACTGTATCTTGAATGTAAATACATTATAATCAAAGATAATTCACATGAAAAAGACTTGGATACTCTTACTTCTTTTACTAATCCCCATAGCATTCACTTATGCACAAACCACAGATTTAGGAGCTCCTAAAAGCTGGAGCACTAAACAAGTGATAAATCCCGTAGACTACCACCTGATGCCAACCTTCAATCTAAATCGGATACAACAAGAGGATGCTACTAATTTAGCCAATGGAATCAAAACGTGGCGTTTTGGATATGAACATCGGGTCAATTTCACACTACAAAATAGTGGTACTTGGACTACCTTATCCAATGGAGATAAAATCTGGCAAATTGCCTTAGAATCAAAAGGAGCGATGACAATGAATGTCGTTTTTGAGCATTTTGAAATTCCCAAAGGAGCCTCTTTATATCTTTTCAATCCTAAACATACCAACTATCTAGGTGCTTATACCAATGCAAATATCACCGCAGACAAAATGCTAGGCTCTAATCTAGTAGCTGGAGATTATGTTATTTTAGAATATTACGAACCTGCTAACGTAGCTGGACAAGGGATTATCGAAACAGGACTAGTGGTTCATGGTTATCGCAACCTCAATACACACCCTAATGCTCCCGCCAAAGTACTAAATGCTTCTGGTCCCTGTAATATTGATGTCAATTGTCCTCTAGGCTTAGGCTGGCAAGACCAAATTAATTCCGTAGCCATTACCATTGTAGGTGGAAATAGTGCTTGTACTGGTGCCCTAATCAACAATACTAGAAATGATGGAACGCCTTATTTCCTGACGGCTAACCATTGTGGGACCAATAATTCAGGAGCTTGGGTTTTTAGATTCAATTGGGACAGCCCAGTAGCCATTTGTGCTACCAATGGTAATAGCGTAGATCCAGGAGCCCCCTACAATGATGTCAATGGAGCAGTACTAAGAGCCAATAATGCAGGATCTGATTTTGCTCTTTTTGAACTAAATAGTCGTCCAACAGGAGCCGTTTATTACGCAGGCTGGGATCGCACGACTCGTATACCAATAGCTGCTACAGGAATTCATCATCCAGCAGGCGATGTCAAGAAAATATGTCAAGATACCAATATATTGAGTAGAAGTGTTTCTGGTGGAGCACAATGCTGGGAAGTCACCGATTGGGATTTTGGAGTTACAGAAGGAGGTTCCTCTGGCTCTCCATTGTTCAATCAAAATAAATTGATTGTTGGACAATTGTATGGAGGGCAAGCCGCTTGTAATGGCACAACAGATAATGGTAGAGATGATAACTATGGTCGTATGGATGTCTCCTGGGACGGAGCAGACCCTAGTACTCGTCTCAAAGACTGGCTGGATCCTGCCAACACAGGCGACACCGTACTACAAGGTTTTGATCCCAATGGTCCAGGAATAGCTATTGATGCCGGTATATCTACTATCACAGGAATAGAACCGACCTATTGTAATATTGATTCTTTCACTCCTGAGGTTGTCATCAGAAACTATGGAAACGATACCATTACCACCGTACAAGTTATTTATAATGTCGATGGGGGTAATAATAGTACTTACAATTGGATGGGGATTCTTCCTCCCAATAACATTGAGACCGTCACTCTTCCTACTCTAACGAGTACTGCTGGAATACATACATTCAATGTATCTACCACCTTACCTAATAATGCAGTAGATTCTAATACGATCAATGATAATCGAAGCTATACCTTTAATATTGTTTTAAACGGAGAATTGGTCAATCACCAATTGATTCTAGATTGTTACGGAAGTGAAACCTCCTGGGCGTTGAGCGATTCTGCCAACACAACTACACTATATAGTGGCGGTCCCTACAGCAATAATTTCCAATCTATAGATACGATTCAAACTTCTTTTTGTTTAGCAGCTGGTTGTTATCGCTATGCGATTTATGATGATTTCGGGGATGGGCTAGATGCTACATCTACTTTCTGTCGTAGGTTTGGTGATTATGAAGTAAGAGAACTCGTTAATAATTATCCACTGGTAGAAATGACGGCTGCTAATGGTAATTTTGGCGATAGTGCAGTCCACTATTTCTGTGTTCCTTATGTTATTAATAGCCAGACGAACCTTAACAATATTAGTCAGTATTTTAAAGTTTATCCTAATCCTACTACAAGTGACTTGTATATCAATCTAGCGATTCAGCCAGAAGTACCTGCTACGCTAGAACTATACAGCACCACAGGACAATTATTACAACAAAAAACAAATGCTGCTCGCAATGATACTTTCATGATATCCATGCAGTCTTATCCAGCAGGAGTATATTTTGTTCGCCTCAAAATTGGGAACGAAGTCGCTACTCAAAAAGTAATCAAGTACTAAATTATAACCTAAGAGTATGTTTGTATAAAAACTAAAAAGGGCGATTCCTCTCGGAATCGCCCCTACACATCTAAACTATGAAATCTACTTACTAAACTTAAACTATCTATTGTTCTATTTTTGTGACAATGAAATCAACTTCATTAGTTAGTTGATCTCAATTTTTCTCTTTGTAATTTCTTTTTCTTGCTTTGGCACCTGTACTGTCAAGACACCCGCTTCATAACTTGCCGTAATGCCATCTGCATCAATATCTTTAGCATCTACTAAGAACGTACGCTTGAAAGCTGTGCGAGCAAATTCTTTATGAGAATAAGTCTCTTTTTCTTCTTTTTTCGATTCTTCGATCTTCGCTTCAATCGTTAATTTATTTTCATTGAACTCAATCTGAAAGTCAGATTTATCAAATCCTGCTGCAACTAACTCAATGATATAATGCTCCTCTTCATTTTTGATATTAACGGCAGGCACTGTCTTCCGATTCGTAGGCAATCCATTTCTCAATAGACTTGCCTTGGTGTAAAAATCATCGGCAAAAAACTCATTGAATAAAGTTGGAAAAAAATTACTAGTTGTTGGTTGGAAATTTCTTCTTACGCTTTTCATAATATCTATTATTTGGTTGTGATTAAATTTTAAATTAATGTTTCTGAAAATGTCTTTCTCACTATCGAAGGACACTCTACACTATTCAAATCCAATACCAACACAAAAAATAGAATAAAAACGGTCAAAAAGTACTTAAATTGCTATTTTAAAATGACAAAATGACTGAAACTAACAAAACTCAACTGACAAAACAACCGATTAGCTTTTTTTAAGTAAAGCTTGATAAAAGTACGAGTGCATCAATTTTCGTTGATAATGAGCAATTGCCTGCCCTTCTAGTTGCTCATCTTCTGCTACCCGCTCTGGATAACGAGCTCCATCTGTTGGAAAATAAAGTCTATTTTCTACTATTTGAACATAAAAATAAAGGACACCTTCTCGTTGCTCCATATTAATCTGATTCGCTAGCTGTTGCAGCATTTTGCGATAAGTTCGTTTGGGATATTTCGTTTGCAATAACTCCACTAAGTGATCAATTGCCATTTTATCTATTTGGCTGTATCCACTACTATTACTCGTACCAAATACAAAAGGCAAAAGCGTCTTGATTGCTTTTTCTGATTTATTCATAGATTGATAACAAGTCGCTGACCAAATAGCATCTGACATTTGGTTCTGTTGCAATACATACTGCCATCCATTTTCGCAGAAATCAACATACTGCTCGTGATACTCCAAGGCTGACTCGTATTCTCCCTTTTGAAAAGCAACATTTCTCATTCCTTTGAGTGCTATTATCTTTTGTTCTTCTGCCACCAAACCGTCTGTAAAAGCCCCCTTATCAAAATTAGTTTCAATTACTTTTTGATAATAACAACTTGCCTGCTCCCACTCTTGATAAATCGTTGCTTCTTCTGCCAATAGATTATACAAATAACTACTGTATTCGTCTTTCGTGTTCTGGTATTTTTCTAGCGTCCAAATAGCTGCTTTATATCGCAACTGCTCGCCTCCTTCTTGTCTAAGAATTTGTTGATAATAAGTTTTGACAGGAACAGTAGGAACTGTAGAATCTTGAATTATCGGTGCTGAATGGAGTGTAGACTGCCCCAGCACTAAACTTGACATACAACAAAGTATGCATGAGATATAATATTGCATATATTCTTTTTTAACAGTAGCTAGCGATTGTAATACAATATCACATACCAACCTAACTACACTTAGCAAAACTGATTGACCTTGTTTAAAAAGTAAAATTTTATCTATGCAATATTGATTTTGTTAGGAATAAATATATACTACTATAACTCTATACTATCCATTGTTAGTATAAGAGCCTGTTTAAAAATTAACTTCAAGCTGCAAATGCCTGATTTAGAATTCAA
>CAYOJF010000171.1:0-7454 GCA_964404215.1 uncultured Aureispira sp. | reverse complement strand
TACAAAAACATAGAATTGATTATATTAGCAGAAACAGAATAACTAGGAACTTTTTAAGTGATTTGTCTATTATCTAAATGACGATCAGATTACTTTAAGTCAAAATAAAAATCTAACCAAATATGAGCTACTTCACAGGAGAAACCCCTGATAATTACGAACAAAAATGTCTTTGTACACTAGTCTTGGATACATCGGGATCTATGAGTGGGCAACCTATTCGCGAACTAAATAGAGGGCTACAAGAGTTTTACGCTGCGATAGAAGAGGATTTGATAGCAGCTAATCGATTAGAAGTCAGTATCATTACTTTTGGTAGCAATATCAAGACGATACAAGAGCCTGCTTTGATTGATAATTTTGATATGCCAACGCTGAATATAGGAGGGACAACTCGCCTAGTAGATGCGGTACGCCAAGCCATGCGTAAGACAGAAGAACGTAAACAATGGTACAAGGAGACAGGGCAGCCTTATTACCGTCCTATTATGGTTATGATTACGGATGGAGAACCAGATAGAGATCAGGATGTATCAGGATTGTCTAAAGAAATTCAAGAAGCTGTCGACAGCAAGAAGTTTACTTTCTGGGGATTAGGTGTGAAGGGATTCAATCACCAAATTTTGAATCAAATTTGTCCCAATAATGCCCCTGCATTACCTTTATCAGGCTATAAATTTTCAGAATTTTTCAAATGGTTGAGTAATAGTATCGGGATTATTACTCAATCTAAGGAAGGTGAAAGTATTGATTTGCCACCAGTAAGTGACTGGGCTCAAATGAAATTCTAAATAAGATGGCAACAGATACTAAAATAGCAGATTGGGCAGCAGCATATGCTTCTGTCATCGGAAATGGGCACATATTAATGAACCTTCCTTGTCAAGACAGTTGTGAACTCAAAGTTCTGAATGATACTTGGGGGGTAGCGGTAGTTTGTGATGGAGCAGGTTCAGCTAAACAGTCAGATGTTGGGTCTGATTTTGTGGCTCGTAATGTCGCTCATTGCCTAGAGGCATTGGTCGAAAAGCATAACTGGGACAGTAAAGAAACTATGCCTACAGAGGCTGTCTGGCGAAAAGAATCCGTTGAGGCACTACAGATTGTGCGGCAGCGACTGGGGCAGTATGCCGAAACTAAAGAAATTCCTATTGGAGATTTGGCTTGTACAGTACTAGCAGTTTTGTATGCTCCTTTTGGTTGTTTAGTTATCCATATTGGAGATGGTCGAGCAGCTTACTCTACTCAGCCTGATGAATGGAAGGCATTGATAGAGCCGTTTAGAGGGAACGAAGTCAATGAGACCGTATTTATTACTTCTAATATCTGGACAACAGATGGGGTAGAAGTGTATGTCAAAACGAGTATTTTGCAAGAAGAGATTCGTGCTTTTGCCCTTTTGAGTGATGGATGCGAAAATGGTTCTTTTGAGGTGAATGTATGGGATGAAGAAACGGGTAAATACCATGATCCTAATCGTCCTTTTGTTCGCTTTTTTGAACCTAATATGAAGGGTATGCTTCAATTAAAAGCAGAGAAAAAGAGCCAAGAAGAGATTAATGAAATTTGGGCAGGTTTTCTGAAGGAAGGCAACAAGCAATTTAAACACGAAACAGATGATAAGACGATGATTTTTGTAGTCAAAAATCCACAGTAATTTGTCTCAGTCCTATTACATAAAATCTATTAACCAACCCATACTGTTGTCTACAAGCCCTATGGCAGCAGGTGGAGAAGGAGAATTATTTGAGATACAGCAGCCGATAGATCTGTCTGCCTATGTTGCGAAGATACTATATCCTCACAAACGCACTCCTGAAAAAGAGGCGAAGATTAGGTATCTGATGGAGCATCCTCCTTTTGATACAGAAACGACTGAAAGTCCTATTGCATGGCCAAGGTATGCTTTGCATAATAATCAAGATGAATTTGTTGGTTTTTTGATGCTGAAGGCGAAAGGCAAATCACTAGAAGTCTTATGTTCTGCTCGATTACCTAAACGACTTCCTTCTGTTTGGAATCGGCTGCGTAGAGAAACTGAAAATGCCCTTCGTTTACGCCTAAAAGTTTGTTTTAATATTGCGGCTGCGGTGCAGCAGATCCATGCTACTCGTCAGTATGTTTTGGTTGATTTGAAACCAGATAATATTTTGATTCAGTCGAATGGCTTGATTACGTTAGTAGATACAGATTCTATTGAGGTAGTTGATGCAACGGAAAATGGAGATCGGCAAACGCTTTTTGCGGCCTCGGTGACTACACCCGAATATACACCTAGTGAATATTATAGAGGTATCCAGCCTACCCAAACGACCATGCAGACCCATTGGGACGATTTTAGTTTGGCCGTTATTTTTTATAGAATACTATATGGCGTACATCCCTTTGCCGCTACTACAGGGGGCGAATATGAATCGCTTACCTCTTTAGGTGACAAAATAAAAGAAGGGCTGTTTGTCCATCATCCAGACTTACAACCTATTTTCGCAGTAGTACCCCCTCCTCATCAACAGTTTCATACCGCTGAGGGAAGTATAAAGCAGTTGTTTCGGCAAGCTTTTATAGCTGGTGGAGAACAGCCTGATCGTCGCCCTTCTGCTCAAAAATGGATGCAGGTGTTGGCAAATCATCCCCTCTTATTGACCAATCGAAATTTACCATCCAAGAAGATGAATATCGAAAAATGGGAAGAAAAGAATTGGTATGAATTGGCGGTACAAAAAATACGCAAAGAGAAAGGGCTGGATTGGTCTATCAATACTAAAGAATTGAGTGGGAATGATCAAGCTGCTGAAGTATTATTGCAGGAAGAAGATTTGTGGCAGGAAGTGATTGCCATTTATCAAAAATTTATCACTTCAGGGCGTATACTCGGTTTTGTAGTTCTGTTGTTGCTGGGACTAATTACCAAATGGTTGTTGCCTGTAGTAATCACGATGGCTTTTTTGCCACTGTTGCTTATTTCTTTCAAATCAGTATGGAAATATTATCGAAAGCAGTTCAAGAAGGGGCGACAATATATTCGGAAGTCACTTGCCTTCAATGCAAAAAAAGAGTTGGAACATTGGGAAGAAATGCAATACAGTTATTATACAGAGCGAACGGAGCTACGACGAGAGCTCAAACGCCTGAAAGTGTATTTTAACCAATTGAATAGTGCTATTGCAAATAAAGAGCAAATTTTTTACAAAAAAAATCAATCCAAAATCACTAACTTTAGTAGAAAAATAAAGCAACAAATTCGACAAGAATTAGGGCAGGTAACGGAAGAGGATCTACAGGCTAAACGCTGGATGAAGGAAGAAGCTCACGCTATACAACAAGCTAAACAAGAAGTGATTGCAAAGCTAGAGCAACAGTACAAATTTAGCCAAATTGAAGGAGAGATGCCTTTGGATAAACTAGAAACTTTACGGCAGGATAAAACAACTCTACAAACACAAAATAAATGGGATAATACTGAGGTGGCATTACTTCATTCTACTCTGAGTAGTATGAATGAAGCTTACCAAGCTACTTTACTATCTATCAAAAAGGACTTTGACCATAAGCATCAGTTATTGGAAAAAGGTACAACGAACTGCAAACTAAAGATAGAGGATATTCTTAAAACATCTATTGATGGGGTCAAAAGAGTGATTGAGATTGAAACGATATTGATGGATAAAAAATATGAAGAAACAAATCAGAATATTAAGAAACATTATATCGCTATCGCTCAAAAAACAGCGGAATTGGATGCTCTAGAAGCGAATTTGAAAGAGGTCAAAAATAAACTAACGGCATTACGTTCTTAAACATGCTCTTAAACTTTTTCTCTATGAAGTGGATCTTGATTGGCTGTGTCTTATTTTTGATGAGCTGTACGAATTCTGATATGGATACTGTCCGTACCCTATACCTTGTTCGACATGCTAAATCAAGTAATGCTCCTCGGTATAAGGTCGATTTCGAGCGACCACTCCAAAAAGAAGGAAAACAACAAGCGAAATACTTAGGGAAATATTTGGAAAAAAGAGGAGTGAAGGTGGAAAAATTTTATGCCAGTGCTGCCAAAAGAACTCGCTCGACAGCCAAACGGATTGCTCGAAAAATCGACTTAACATGGAAGGATGTCGTAGAGGACTCTATGTTATATAAAGCCAGTATACCTACTTATTTGGATTATCTGCGAAAACTTCCTGATAGCTTATACCAAATAGCAGTAGTAGGGCACAATCCTGCGACACTAGGAGCAATCAACTATTTCCAATTGGATACCGTGATGAAAGACCTACCGGTAGGGAGTATTGTTGGTATTCAGTTTAAGCTGGATTCTTGGCAATCATTGAGTAGTAAGTCAGGGACTTTTTTATTTTTTGTGCCCCCAGCAGCTTATCTTTCAGATACCTTATCAATAGAGGTGCATGAACTTGATTCGATAGAAGCAACTATCACAGAAGAAGAACTGAAAGAAGAAGTGATTGATTTGATGAAGGTTAAGCAATAATTATTGGATGAATACCTTTTTGGTGCTACAGCTCGTTCCATTTTGTATGGTCAATAAATACCAACCAGCTTGTATTTCTGAAAAATCAAGGATCTGTTTATCTATTTCAATAGTACCTTGTTGCAGTTGTACACCTTGTATGGTATTTAAAGAATAAGTAGTCTTAGGAGTAAACTTTTCAATAGATATTAGCGTGGTTGTTTCTATAGGATTAGGGGATAAATTCCAGACTAATCCAGCCTCTAAAGGAGCCACTAAAGAAGATGACGTATTGCTAAGTACTACAGGACTCCAAGAAAGTCGCAAGAGCTGCTGACTTACTTGTTGGTTAGGGAGCATTCCCCCAGCTAAATAATGTGTACTATCTCCAACACTAGCAATACCTCGCAAATCCATTGGTAAAGGATAATTGTTTTCTTGTTGTAGTCCTGAAGGTATCCCAGCCACAGGATCAAAAGAAGTGATATTGCCATTAGGGGACACGCCTCCAGTACCATTGTAGGCGATTCCATCATAATTGTAAGTAACATCAGATCCACCTATCCAATAGATATTGCCAAAGGCAAGAGCCGCTGCCATTCGATAACCTCTCCATCCTCTGTAGTCAAATGAACTCCAATTGATTTGTTGTGGATTGTTAGGATTGATTCGTCCCAGTCGGAATTTACTCTGAATATTGAAAGCTCCCGCCATAGAAGCCCCTCCAAAATAATAAATAGTATTACCAATGATTCCTCCAGATGCTCCAAAGGAAGCAAAGGTTGTATTATTGGGGACAGGTGAGCCAACGGTCCAACTGTCTGTTGTTGGGTTATAGATTTGGACATTAGGAATATTAGTGGTATTGCTCCAGCCTGTAATGACATAAATTAAACTATCCTGCCAAAGCCCCTGTACATGATCATCTGTTGCAACAGGTATAGGGGCTCCATCAGCCAAAAAACTATCTGCTTCACAGTCGTAAATGTGTACTTTATTGGACGAGATTTCATTGCCATTGGGAAAGACATGATAGCCTCCCATAATGTATATTTTATCTTTGATTCGTGTAGCACCAGCTGCTATTTTACCCATGGTATCTGGTAAGGAAGTAATCGCTTGCCAACTATCATTTTGTACGTCATATTTATAAGAACGTAAATGAATACCTGCCTGACTTTTGGTAGAGTCCAATCCTCCAAAGGTATAGATAAATGGACTTCCATTTTGATAGCCCTCCACTACTGCATTATTGGTAATTGGCTCAGGTAGATTAGTCAGTGTATCTATTTTCCAAGATTGAGCGAGAATAGATGTTGTTAAAGAGTAAAGTATAATTAGTAATAGATATTTCATGAACCAATGTAAATTAGTGAGATATAAGGATCCAAAAGTACGGAAATTAAGCTATCCATTGGACTTATCTTGTATGCTTTTTCGTTGGGAATTTGATAAGTGAGTGGTTCCATTTCTTGTAGATAGGGTTGAATAATAAGCTTTAGCTGTTTTTTCCATTCTATATTGGTGTATTGTTGTTGGAATAGAATATTGATTTGTTGCTCTAGTAATGGATTTGTATCAGGTTTGGAGGAATAGAGTATTTTTTTTTGATCAAGAATATAGGTATAATGTTCTCTCTGTTGAATGCTATCTACTGCTATTAAAAATGCTCTTTCGATGACTTGATGGATTTTTTGTTTCTATCTCAAGTAGACTCTGTTCTGCTTGTTGTGCTAAAGTAGAAATATTTGCTTGGTACTGTTCTAACAAAACTTGATCGCTTGGGATAGTATCCAGTGAAAAACATTTTCTTGGGCGACAGATGAACTTTTGAAGTAAAATTTGACCAGCCAATTGTTTTTTTTCTAGTATATACTGAAGTAGGAAGGTATAGTTTTGTAGTGTATGATGGGTAGAACGAAAGAAGTAACTCTGCTGGATAATAGAATCTTTTTGGATGATTCCAATTTTAGGAACCTGTGCTAGTATTGAGTAGGTATTGCAATTTAGTAGTACTAAAAATAGAACTAATTTCATGGTTATTTCTTATTGCCGTAATAGGATTTAGCCCTTACTTGTAGGATAATTTGTCTCCAAAAAGGACGTGTTTGAATATTCCAGGTCGTTAGGTTATAGGACTGTTGCATTTGCTCTGAAATGGTTTTGTTAAGTAGGGCATTTCGCTCTTTTTCCTTGTGGTAAATGACCCCTTTTTTATCTAAAATCAAGTCATAACTTTCTTTTGTACAGACTTGACTAATGATTTGGTGTAGGGTATTTTGTACCTGCTTTTGCAATTTACTTTGGACGTCTTGCAAGAGTGAATCAGAAGTAGATACCATTTTAGCGAGGGCATTTTGCCTATCGAGCAATTCTTGCTCCCATATTTTTTCTTGTGCAGGACTTACTTCTCCACACTGAGAAAGTCTAATGATATAATTCAAGTAGTCTTGCCCGTTTTTTTGTTCTTGCTTTATTAGTTGATGCAGGGAATCAGCATAAACAGTAGTCTTATTATTAATCCATTGATAAACAGCACTATGGTTAAGAATGGTATTCTTATCTACCACTCCAATCTTAGGAGATTGAGCGATAATAGATTGCGATACCAAATAACAAGTAATAAATAATATAAAACGTATCATAAATCTAGTAATGAAAAGGACGAAGTAAGAAGGTAACAAATAGGTCTAGCCGTCGGAGTGGTTCAGCTCGCTCTGCTCTAGAGCGATAACGATAAGAACACATTTTAGTGATGGCTTTGTCGAATAAAGGAGTAATGATTGCTTGCCATTCTTTTTGAGTATATTGTTGGTTAAAGTGGTTCAGAATGAGTTGTTCCAAATGCTTATTCTTTTGTCTGTTTTTATAAAAAATACAATACTTTTTATCTAGAACAAGGTCATACTTTAATGAATCACTGATAGTTTTGCAACTATGTTTTAAAATGACTTGAATTCAATAAATAAATGCAACAGGGAAAAAA
>CAYOJF010000170.1:0-7809 GCA_964404215.1 uncultured Aureispira sp. | reverse complement strand
GAAACATTTGTAAGATTACTTAAAGAGCACAGTAAACCGTTCTTAGATACTTACCTTTCAAAAAAAATGAATAAGCATATGATTATCTACTCTATCAAACCACCTTCTTTTTTATTGCTAACTATTTTACTAGTTATCTTTAGTGGTTGTAGTCGAACAATAGAAGAAATTGAGGCTCCATCTTATGATTACCTTCCTCTTATTACAGGAAAATATAAAATTTATGCGGTAGATTCTATTGTCTACAATGATTTCAACTGTTCAGTTGATACCAGCTCATATCAGATCAAAGAATTAACTGGGGATACGGTACTAGATGGCGAAGACGCCGTAGCTTATAAAGTAGAGTTATTTAGACGAGAAAATAATACGCAGCCTTGGCAGGCGATTGGTATTTGGCTCGAAAAGATCGAAGATTTCCAACTACAACGAGTGGAAGAAAATCAACGCATTATTCCGCTTGTTTTTCCTGTCACGGCTAATAAAGAATGGGATGGAATTGTTTATATCCGTAGAGACACCCTCGTTCCAATTGCTGGTGGATCAATTGATATGTACAAGGACTGGGATGACTTTAAATGTGTAGAGGTAGACGCCCCTTACACAAGCCCTATCTCGCTACAGACTTACAACGAAACCGCTCTAATACTACAAGTAGATAAAACCAACAATATAGAGCGTCGCTATTCTCTTGAACGTTATGCCAAAAATATTGGTCTGATTTATAAAGAAATGAAAATACTAGATACGCAATGTAAAGTCAATGGAGCTGGACTACCAGATTGTCAAGGAAATTCTAGTGATATTCTTTCTTGTAGAACTACCCCTTGGGAAATTAAAGCTGAAAAAGGTTTTATCATCAAACAAACTCTTTTAGAACACAATTATTAGCCAAAACATATTCCCTAATAAAAATTGTTTAAAAAGTCCGTTTGTGGCAAAATGAGTTCCGCAGTTTCCCCAAAGTTACATTTGGGATTTCCAACATGCAGAATCTGTGATAAGATTTTTTTGTTAATTGAAGCTAAAATTTGACTATGAACGAATGTCTCCCTTTGAGGTAAGTGTCTTGTAGACACTTAATGAAGAGAACCGCAAGTGGATGCCTTAGGGTTCTCTTCACCAGACATCTTAGAAGATGTTTTACTCGTTCATCGGCTAATTTTTAACGACAAATAATAGAAAAGATATTTCACTTGGACAGAAAGAGACTTTTTTAACAACTTCATAGTCTTAGAACATACTCCCCCTCTTTCCTTTAGAGCGAAAATAATGTATGTAAATGACCTCTTCTAAGAGCATATCTAAACTAAAACCTAGTCAACCAAATAATACCCCATACTTCTCTAATTCAACTATATCCCAAATAGTTGAATACATTATTTTCACTCAAAAAATAATTCCAAATATCTCTAATGAGACGCTCTTCCCTAATCATTACTTTCGTCCTACTTCTATCCGCTGCATTACTGGCTCAGCGACAGCAAATAGACTACTTTGAAGGTACTTCTCATGTTGCTCAAAAAGGACAGGTAGATCAAGAAGAACTAAAAGAAGGGCTTTGGAAATATTATTACCTCAATGAGGTATCCCATCCAATAGCTGACAGCACAGTTGAGAAAAACCTACTCGCCCAAGGATATTACAACGCTGGTAAACGAACAGGAAAATGGTTTTTCTATTATCCCAATGGAAAAATCAGTCGTATCGAAAACTGCCTAGATGGTAAAACTGCTGGTATGTTCCAATTCTATACCGAAGAAGGGAAAAAAATAGCCCTTGGCACCTATGCCCCAACTGCTATTCCAAGTCTGGATTATATAAATTTTGGTTGGAATCCAGCTGATCTACATGCTTATTTTGATACACTTAGTTCACTCCTAAAGGAAGGAAAATGGATTCATTACAGCGGTTTAGGAGTTAAATCAGAAGAGGGATATTATCAATCTGATAAAAAAGAAGGCGAATGGATAGTATATAACTATGGAGGATTTCAAGTAGCAGCCAAAGGTAAATATCTGAATGGAAAAAAGGAAGGGAAGTGGATCTATGAAGACTCCCCCTCCAAAAAAAAAATAACTTTCAAACAGGATATTATACAACAAGAAATAACTTTTCATCCCAATGACACGAGCATACAAAGTGTACAAAATTATATCTCTGATAATAATCGTACCATTCACTTACAAACGAACTATTACCCTGATGGTAAAGTTGAGTCCCAAAAACAATGGAATGATAAATACAGACATGGACTTTGGCAGTACTATTATGAAAATGGTCAACTTAAAATGAAGCTCTATTATAAGGAGAACCGGTTAGATAGTACCTGTCTTTCCTACTATCCGACAGGCATTCTTGCTAGTCAATTGAAATTTGAGGGTGGTGTACGAGTCGACTCGGCCTTTTATTACTATGAAAATAAAAAGCTAAAAGCAATAGGCAAATATCGAAAAGTACCACATACCAATTTTAATTTTTTTTCCGTCGATGTAGCATCTGATAGGACATGGAATCGACTAAACCAGTTCAATATATACGAAATTCCATCGTACGTACTAGACGGAGACTGGAAGGTATTTGATCCAACAGGGAGATTGACAAATACAGCCTCTTATAAAAATGGTAAGCCTGATGGGGTGATTAAGTCTTATGTATATGGGAAAGATACTGTTTTATGTAACCAAGTTACCTTTGATAAGGGTATGAAAAATGGCTGGGAATATATTTATCATTATCATAATAAACACTTGTATACCAAAGTCTTTTATAAAAATGATAAGAAAGAAGGTCTTGAAGTAATTTATAATTTTGATGGCTCTAAATATTCAGAAACACAATATCGCAATGGCAAGAAAAATGGTTTTGAAAAAATATATAGTGTAGAAGGTTATTTATTGACAAAAACACCCTATAAAGATGGATTAAAAGAGGGCACTGCCCTATCCTACCATACCAATACAAGGCTACTCCAAAGTGCTATTTCGTATACTCAAGGAGTCAAGAACGGAACGGCACTGTATTATGATAGAATGGGCAAATTAAATGAAAGAGCATCCTATAAATATGATTTAAAACAGGGGCTTTACTTCAACTTGCACTACTCGTTTGCCATCGACTCCACTTATTATCTCAACGGTTATGAAAAAGCTTTCTTTGAAGAGATACAAACAAACGATAGTATAGCCACTATACTGCTTGACAAAAATTTTGACCTAGTAAAGACCACTAATAAGTTAGAAAAAAAATGTGCTTATGATGATTCTCTAAAAATTCTACAATGCTTATTTTTTGATCAATGGGAACACCTAAATCGAATAGAAACCTATAATATTGAAACGGAAATTACTACAGTAGAAATTTATAAAAATAAAGGAAAGCGGCTTGATGAGTATAATCTCGTTAATTCGAAAAAAGAAAAAATATTTTTTGGATTGAAATATCACAAAAATGGTCGTATTCGAAAGATTAGCTCATTTCAAGATGGACTAGTACATGGTCAAGTGACTACCTACTATGATAATGGGACTTTCAAAACTAATAAAATCTATACTGCTGGGAAAAAAAATGGACGTTATATCACCTATTATCCTGATGGAAAATTAAAAACAACCGGTTATTATCTTCACGGAGAAAAACATAATGATTGGTCTTATTTCAACACAGATGGTTCTTTGAATTATACGGTAACGTATAAAGCGATGTCAAATCACTCTTACGAAGAGGAATCAAATTATTTCACCCAAAATAATATTCAGCCTCCACCTGAAGGATATGAACTAAAGTCTATTTTTAGGAAATTGTTATCACCGCCGCCGCCGCCGCCTGCTCCTAAATTCATAGAAGAGGACTGGGACTAAGTACCATCTACTAGTTGTTAATTAAAGTTAGGTACATCCATTTGTCCGATAACCTCATACGTATCTTTCCCTCCTTCCAATACTGTCTTCCAGAGTGTTTTCCAGTCTTTACCCAATATATATTGCTGCTCCCCTGGGACCACCATCCATGAGGCATAACGTTGTTCTTCTTCGAGTTGCCCTTCATCCCATCCCGCAAAACCAACATAAAATCGAATATCATCGGGTTGGATTTCACCAGATTCAATCGCAATTTTCAATTGTTCGAAATCACCTCCCCAGTGTACGCCAGGCAATACAGGAACACTATTATCCAATAAATCACCTTTGGTGTGTAAATAGTGGATAGTATCTGTTTGTAGTGGTCCTCCATAATAAACTTCGCTCTCAAAGGCTGGAAAAGTAGCAATGAGATCTGTGATATTCATTTCGATAGGCTTATTGAGTACAAACCCAAGGGTGCCATCTGGTTCATGATTACAAATCAAAACCACTCCTCTTCGGAAGTTCAAGTCTAACATGTATGGCTCTGCAATCAGAAGACTTCCTGTTTCTATTTTTGTTGGCTCTTTACTCAATTTTTTTCTTTTCTAATACTAAAGATACGTCTACTTAAATAACAATTATTCTATCAGATTAGTTCTCCTATCCAATAGCAAGTATTGCAATAATAAGCAATATAAATTAATTTTAAGAGCCGTTCTATTCGTAACCTTTTCTTTCTATTACATTATACCAGTATAGAAAACTAATCAAGCTGTTTGAATCATTAGGCATGATTACGAATAGTTTCGTAATCATGTCTATTAATTAGGGACTCTAAATAGCCTCTAATTTCAAACAACTTCAACGAATGCTAAATCAACCATTTAGCTATTGCTCGGTCAAATGTCTTGGTAGGAAGAGGCATTTGGCTTTTTTATGTCAATGATGCATTCAAGTGGGTTGTTTTTATTATTTTTGAGTCCAATCCTGACTAATCTTTTCTTTTTGGTCAGAAATAGAAGTTGTTAAAAACTGATTAGTCTTCTCTTATGAAAAAAGAATTTGTAGCCCATTTGTGTCTTATTGTAGAATCTGCTTTGTACGCAGGAAGTTATATTGTTGCTTCTGATGCCTCAGATTTTATCTCTCCTTTTCAGTTGACCTTATTGCGAGCCATTTTTGCAACCATCATCTTTGGTACTGCACAACTCATACTCGTACGCGAAAAAGTTGAAACAAAAGATCTACTATTACTTGCAGCCTGTTCTCTTTTTGGTATTACGGTTAGTAATGTTCTCTTTTTCACAGGACTAAATATGACTACTCCTGTCAATGCTTCGTTATTGACATTAACTTCCCCATTGTTCCTAATTCTTTTTGCTATTGTGATTAGAGGAGAGATTGAAGTTGGCAAACTCGTTGGAGTCTTAATTGCTTCTGTCGGTGGAATCATACTAATTATGGGAGATACTGGCTTAGGGGCAGAACCAACTAATCCCCTACTAGGAAACTTGCTAGTAGCGGTTAGTGCTGGAGCCTATGCTGTTTATCTGACACTTATTCGCCCATTACTCCAGAAATACCACCCACTTACCATTCTCAAATGGCTATTTGCTTTTGGTATGTTATATTTATTACCGGTTTGGGGGTTAGGTCTGACACAAATTCAGTGGGCAAAATTTACACCTAATGTTTGGATTGCACTTGGTTTTATTCTTATTTGTATTACATTCATTACATTTTTACTCAATACTTTTTCGCTCAAAATACTCGATGCCTCTATCGTAAGTACTTATATATATACCACACCATTACTCACTGCTCTTATTGGAGTAGTGATTGATGGTGCATCTTTTTCGGTTAGTCTAATTTTAGCCTCTATTCTAATTTTGTTTTGAGGTTTTCTAGTCTCTCAGACCAATGAAGAAACAACAGAAGAAATAGAAGAAGTCTACCCTGATAGTACTGTATTAGGAGATATTTAAGCCCCTCTATAAATTCAGCTTAATGGAACCAAGAATGTAGAAGTTGTTTCAATCAAAAATCAGAACGCAAGAGATCAATGAAATATACTGGTAAAACAAACGAATACTTTGAAGTAACAGAAGTAGAAACACATGACTGTACTATTCTCAACACAACAGAAAATGGTCAATTATTGCTCCTATGGTTTGTCTCAGATGGTAATAGAATGACTATAGATGGGGTAACTTATACTTTTGATACCGATCAAATCGTTTGCTTGACCGAGTTTCATAAATTTATTACCCACGAAATCAATGGACTAAAACTACTTAAATTCAATCGTCCATTTTATTGTGTCGTCAACCATGATAGCGAAGTAGGTTGTAGAGGAGTACTTTACTTTGGTTCTGCTAATGTTCCTAGGATGCAACTTACAGAAAAAGATGCCAGTATTATTACTACTGTTTGGGAAATGCTCTGTATAGAAATGAGCTCTACTGACAACTTGCAATTAGAGATGCTCCAGATGATGCTCAAACGTATCTTGATACTCTGTACCCGTATTTATAAACAGCAAAATAGCTTGAACCAAATTAATCAAGCCCAGGTAGACATCATTCGTCAATTCAATTTTTTGGTAGAACAACACTTTCGTGAAAAACATACTGTAGGAGAATATGCTGATTTGCTCTACAAATCTCCTAAAACACTCTCTAATGTATTCAAAAAAGTAGGTAGCAAAACGCCTCTAGAGCTTATTCATAATCGAAAAATGATAGAAGCCCGTCGTTTGTTGCACCATACTGATGCTAATATTTCTGATATTGGCTACGACTTAGGATTCAATGATATCCAAGCTTTCAGTCGTTTTTTCAAGAAAAATGAAGGCATTTCCCCTTCTGAATTTAAAGAAAAAGGCACTAAGGGAAAAATTGCCAACTAGCAAGGAATATTAGCCTACTTCCCCCCTATTTCATACGCTATATTTGTATTATCAAGTTAATCAAATATAAGAAATGAGCTACTTACTTTTTTAGCCATTTTCATCATACTAAAATATAGCGAATCATGAAAGAGATCAAAAGCGTCAAAGAGTTTAACGAAATCGTTAATCAAGATAAACCCGTCTTATTAGACTTTTATGCAGACTGGTGTGGCCCTTGCCAAGCACTACTACCAACAGTAGAAAAGCTAGCCAAAAAGCATGCAGAAAACTTCGAAATAGTAAAAATAAATATTGATAAAAATCAAGCTATCGCTCAGAAGTTTGATGTCAGAAGTATTCCTGCCCTATTCTTTGTTCATAAATTATCTATCAAAGAAAAACTATTGGGCTACCAAGCCGAATCAGCTATAGAAAGTAGAATCAAAAAATATAGCGTCCGCTAGTAAGAGTATAGACTACTGAAGGCGAGACTGTTAGGTTCTAAGGTAGAATATGACTAATCTTTTGTCTATCTGTAGTTGAAAAGCTCCTTCACTGCTTCACTCAAATATTACCATTTAGTACACTGTAAATTAAGTAAGTGAATGTTTTTACAGTGTATTTAACAACAATTAAAAAGAAAACCATGGCAACCAATATTAATATCAAAAACTTACCAACAGGGTATCAAAGTTTGATTACTAACGGCAAGCACGCTGTAGTTGGTGATGAACCAATCAAGAGTAAAGGAACAGATTTAGGGTTTTCTCCTGAAGATTTCATTTTATCTAGTTTAGCTATGTGCAAAGTAGCCACAGTACGCTATATCGCTCGAAAAAACAAATGGGATCATCTCATTAATGATGTAGATGCAGATTTGTCTATGAGTGTCAAAAGAGGAAACGGAGGACATTTGACTACTACAGTAAATGTAGCTATTCATATTGATGGAGATATTACTGCTGAACAGAAAAATACCCTACTCCAAGAAGCCGACAAGTGTTATATACATCGTATGATTGAAGGTGATTGGAATATCAATAATGCAGTTGAAAAAACACTAGAGACTGTATA
>CAYOJF010000169.1:0-8540 GCA_964404215.1 uncultured Aureispira sp. | reverse complement strand
GATGGATTGGATGAGCTATACATGAGTAATGGTATTAGTAAAAATCAACTTAAAGATTTCTATCACCAACTAGAACAAGCGATCAAAAACCACCCTTCTCTCTCCATTATTATTACTGCTCGATACAATTACTTGCAAATCAACTCTATTAATAAAAAACTATCTACTGTTCTGAAACTAGGCGTGACTACACTCCAACAACAACAAACTTGGTTGCAAAAGTATAACGAAGCTTACCCTCAAAGTAAGCTGACTATAGCCATGCTTAATCAAATCCATAAAGCTTCAAATCTCCGACATGTCAAAGAACTAATTGAACAACCTATACTCCTGCATCTAGTCGCTAAATCAGAAGTAGAAATCAAAGATGGGCTAAATCGTACTGCTATCTATGAACAACTCTTTGATAATTTATTAGAGAGAAGTTGGGCACAAGACGATGGACCGTTGAAAAAATTCCAAAATTTAGTGGACTATAAAGAGACCTATATTGATTGGTTGAGAGAGATTGCTTATACCATTTATACCAGTGATTTCGAGTATATCAATCGAAAAACCTTGAGTCAACTAGAGACTACTAAAGAGGTTAAAAATCATATTAACACAAAAGAAGAAGAGCAAGAAGCACTCAAAGATCTATTAGTCGCTTTCTATTTCCAAAATACAAAGAAGCATCAAGCCGATGAAGTAGAAGAACGCTCCAATAATGCGATAGAATTTCTACACAAATCTCTGCAAGAGTATCTAGCTGCTGAGTATATCTGGGAAGCACTATTAGATAAGAAGAAAAAAAGGTACAAGTTAAACGAGACGGAAGCTCTTAAACTCTTTTCTGATTTATTCTCTGCTAAACACTTGAGTCCTTCTATGCTATCTCTACTACGAGAGATTATAGAAACAGATGACGACACTCAAAAAAAAGAAGAATTAGCCAATAGAATAGAAGAACTCCTCCCCTATTTTTTGGATAATCAATTCCTATATAGCTATAATACTGATGAAAAAATATTACCCACAGATAAAGCTCAACATACCGCTAATGGATGTTGGTTTATTTTGAATGTATTAGATTGTACAAAGCAAATTATCCCCACTAATACAAACGTTAGAAAGTATCAATTTATATTGACGAATTTTCTAAAAACTCACTCTAACTCACTCTACAAACTTAACTTAAGTTATTCTAACTTAAACGGAATTAATTTGAATAGGATCAATCTAAGTCATTCTTATTTGAACAACGTAAGTTTGAAGTATGCTACTTTAATTGAGACTAATTTAAGTAGTACTGATTTAAACAATGCCAACCTTAGCAATACTAAATTAATGGGTGTCGATTTAAGTGATGCGAATTTAAGAAACTCTGCTTTATGTGGTACTAATTTAACCAGTGCTTGTTTACACAGCTCAGATTTAAGAAATACTGACTTTAGAATGGCTACTTTTCATGATACTGACTTGAGAAATGCTGATTTAAATAATGCTGATTTAAGAAATATTAATCTCAAAAAAATTTACTTACAAGATACATCTTTTGCTAACACAAAAGTATCTCACAATTTCTATTCTCAACTAGAGCAGGAAGACCAAAAAGTCTTTAATGAAAGATTTTATATAAATTATACAACACCTATTAAAAAGGACTGGGATAAACACTACCTCATCAAAGAAAAACCTTCCAAAAAATAAGTTTAAAACCTCAATTTTCTCTAATTAAGGTGTCAATAAAACGCATAAGGATGCTATTTAATCAATGGTCTAGCGGACAGACGATTTCTAAAATCACCAACCTAACCGCAGGCACCTACACCCTGACACTAACAGATGCCAATGGTTGTGTAGAAACCACGACCTATACGGTAAATAGTCCTACGCCTATTCAGCTCAATCTAGTGGCTACAGGTCTTGACTGCAATAGTGGGAATAACGGTGGACAAATAGTAGCCAATGCTACTG
Source organism: uncultured Aureispira sp. (assembly GCA_964404215.1). GTDB lineage: Bacteria > Bacteroidota > Bacteroidia > Chitinophagales > Saprospiraceae > Aureispira. The sequence goes on along the minus strand of CAYOJF010000169.1, from coordinate 6,584 downwards.
GAGGAACACTCCCCTACACTTACACTTGGTCTACCAGAGGAACAACCGATACCCTATCCAATCTCTCTGTGGGCACCTATTGCCTAACATTGACAGATGCCAATGGGTGTAGCCTAACGGCCTGTGACAGTATTGTTCCCGCTCCTAATCCGCTGACGATTCGCAAAACAGCTAGCAACAACAATGTTGCTCCTAACAGCACCTTCAACTACACCATAGATGTCACCAACAACTGTCAGTCTAGTGTCAATGTACAAGTCATTGATACCCTGCCTGTAGGATTACAACTGCTGAGTGTAGGTGGATTGACCTATGACCCGACTACTCGCATTTTGAGTACGACTACCTTATTGGGTGGTGGGGTTACACAGACCTTTGATATCAGTGTACGAGTGATTGGTATGGCTAGATGTCGCCGCAACTTTAGATACTGGAATACGGCTACGGCTCTTGTCATCAATCGTCCCAATACGCTTGTCCTAGACAGTGTTGGGGTAAGAGTACGCGATACGGCTGCCATCAACTGTGCTCCCGTCATTACCAATGCCGTCAATTTTTCGACGGCTATTCAGGCAGGAACGCTATTACCATTTACCGCAGCGACTACGACCAGTCAGACAGTAGTCATAGCAGGGACTTGGATAGTAGACAATCCTTACAGCTTTGTCAACTCTACCATATACATGCAGCCAGGGGCAGAGATTATAGTGCCTAATGGCAGCTCTCTTAACCTAGACAACACAACAGTACGAGGCGGATGTAATGGCTGTATGTGGCATCGTATTCTGATAGAAGATGGCGGTGGCATACTGACCAGTAATGGTACCAATATCTTTGATGCTCAATATGGTATACAGGCCAATAGTGGTAGCTTGCTCAAACAAATCACCAATACTACCTTTAGTGGCAACTTCATTGGGATCTATATCCCACCTAACCCTAAGGGAAATGTAGTGGGTATAGGAGCTTTCCGTGAAAATACCTTCACGAGTCGCAATATTCCGTCTAACTTCGTGGGGATGCAAGGTACGCCTATGCTGGACAGTCGCCAAAACACGATTTTGGTTAGCCCTACAGCCGCTACCCCAACTTTCCTAAAACCAGGACTGGCAGGTATAGTTGCTTGGAACACAGGAGCGATCAACCTCAACGACGCCACTGCCACCAATGACTTCCGTCGACTAGTAGCAGGAATCGTCCTATTTAGAAGTAACCTCAAAACCAACAGTTGTCACTTCAATCAGATTACAGAATGTTATGCCTGTTATCCTCCTACGCTAGAGTTTCATGGTTGTGGAATCTACCTACAAACCAAAGGTGGAAACCATTCGGTTGAGTTTGAGGGGACACTCAACAATCCTAATCAGACCTTAACCTCTTTCAATAGATGTGATGTAGGGGTATCCAGCAGAGGAGGTCATACTCGAGTTATCTGGGCTGACTTCAATAGAATGGCTCGATTTGGTATCCGTGGCATTAGCTGCTTCAATAGTACCATCAGCATCAAAAGCAATAGTATGAATCGCCTCGAAGGGGTCGGTATAGGGCTTTTTGATAATGGATTTGGGACAGATGTCTTGATTGATGGCAATAATATCGTGGTCAATAACACCACTACCGCCAATCAATTTAGAGCAGGTATCCAACTGACCTCCAATCCTGCTTTTCCGTATAGTCTACAAGTGTCTGGAAATGATATTTTGCCTAGAGATGGGCAGTTTGGTATCACGATTACAGGATTCCGTCCTGATAAAGCCGCAGTAATTGTTGACAATGATATTACACTCAATGGCACCACTGCCAATAGAGCAGGAATAGGGGTATTTGATAGTGAAATCAACCTGAGCTGCAACCGCATAGAGGGTAACCGTCGCAATCTTCGCAATGCCCGTAACTTTGGTATCGTCGGCTCTATCGCTAGAGGGGGAACTTGGGAGTGCAATGTACTGGATAATATGACTACTGGGGTATTTTTTGATGGATTGAATGATATAGATTTTAAAGGGAATCGATTTGATAGACACGAAACTGGATTATTAATCAGTAGCTCTGCTGTAATAGGTAGACAGACAGACCAAGGTAATAGGTGGACTGGTAACGCCAATGAAGATGCTATGAACTTCAACAATATAGGTGTGCAAGCTTCTGAATTTATAGTAGATGGACAAGCTAACCTAATTCCTAATAATTTTGGAGTTTCCCTAGCCCCTAACTGGTTTAGAATACAACCTGGGGGAAATACCTTTGATTGTAATGCACCTCTACAAATTTGTAATTCTCCTTTATTAGCTAGAGCTAACAATAATGCATCTAATTTCAATAGCCTAAGTACTTTAGATACAGCTATTGTAAATGGAGACACCTTGAGTAGTAGTTACAATCTTACTGTGAGTTATACGGGACAAAGAAATCTCTTTAATAATTTAATTAACTCCAATACTCCTACTAGTGGAATTTTCCAAAGTTTTATCAATACTTGTCAGAACAGTTGCATTGGTCATTTTGATGCTATTAGCCAACAAGTAAGTGATGCTTTTGAGATGAATACTACTGATTCTATCCTACTCGACAGTCTAAATCAAGTTTGTCATCATTATTCAGATACATTGGTTAGTTTAGATTCTATTTTAGGGATAAACTTCACTAATAGTCTAGCCAGTCAACGAAAATTACTTGCTATTGACTTCGCAAATACCTTGGAGCAGTCCGAACTATTAATTCAGCAAATTCAAATACAACAACAAGCTGATATTACTCCTATCTGTAATATCAATAGTGGATTTGTCACCGCAGCTCTACACGAGGAACTAGAGAAACAGGTTAATACTATTTACATGAATACTTTAGCACAAGGCATTAACAACTTCAACAATACTCAGCTCAATACTCTTCGATTAATTGCTGCTTATTGTCCTGCTGAGGGTGGGGCCGCTGTACATCAAGCCCAAGCTCTATTGTCTATGGTAGAGAATGTTGATTTTCTTAATTTTGATTGTATTAATGAACAAGCTAAAATTGTAAATGATAACCTATCAAATAATACCTTAGAATTGCTAGTAGTCGAACTCTATCCTAATCCTACGGAAAAAGACCTTACGATAAGTAGTAACCAAATTCTAATGGGTAGTACGACTATTGAAATCTATAATACTGTAGGGCAACAAATACTAGTTACTGACAATTTTGAGAATTTCAAGAGTACTACTATTGATGTTAACACTCTGACAGACGGAGTATATATCATGAGATTAAAAAATGGAGATCAGCTAATTACCAAGCCTTTTATCGTCATCAAATAATTCCACAAGCCTCTTTTGAACCTAAATAGGTTTAAAGAGGCTTTTTATACTATTAGTTATGAAGTACCATTATATATATATAATACTCTTATTACAGTACAATTCATTTGCTCAAAAACATGATAATATTTGGTTCATGGGCAATGATGACCCTTCTGCTAAAATAGAATTTCATAGTAATGGATTTAGTATAGATACCATAACTAAATCAGGAATGGAAGCGGGACGTGTTATGACTTCTATCTCTGACAGTAGTGGAAATTTACTTTTTTACACCAATGGAATTTGGATAAATAATGCTCAGCATCAAGTGATGCAGAATGGGGATAGCCTCAACCCTGGTCAAATTGCTAATGATTTCAGAATTGGTGGGTATCCTTCTAGTAGCAGTATGATTATTCTTCCTAATCCCGTACAAACTAACCTATACTACCTTTTCCATCATTCCATCACTTATGCATCCGACATAGCAGGATTTGGCGAACATTTATATTATACTCTAATAGATATGAATGCCAACAATGGTCTGGGCAGTGTAATACAAAAAAATCAAATTTTACTCTCTGATAGCTTATGTAAAGGTCAAGTGCATGCTGTCAAGCACGCCAATGGTAGAGATTGGTGGCTTATTTATTCCAAAGCCCAATCCAATGGTTATTATACTTTATTAGTCAGTGACTCTATTACATTAGCCCATGAACAATATATTGGTATTCCTCAACTTAGTGGTGGAGCAGAATGGACAGGACAATGTGTCTTTTCTCCACAAGGGGATAGATATGTCCGCTATGATTATCTCAATGACTTAGATATTTTTGACTTTGATCGGTGTTCTGGATTATTGAGTAATCCTATCCATATTCCTATCCAAGATGACTCGAATAATAATCGTGCTCCTGGAGGTACTGCTATCTCTCCTAGTGGACAGTATCTATACCTCAGTTCTTGGAAAAAACTCTATCAATTTGATTTATCTGCTACTAATATTGCTAGCACGATGGACACCATTGCTACTGTAGATACTTCTTATTACTATTTATTCCCTGCCAATAAGGCTCATTTTTGTTATTCTCAACTCGCTCCTGACAACAAAATTTATATTGTTGCTCCCAACACTTCCTCTATTCATATTATTGATGATCCTGATAGAGGCGGCACTGCCTGTAATGTCCAACAAAACATTATTGACATTGGCTATGTCAATGGCTTTTTTACGCCCAATCATCCCCACTACCGCACGCCTCCCCTAGCAGGCAGCCCCTGTGATACACTCGTGATGAGTACAGCCCCAAGAGTAGCTACGACTTCGTATGATATTACACTATTCCCTAACCCTACTAGTGATCTACTTCACCTACAAGCCAAGCAGCCTATACAGCAGCTGCTCGTCTATGATGCTCTAGGAAGGGTAATCCTACAACAAGACCACCTACAACAGCAAGAACTGGACTTGGATACGCATACCCTAGCCGTAGGTACTTATTTTATATCTATCTGGGTGGAAGGGCAGTTGATTAGGGAAAGTTTTCAGATTATGCGGTGATAGTGAGGTGTACCCCCTATCATTTTATTATTTTACAAGCATACACCAAAACAGTTGTATTGGTCATTTTGATGCAATCGAAAAGGATCAAACACAAGTCTTTGAATGGAGTACCGCCGACTCTATACAGATGGATAGCTTTGTACAGCATTATCAATATTACACTGATACACTTGCTTGTCTAGATTCTATGTTATGTAACAATTATTCTAATAGTGTTTGTGCTCTGCGTATGGCTCTGGCTACTGATTTTAATATCATTATCGAACAACATGATTTATTCTTAGCCAACTTGCAAGCGACACAACAAGCAGCATTATTACCTATCCAAGCGACCAATAATAGCTTTGTGACGCCTGTACTGCATGAGGAGTTAGAAAAACAAGTCAATGATATTTATATCAATACGCTAGAAAAAGGCATCAATGATTTTGACAATAATCAATTGAATACCCTTCGTCTCATTGCTAGTTATTGTCCTGCCGAAGGAGGTCCAGCAGTACACCATGCACAGGCACTACTTTCTATGACCAATGATGTAGACTACTTAAACTTTGACTGTGACAATACTCAAGCAAAAGTAGAACAACTAACCGAAGAGGAAAGCTTTATTCTTACCGAATGGACTGTCAAACTATTTCCTAACCCAACTAGTGCTGTACTTAATATTCAGAGTAATGAATTATTGCTAGAAGGCTCTAATATCACCATCTATAATAGCATTGGTCAGTTGATTCAGCAACAAACACTAGACGAAGAATTACAGTTTATTCAGATACCAACAGAGCGGTTAATTGATGGAATCTATTTCATAGAAATTAAACACCAAGAAAAAGTATATCAACAAGCTTTTTCTGTCATTAAAAACTAATACATGAAAGCACATATAATTTTACAGACAGCACTACTCGTAGTGCTGTCTGTTTTTCAAGTAAATGCCCAACAACATGATAATTTATGGATGATTGGACCTCAAAACAGCACATTAAATAGTACCTTATTAGACTTCTCTAATAATCTTCTTTTCGTTGATTCTGTCAAACGCAATCTACCTATGACTAGAACTACTACTACTACATCTGACAGCACAGGCAACCTTATTTTCTATACCAATGGAATTCAGATTAAGAATAAGAATTATCAATTAATGCAAAATGGAGATAGTTTAAACCCTGGGCGTGCCGCTAATGATAACAGACCAAATGGTTATGCTCTTCATCATTCTATTCTTACAATCCCCTTGTCCGACAATCATTACTTAATACCTCATCATTCTATTTCTTATGTTTCTGAGCAATTAGGCATGGCGGAGAAGTTATACTACACTATCGTAGATATGAATACAAATAATAGCCTAGGACGAGTGGAAACAAAAAATAGACTGCTTGCTTCTGACAGCATTGGATCTGGACAATTACAAGCAGTCAAACATGGCAATGGTAAAGACTGGTGGATTATACAACACATGGCTTGGTCCAATGGTTTTTATATATTTTTAGTTGCCAATGACACCATTACACTTGAACATAAACAATATATTGGCAATAATAATCGGGATGGTTTTACAACTTGGTTGGGACAATCTACCTTCTCGCCAGATGGAATGACTTATGCTCGGTATGATTATGACAATGATTTGGATATTTTTGACTTTGATAGGTGTTCTGGACGTTTTTCCAATCCTATTCATGTTCCTATTCAAGATACTATTGATGTCTTTGGAGGTACTTTTACTGGGGTTG
>CAYOJF010000168.1:0-8543 GCA_964404215.1 uncultured Aureispira sp. | reverse complement strand
TTGTTATCACAGTCCTGCTTTTAGAAATGCTCCGATGTTGTATGCTTGTGCAGGAGAGCAATACACTAAAGATATGGGAGCTTTTGATTGGGAAGGTGATACCATTCGCTATAGTTTGGTAGCTCCTAAAGATAACAATGGAACTCCGATTAATTTTCAGACAGGACTTTCTGCTAGTCAACCGCTTTCTGTAGCGACAGGGACTAGTTTTGTACTAGATGAAACAACAGGACAATTAACGTTCACGCCAAGAGGAGGACAGAGCCAAGTGGCAGCTTTTGTGATCAAAGCTGATAAATATCATCAAGGCAAAATCGTAGCCAGTACCATTCGTGAATTGGACATACAGTCCAATAATTTTTGTAGTAATGCCAGTCTGGCAATCGGGGAGACGAGTATAATCGGAAATGCGAGTGTGCAATATGACGACCAGCAAAAAGCTTTTATTGGCTGTCCTAATTCTTTAGTGTTCAAAACAGGCGTTCGAGATTGGAATGGAGATAGTGTCCAATTAGATGCTAGTAATACAAATGTTAATAGTGTATTGGGTAGTGGCAATGTTAGCCTTTTTAGACAAGTAATACAGTCAGATTCCATAGAATTGATGATTAATATTGCTACGCCTGTCCCTTTGATGAATCCTAACACTATTGAACGAACGATCATCCAAATTGGATTAACGGATGAAGCTTGTCCTTTTGAGAGTAGACGAGTGGCGCAGTTTATTACTTTTCCTCATTTTCTGAAAGTAAGTGCTAGTCAAGACATTATCTGTGCTAATAGCCCACAAACGCTACAGCTAGGAGTGACTGGTACAGGGAGTTTATCTAATATTAAATGGAGCCCTTATGGAAATACAGATACTACATTAGTGGTTAGTAATGATAGTATTAGTAATCCCACTGTAAGTTTACCAGCTTTGACTGGGGGGACCGTATTACAGTATGAAGTCACTGCTAATATAGATGCTGATAGTTGTGCTCAGAATGTAAGACAGCTTCTGACCATTCGAGTACTAGAGAATCCTACTATAGCCAAACAGGTAACCAATGCGTCTACTAGTGTCAGTGCAGATGGGGAGGTAGTTACTATGGTTAGTGGCAATCTAACACAGTTTAGGTATGATTGGAATGATGGTTCTACAGATGCGAATCAAAGCAATTTGACTGTAGGAGATTATGTAGTGACGGTAACAGACTACTATGGATGTAGTACTGTAGATACGACTAATATTACCTTTGGGTCTTCGATTACTAAAATTGATGAAGCTACTTTAGAGTGGAGTGTATACCCTAACCCTAGTCAAAATAAACAGGTCTATTTACAAACAACTATCCAGAATCCATTATCTTTAGGAGAACTGGTTGATTTGAGTGTATTCAATAGTTTGGGACAACTTGTTTATACTAAAGTAGTTTCATTAGCCCCTCAAATACAACTAGATTTCAATAGGCTACCAGAAGGGAATTATTGGTTGCAAATCAGAACAAAAGATCGTTATGTCACAAAGAAAATTAGGCTGGAATAAATGGGTTTTTATACTGGGATGTATTTTGATTTACCATACGAGCTGTTTTAACCCATTAGCGGAAGGAGGGGCAGAACTGGGAGGTATTTTCCCTGATGTTGATTATGACAAAGCGATAGCCTATCATTTTGAAGACTTGAATGGACAAGCAATTGTTTTAGAAAATGGGAAGCTCAATAAAACCATCAAAAAGCAAAAAGAATTGACGGAGGAGAATACCCGTGATTTTTTGCAAACGATTAACAGTGCAGAAACTTATGGGGCAAAAGATTGTGGGCAATGTTTTTTACCTCGATTTGGAGTTGTTTTTTATAAGGAAAAAGAAGTCGCTGCACACATTAGCATTTGTCTGGAATGCGGACATCAGAAAGCATCAGTCGAAGTTGGTGCTCAGGCAAATGTAGAAAACGGTAATTGCTATAGTGCGGTAGGATTAGGTAAGTTGACGAAGCTGTGCAAAAAACTTGGCTTTGGACAATGTGATTAGAGTATGTTTAAATTTATCTAAGTTCATAATATGAAATCCCTTTTTTCACTACTTTTCCCCAAGTAAATTGGGGACAGGTCGTCTATTTTTTCATCAATAGCTAAGGCTATTCATTCAAAAATGAGTCTCAATTAGCAAAAAAATGCTACTCATATTATTGAAAAACATAATTTTAAACATGCTCTTAGAGTATATTTCTCATTAGAGGAGGTTTAAAAATTAAGTTTTAAATCAAGCATTTTCAGCTTGAAGTTAATTCTTAAACCTGCTCTTGTAGATGCAGTTTTGTAAAAATGACTAGATTTTACAATTATTTAAGAAGACTCGCTCTGTAATCTACATAAGTTCTTTTATCTTTGGGCAACAGAATAGAGTAGAATACATCTCAAACAACCAATTAGGAAATTATAAAACATAAATATCATGCGTATCATTTATTTAATGTTTTTGGCATATGCTTTAGCAGCTTGTGGAAGCGAACAGCCAACTACTGAGACAGCAGCAACAGATAATACAGAAGCTCATGCTCACGACCATAGTCACGAAGGACATGACCATGCTCACGATCATGGTGGAGAAGAACCAAAATCTAAAGATGGGATTCACTATGGTGAAGATATTACAGCAGAAGGGGCTTTAATGCTCAATGAAGTAGCTGATAAATTAGCTAAAGGAGAAGAAACACAAGATTTGGACCTAGGAGAAGGAAATGTAGTCAAGGCATTGGATGCTAAGGTAGCAGGGACCGTATCGGAAGTTTGTAAGGCAGCTGGTTGTTGGTTGAGAATCAAAAATGAAGAAGGGGTAGAAATGTTTGTCAATACCAATCATGACTTTTTGGTTGACCAAACTATTATTGGTAAAAAGGTAGTAGTGAAAGGAAATGCTTATGGCGAAGAAAAAACAGTAGCAGAGTTACAAGCTATCGCTAAAGATGCAGGGAAATCAGAGGAAGAAGTTGCTGCTATTACAGAGGCACAAGTAGACTATAGTTTGATGGCAAAAGGCCTCATTGTTCAGTAAGTTTCAAAATTTATTGAAAATTATTTCAATAAAAATAAAGAAATATTTGGAATTAGGTTTTTAATCCTTATATTTGCAATCGCTTTTAGAAAGAATACTATTTGCATCAGGTTGATTCCGTAGCTCAGTTGGTAGAGCATTTGACTTTTAATCAAAGGGTCCTGGGTTCGAATCCCAGCGGGATCACAAAAGGTAAATAAGAATAAAAAGTAAATAGTATATTACTAAAAGTGTTGATTCCGTAGCTCAGTTGGTAGAGCATTTGACTTTTAATCAAAGGGTCCTGGGTTCGAATCCCAGCGGGATCACTTCTATTCCAAAAGGTCTCTCTTTTCCGAAAGAGAGACCTTTTTGCTATTTGAATAAGATGGAAGACTAAATATTTTTATATAACTTCTTGATTTAGATTAGCAAATAAACATAAAAGCAGTTATTTTTGTAGTGGATAAGGCGAGATACTAAGAGCTTGCAATTAAACTCGAAGATAACTCCTTGTTCTAAATAAGACTTTTGAATGTGTAAAGCCTATAACTAATGAATGTATATTCTAGAATTATTTTGTTATCTATCTTCTGTTTGATGACATTGTCCGCTACCGCTCAATCAGTAGGGTCGCTGATTAGTAAAGCCGATAAAAAATATAAAGATTTTGATTACCCGGGAGCTATCGAACTATACGAGCAAGCTTTGGCTAAAGAAATCAAACCACAACCGTTGTTCAAAATAGCAGAATGTTACCGTAGAGTAGGGAATTATATCAAAGCTGAAAACTGGTATGCCAAAGCAGCTCAACATCCCGAAGCTCCTACTTCTATGTTATTTTATTTAGGACTTTGCCAATTATCAAATGATAAAGTAGAGGAAGCAAAAGAGAGTTTCAAGCAATTCAAGGAGCTAGAAGGAGCAGAACTCCGAGCACATAATTTGCTAAATGCTTGTAAGCCAGAAATGAGACAAGAATACATGAATGCAGGAGCATTGTATGATATTGTAGAATTACCAAACCTAAATACACCGTATGATGATTTGGGGGCTAATTTTTTTGGAGATGGAATTGTTTTTAGTTCGGACCGCAATCTAGATAAAGTAAATGGTTACAGAGGAGCTTGGATGATTAAACCATTCGTTCGCTCTTATTACGTAGAGGCTGCTCTACAAGATAAAGATACTCGTAGCTATAGCTATGGAGCTGCTCAAGATATTAGTGATCGTTTTAATCTAGAATATCATGATGGACCTATTGCATTTGATGGGTTGCAGCAGACAGCTTATTATACACACTATGGTACCAATAGCCGTAAAGCTAACCGAGCAGCTAATACGCTAAATACACAGATCGCTATTGCAAAAAGAGTTGGTGAACAATGGAGCCAACCGATAACTGGAAATAAAGTAGGCGTGAATAGTGCAGAATACTCTGTGGCCTTTCCATGTGTCACTGCGGATGGAGGCAAAATGTATTTTGCCTCTGATGTACCTGGGGGATTTGGAGGATATGACTTATATGTGAGTTACAACGAAGGAGGAGATTGGAGCAAGCCAGTCAATTTAGGTCCTGAGATCAATACAGAAGGAGATGAAATTTATCCACATGTAGATTTAGATAACTATCTCTATTTTTCATCTGATGGACAAGCAGGATTAGGTGGTTTCGACATCTACTACTCTAGATCCAACAAAGGAAGATGGGTTCCAGCTGTTAATCTAGGAGCTCCTATCAATTCCATGAAAGATGATGTATCCTTTGTAACAGATTCTACCAGTACCTTTGGTTATTTTGCTTCGAATAGAGAGGGAGGAAAAGGAAAAATGGATATATATGGATACAAAAAAGTAGGATTGCAGACAGAAGTATTGGTTTTCGATAAGTTTACAGGACAAGGACTCGAAGGAGTAGTGGTTGTGAGTGAATGCTTGTCTTCCAAAACAGAGTATGTTACCAATGTAGATGGACGCCTATTTATTCCATTGCCACTAGAGCGTAGTTGTAAGTTAAAATTAGCTTCGGATCAGTTTGATGATACTGAAAAAGATATTTCAACATTAGGCTATGCACCAGGAGCGGAGTTATTTATCAATGTTCCTATCAAGGTGAAGGATCCTGATTTCAGTGTCAGTGGTACGATCAAGAATACGGTAGGAGAACCATTGGCTGATGCGACTATAACCTTAATCAATGGTTGTGGAGAAGAACAGCAAATCAAAAATCCTGAATACACAGGAGGATATGATTTTGTATTGAAACCAAATTGTTCTTATGTTCTGAAAGTAGAAAGAGAAGGTTATTTTACTACGACCAAAACTTTTAGTACTAGAGGAATGAATTATTCAAAAACTTTTATGACAGATGTCATTATGCCCCGCTCTAGTTCTGGTTTTTAGGCTAGTAGATTCCTAAAAAAATACCTCTAAGAGGGATTTAGATATACTCATAAGGTGAAATAAATCTCTTGATTTTTTTCACCTTTTTTTATAAATTGTTTTTTGCTATTATGATGCATAGAGTTTTAGTTGTTATTGTTTTATTTATTGTTAGTGTAAACCAATCTTCAGCACAGTTTGCTGACTTGGCACAAGCAAATACTTATTATCAGTCTTACTTATTCAAGGAGGCAATTCCTTTGTATGAAAAAGTATTGGCTAAAGATCCTTATCAAAGTGAGGCAATGCTTAATCTAGCGATGAGCTATTATTACACCAATGCTCCTAAAAAAGCAGAAGTTTGGTTTAGTCGTGTAGTTAAGTTTGAAAATTATGGGAAGTATCATTTTGAATATGGGCAGACGCTTAAAATGAATCAAAAGTATGCGATAGCAAAAAAACAATTTTTGGAGTATGCTAAATTTAACCTAACCAAGGGTAATCACTACGTGAAATCTTGTGATATTTCTTTGGGCAAGAACCCGCTTACAGAAACTTTTGTTGTTTCAAAAGTCGATGCTATTAACTCTAAAAGTGCTGATTACGCTCCTACATTTTATGGGGAAGAAGTCATCTTTGCCTCTGCTAGAAGTGTAGCTGTCGAAAAAGGAGGGCAGGTTTCATGGACTAATGATGCGTTTAATCAACATTATAAAATATTGCCCTCCACAGATGGAGGAGCTCCTACCTCCAAAACCCTGCGTAGTTATATTGGGAATGATATCAATGACGCCCCCATGAGCTATTTGCCCAATCGTAATATGGTGGCGATCACTTCCAATAACTTTATGGATGGAATTCGCCCTATTGCAGGAAGTGGTTTGATGATGGATATTTATACTTATCAAATTAAGTCAGACAAAGATTGGGATCGATCTTCAGAAGTATTTTTTCCCTATAATGCTAATGTTAACAGCAAAGCACCTTTTTCTACGGGACACCCTTGTTTTGCGAGTAATGGAACAGCAATGTACTATGCTTCTAATCGAGCGGGTGGTTTTGGAGGATATGATTTGTACGTCAGTTACCGAACAGCTACAGGTTGGACAAGTCCTCAAAACTTGGGAGCTAGTATTAATACACCAGGAAATGAAATGACTCCATTTATGGATGTAAATGGGACCCTTTATTTTTCTTCTGATTGGCATTGGGGATATGGCGGAATGGATTTATTCATGACAACAAGACGTACTTATGGTTGGTCTCCTGTTCAAAATATGGGAAGTAATATCAATTCCTCTGCAGATGATTTGTACCTGATATTTGATGCAGGTAAAAAGGAAGGATATTTTACTTCTAATCGAGCAGGAGGAGAAGGGAATGAAGATGTATATAAATTTAAGCAAGTAAAATCTGTGGCGACACAGCAGAAGTTAAGCATGAGAGTTGGGGATAAAATCATACTGGGAGATGAATATTTCCGTTCCAATAGTGGAAACTTGGTCAATTTGAATAGTAGTGCAGTCAATTACTTGATTCAGCGAATGGTGGACAATCCTAAAATTGCTATTCAGATCAATGGTTATACCGATAGTAAAGGCTCTGCTAGCGAAAATTTGAGTTTGTCTAAGGGGAGAGCGGCTTCCTTATCTAGACATTTAGTATCTAGGGGAATTAGTGCCGCTAGAATAAGGCATACAGGATATGGTGAAAATTTCTTAGTCAACAATTGTACAAATAATGTCAATTGTTCTAGAGAGGAGCATGCTGCTAATCGTCGTATAGAGGTTATTGCTATGGGGGAAGTAGATGCCCAAGGAGGAATAAAGGTGATGATGAATCCAGCCCCAGCTCAAAATGCGGAAGCAGTAGTAGCCCAAACCATAAAAACAGAACCAACACCAAGAGCAACCACAACTTCTTCTTCCAAAACGGTTAAAAAACCTACTCGAAAGTCACATTATGCGATTGGAGACGTTATAGAAGTAGCGAATATCTATTATGAACGCAATAGTTCGAATATTGATAGTCGAAGTGCGACAGGCCTCAAGCAACTGATTGATATCCTAAAAGAACATCCACATGTGGTAATCGAAATAGGTGCTCATACAGATGCAGTTGGATCAGCTTCTTACAATAAAGAACTGTCAGGAAAGAGAGCAGCAGCAGTGAAGAAGTATCTAGAAAAAAGAGGCGTCAGTACAAGTCGACTAAAATCAAAAGGATATGGAGAGTCCAAAATTCTGAACCGTTGTAAGGATGGGGTGAAGTGTTCTAAAGAAGAGCATGGAGTCAATAGGCGTACCGAGTTTAAGGTAATTGCTCAAAAAGGCTTCAAGGTAGGAGATGTTATCAAAGTAGATAATATCAATTACGAACTGGATAAGGCTAAACTAGATATGAAAAACTCTAGGGGCTTACAGGAAATCATTCAATTGCTTAAGGATAATAAAATTAGTGTTGAAATTCGATCTCACACAGATTCAAGAGGACGTGCCTCTTACAATTTGGATTTATCAGAAAAACGAGCTAAAGCAGTATATGATTATCTAATTAGTAAAGGAGTAAATCGATATACACTTAAATACAAGGGGTATGGAGAAACTCTACCAGTCAATAAGTGTAAGGATGGTGTTCGTTGTTCTTCTACACAGCATGCAGAAAATAGAAGGACAGACTTCAAAGTTATAGGATTGAAGTAAATACTATACAATGACTAATGTTTAGGCAGACAAGATAAGAGCTTGGGTGAAAAATAAAAAATTGAAATCATCTGAAATCTAGTTTTGTCTGCCTATTTTTTTTGTTGATAGACATAATCTTTTTAACTTCTAAAAACAATAGGGTAACATTGATTGTAGCAAACCCATAGAAAGATAATGCTAACGTGTTACCAAAAGAGTTCTAACAAACGGGCTCTAAGGGAAATATTAGGTACCCCCATAATTAGAATTATTGTAAGTTATGGGCTATTTGTATACCAACTCTTTAGAGCATGTTTAAGAATTAAGTTCTTCAAAATCAACGATTTGGGCGAAAATGAATTGATTTTGGATTAAATAAGCCTCTTTTTGGGTTTGATAGCCTTAGCTATCATGACTCAAAAAAGGAGAAATTAAATTCTAAATCAAGCATTTGCAGCTT
>CAYOJF010000167.1:7035-8595 GCA_964404215.1 uncultured Aureispira sp. | reverse complement strand
TAGAAAAAGGGATTTCATATTATGAATTAAGATAAATTTAAACATGCTCTTAATCACAATTTAAAAACCAAAAACATGAAAAGTTTCCTATTATTGGCAGCAACAGCCCTACTCCTAGCTACTAGTTGCCAAAAAGAAATTACCCCTTTGGTAGACGCACCTATCCCAGAGCTACAAAACGTTACGCTCAAAAATGGACGCCTACACTTCCCAGATGAAGCTAGTCTGAGAGCAGCTGAACAAGCTATGAACCAAGAAGAAGCCATTGACCTAACTGCATGGGCAGAAGAGATGGGTATCCCTTCTATGCACACCCTTTACCTAGAAGTCAATGAGGCTTACAGCCATGTTCAAGATGAACAAGCTTACAGAGAATTTATGGCTAAGTATGAAGATATACTATACATTACACCTGAGAAGTCTATTTCTGTCAAAGGCTATTATCCATTCTTATCACAAGTACTAAATACAGACAGTGAAATGTATGTAGGCGATGCTCTAGTCAAATACACCAACACCCACAAAATAACCATTCCAGATGGAGATGAAGGCAAATTAGCACAGGCGATACACGCCACTAATAGTACAGAAGAAATACAAGTACAAGAATTACAGTTTGAAGATATGAACCTAGGGGCTAGAAGTGGAGGCTGTGGTAATTATTTAGTATGGCACGACTGTTACTATGGTTCACACGAGCGTATTTATGGAAGGTACAACAATATCAATGGTCTTCCTGAATTTGACCTCAGCAATCCCAATATTTCTATATATACTCCTCTAAGATATGAGGGTAGAATGCAAGCATCCATTCGCTCTGAATATAAGGGTTTCCTAGGAATTTGGTATTTAGCTCGTACTACTATTACTTGGTCTATAGGATGGGGAGTAGAATCGTTAGATGGTAGTTTGCCTTCTTATACACATGGTACAGGATGGACTGCTTATAATGTTAGTCTAATCAATTACAGCTACTATTACACTAACGATATGCCAACAATATTTATATCAGACAATCAGTTAAGTTCTAAAAGACATATTTTCGATTATGTCTATGCTAATCTAGCTACTCCAAATATTTCTTGCTCACAAAACTGTCCATAAGTATGATAAAGTATTTTGTTATTGCTTTTTTATGTATAGTTAGCTACTCTAAAGTTCAAGCACAACTTACTTTAGAAACCTCTATTAATACAGGTGTGAATGCCATGTACCAAATTAGGGATTTTCATCCAGAATCTTTGTATTGGGGTTTTGAATTACCCAACCAATATGTTGGCTTTAACATTGGCGGAACCTTAGGAACAAGACTATATTTATTAGATAAAAAATGGTCTATAGGATTAGGATTAGGCTACTTATATCGCTATCATGAATCAGGTTTTGATCCATTACCTCCTGATAGAGAAAACATAAAACATAAGCAAGATTTCCTAACCACACCCTTAGATATTGGCTATCATTTCAAATCTGGATGGGGATTGCATGGAGGTGTAGAAGCTTCGTGGTATATTAGTCCTTACCATAGCAATCAATTTGTAGATGTGAATAAGGGTCTAA
>CAYOJF010000167.1:0-6935 GCA_964404215.1 uncultured Aureispira sp. | reverse complement strand
TTATTAGTCCATTTGTAGGAGTTTCTTACACTTACAAAAGATTTAGATTTGAATTACTCTACAAGCACTCCCTACACAGTATCATTGATTACAAATATCCACTTAGAATAGATGGGGTATCTTATACCGATTATGTACGTACTCGCTATCAAGACCTAGAGTTACGAGTTGTATTCCGTCTCTATGAGTTTGGCGAAATCAAAATGTAACTTTTTATACTGTACAAATGAATTGAGAACATCAAAACAAGCGTTTTGGTGTTCTTTTTCGTTGTATATGTATTCATTTTTGTGAGACCATATTCCTTCATTACCCCTACTCTTATGAAATATTATATCATTGCTCTATTATGTATAGCTATCTACTCCAAAGTTCAAGCACAACTAACGCTTGAGACTTCTATAAACGGTGGTATGAATGCTATGTATCAAATAAAAGATTTCCACGAAAAATCCCCACACTGGGAATTTACACCACCAAATCAATATATAGGTTTTAATATTGGTGGAACTTTTGGAACAAGATTATATCTATTGGATAAAAAGTGGTCTATAGGATTAGGAGTAGGGTATTTGTATCGTTACCATGAATCAGGTTTTATATACAAATCTGAGAGGAATGTAAAACATAAACAAGATTTTCTAACTATCCCCTTAGATATTGGATATCACTTCCAATCTGGATGGGGATTGCATGGAGGTGTAGAAGCTTCCTGGTATATTAGTCCTTATCATAGCAATCCATTTGTAGATGTGAATAAGGGTCTAATTATTAGTCCATTTGTAGGAGTTTCTTACACTTACAAAAGATTTAGATTTGAATTGCTCTACAAGCATTCCCTACACAGTATTATAGATTACAAATATCCACTTAGAATAGATGGCGTGTCTTATACAGATTATAGACGTACTCGCTATCAAGACCTAGAATTACGAGTCGTATTCCGCCTCTATGAGTTTGGCGAAATCAAAATGTAATTTTTTCTACTGTATGAATAAACTGAGAACATCAAAACAAACGTTTTGGTGTTCTTTTTCGTTTAGTGAGCGTTATTCTAGCCTTGTAATTCTATCTCTAATAGATTTTTTGTATCTTTGCAGCCTTTTCAAGACTAGAAATAAGTATTTGTTTGATTAGAAGTTGTTAGGAATAGCGTCCTGCTATTGGTAGCAAGTTTTATTACTTAAAAATAACAACCATGGGTTTTATACGTTTTTTCACCATTGAGCGACAATTTATTTTATTCGTTATCTGCCTTGTCTCTATTGTTCCATTATATATAATGTGGCAATTTGCAGGAGCATGGATTCCAATTTTAATTGTATTGGGTTTGGTTATCAAACATCTATTGATTGGTACCGTCAATGCTTCTGCCATGAAACTCCAAATGGGTGATATAGAAGGAGCAGAAAAAATACTGAAATATACTTGGAAACCAGAGTGGTTAAAACTAGGTTTTCACGGGATGTACTACATGATCCAATCCAATGTAGAGTTTCAAAAGAAAAATTATAAAAAAGTAGAAGTCCTAGCTAACAAAGCCTTGTCTCTAGATTTGCAAGATGACTTTAAAGCAATGCTTTATTTGCAGTTGATGAATATCTATGGTCAACGCAAAAATACCATGAAAGTGAAAGACTTACTGGCAAAAGCAAAAAAACTGAATGTCACTCAAGAAGCACTTAAGGAAAATATTGCTCAGGTAGATCAAATGCTTTCGGGGAACCACTCTATGCAAAAGAAAATGATGGGCAAAAAGGCACAGCGTTCTATGATGAATCAAGGTTACATGAAAAGAGGTGGACGCAAAAAAAGAAGATAAATCCCCCCTGTAACTCTTCTATGATAACTCACTAACTTTTTTGTTATGTTTTCTCCTCGTTTGCGTCTGCTATTTATACCATTATTTTTTATCGCTGGTATTGCCATATTAGTTTTGCAACTCAATTTTTTATCTGGTATTGCACTATTGGTAGCAGCTTCTATTCTACTACTCGGACATTTTCGACATGGAGCGATGCCTGCTGTATTATCGCACCTTCGTAAGGGTGATATTCCAGCAGCTCAAAACTCTATTCAGCTTATTAAGCGTCCTGAATGGCTCAGCAAACGATTTCAGGCTTATTATTATTTTGCTCTTTCCTTGATCGCCACCTATAGTCAAGACGCAGATGCTGCGGAGCAAAATGCTGCTAAATCTATTCAAATTGGGGGGCTTCCTGAAAGTGAGCAATCTATTTTGTACTATAATCTTGCGAGAGCTACTTATGAGAAAAAAAACTTCACAAAGGCGACAGAATATCTTTCTAAACTTAAAGCATTATCTATAGATGATTTACATCTAAAACAACGAGTTGAAGAATTAGAGAAGGCATTGAAAACTGGTTAGTAGTCTTAATTCATATAATACTCATATTACCAAACAATATAATTTTAGACACGCTCTTAGAATACAATGTGCATTCAATTACTTAAATAATGTTTCTCTATACTTATGAAATGTCAAAGTTGTCTTACTCCCCTTCTAACTAATGCTCGCTTTTGTCATCATTGTGGCAAAGAAGCAGGTGGAGATGGTGTTGTTTGCTTTGACTGTAACACGGTCAACCCCTCTGGAGCTCGTTTTTGTTCTACTTGTGGCAGTGGGATCAATATTCAATATAGTCCGAACCCTTACATTAGTCCTATTTATGGGCTCAACTTCGAAGACATCCCAACACTTCCTAGCCAATTAACAGAAGCATTTCGTGTTTTGCTCTGTTTGGCGATTGCCCAAGAGAATGCAAAAGAAAAAGAAATGCTCTTCTTGCACTTGTTCCAACACAGTGATTTTATACAGAAACATCTAGAAGAAGCTACGGTATTGATGACTCAAGAATTTGAAGAGATTTTTGACCAAACTGGTAGCAGTGCGTTTAGTGGTATCGAACAAATCATTGAACGTAAATTTACGCAGCTATTAGAGTTATTTTTCATTCGGTATGCTCAAGATTTGATACCACACCCCTTACCCTCTGCTATACTCCACTATCAAGATACTCCACTAGAAGCCATCCATAAGCAACGAATGCTAATTGATTACCTTCAGCCCGATGAAGAGAATTTAACTATCTATACAAGTGCGATAGAGATACCTCTCCCCAAGCTCAAAAATGCTCGAAAAATATACTTTAAACCAACCACAGGAGAAACACCATTATTATTCCTAGACTATACGTTATTCAAATCAGGAAAAGAAGGTATTGTAATGACTGCTAAGGGGATTTATTGGAAACATCATTTTCACAAAAATGCTCAAGTAGCCTATCATCAAATCAAACAACTCGCTTATTTTGATGATCGCTTAGAAATCAATGGCATTTATCTCAATATTACTCCTCAGTTTAACTATAAATTATACAAGTTATTGGGACGTCTCAAAAATAGCATTGGATAGTCTTTTGTAATCATTAACATTTATACATTTTTGTTGTTATGAAATACGAAGAAAATATTTAGAGATAATAGCATACTCTATTAAAGATAAAAATTGGATTATAATCAAATGAAAAAAGGTATATTATTAGTCAACTTAGGAACTCCTGACGAACCTACAAGAGGAGCTGTGTATCGCTATCTCAAAGAATTTTTATTGGACCCTCGCGTTATTGACACGAGTGCAATTACGCGTAATCTACTTGTGCGAGGTATTATTGCCCCTTTTCGTTCCAAACCCTCCTCTGAAGGCTATCAACAGCTCTGGACAGAAGAAGGCTCGCCTCTCAAAGTATATGGATTTCAGCTAAGAGATATGTTACGCAAAGAGATGGGAGATGAGTATTTGATAGAACTAGCCATGCGTTACCAAAATCCGCCTCTAGAAAAGACACTCAAAGATATGCTCCAAGCAGGGATTTCCGAGCTAACAATTGTTCCTTTATTCCCACATTATGCTTCTGCATCCACGGGTTCTGTCTACGAAGAAGTTATGCGTGTTCTATCTAAAGAACTTGCTATCCCTAAACTCAAATTTATAGGGGCGTTTTATGATCACCCTGATTTCATAGCGGCATTTGCTGCTAGAGCTAGAGAACATGATATTGCTTCTTTCGATCATGTTTTATTCTCTTATCATGGTTTGCCTGTCCGTCAAATGGTGAAAGCTGACCGTTCTAAGAGTCATTGTGGAAAAACAAAAGACTGCTGCATGAACATGACTGAAAATAATAAACACTGCTACAGTGCTCAATGTTATGTTACGACCAAAGAACTGGTAAAAGAACTGGGTCTCAAAGAAGGAAGTTATACCACTTGTTTTCAGTCTCGTTTAGGGCGAGATCCTTGGGTAGAACCTTTTACTCCTGATATACTCAAAAAAAGAGCAGAAGCAGGCGATAAACGAATTCTGTGCTTATGCCCTGCCTTCATAGCAGACTGTTTGGAGACTACTATTGAAATTAGTGATGAATATCAAGAAGAATTTGAAGAAATGGGGGGAGAAACGCTACAATTAGTAGATAGCCTTAATGCTCACCCACTATGGGTAAAAGCATTAAAAAATATCATTTTAGAATAGAAAAAAAGCGTCTATCATAAAAATGAAAAAATCACCTCTTTTGGGGTGATTTTTTTTTATTCTGTAGAGAAGCCGCTATTCAGAATTTTAATTTTTTTTTAACTAATTTAAAATTTTTAATTTCATAAAAAATAAAAACACAGAATAAAAAAATAAAAACACTCAATATCAACCAACTATACAAAATTAAATTTTGAATATAGGCTTGCGTAATTGAACCCAATAACGTACATTTGTGTTCTAATAATACAACAACGACTTAGAAGATAATTACCAAAATATATATACTATGAAAAATTTAATTACACTACTAATTTTAGTTTTCGCTATAGCGACTAACTTGCAAGCACAAGCTGAAAAAACATTAGTAAAATCAATTGCCTTAGAAGGCACTACTGCTGCGACAGTAACACTACCTGGCGAAGTAACTACAAGCGAATGGGATAAAGATTTTATCCGTGTTACTGCGACTATCAATGTCTTGAATTTCGATGAAAATATTACCAAAAGATTGGTTATTGTAGGTCGTTATGAATTGAAAACAGCACTCAAGGATGGT
Organism: uncultured Aureispira sp.; assembly: GCA_964404215.1. Lineage (GTDB taxonomy): Bacteria > Bacteroidota > Bacteroidia > Chitinophagales > Saprospiraceae > Aureispira. The sequence goes on along the minus strand of CAYOJF010000167.1, from coordinate 1,821 downwards.
AAAATGACTATCGAGATGCCTAAAGTAAGTAATTTAGTGACTATTAGAGGTACTCAATTACAAGAAACATTTAGTTTTGAATTGAACGTCCCTAAAAACTACAATGTGCAGATTATCAATACAGCAGCAGCTGAAGCTGCTACTATTGGTCAAAACTTATAAAAGACTACAATTAAGGTAGAGCTTAATTCTTAAATAAGCCCTGACTTCAAAAAGGATTCTCAATTATAATTGGGAATCCTTTTTTTTATACTTTTTGTGGAGAACTTCCACAGACCTCCTATATTAGTGGTTATTACCAAGCACTTTATCCGATATAGTCTATGTCTAATTCACTAAAAGATTTTTTTTACTATACCAAACAAGAGAGACTAGGAGTTATTCTATTGATAATAACCATATTACTCATCAATAGTGGATTTTTTCTACTGCCCTATCTATTCGAAGACACCAGCAAACAAGATTTTAGTGTTACCCAAGAAGATATAGCTGCTTTTGAAGAGGCGATCCAAGAGCGAGAACAAAAGAAAAAATTTAATTACAATAAATATAAGACGACCAATACTAATTCAGCTAGTCAATGGAAACAAAATAAAGAAAAATCATTTCCCCCACTTACTCCTACCCATTTTGACCCAAACACCGCTAGTCAAGCTATATTGCAGCAAATGAATTTGCCTAAAAATGTTATTAAAAGTATTATTAATTATAGAGCAAAAGGAGGTAAATTCAAGACAAAACAGGATTTTGGTAAAATTTATACCTTGACAGAAAAACACTATCAAACCTTACTCCCTTTTATTGATTTACCTGATAAAAAGGAGGATTCTAATCCTATCTCAACAGAAGAAATCGATAAACCACTACCAACACCCTTTAGTTTTGACCCTAACACTGCTTCAGCAGAAACACTAGAGCAATTGGGACTAAAAAATAATACAATACAAAGTATTCTTAACTATAGAAACAAAGGAGGGCAATTTAGGACAAAAGAAGATTTCAAAAAAATCTATACCTTATCAGAAGCAACCTATCAGCACCTAGAATCGGTCGTCGAAATTGTTCCTATCAAAAAAGAAAAAAAATCATGGACACCGAAAGCACTCTATGCAATTGACGTTAATACAGCTTCTCTAGAAGATTTTCAACAGTTTAGGGGAATAGGTCCTTCATTTGCCAAGCGAATACTCAAATATAGAACTCAGCTAGGCGGTTTTACTGCAGTCGATCAGGTGTCCGAAGTTTATGGATTAGCAGATTCTACTTATCAAGAAATGAAAATACACCTGAGTTGCCAAAATAGTAATCCACCAAGCCTTATAAATATCAATACGGCTACTCTTGAAGAACTAAAAGCACATCCTTACCTTCGTTGGTTTCATGCTAAAGCAATTATAGAGTATAGAGAAAATGAAGGAAAATTCAAAAGTATAGAACTATTACAAATATTAGAAGCTTTCGATGATAACAAAGGGACTTATAAACGTATTGCCCCTTATCTAACTACATGATTTAATACCATAAATCTAGTACAGAACAAAACTCAAAAGTACTCAAATGTAATGGCAGTCACTTTAAAAGTAGCTGCCATTTAAAGTCGTTTTTTACTAGCACAAAATATTTTCATCCTATACTCAGTCCTATAGAGCATATCTATCCATCTGCTACCTCTTCTAAACAAAATACGATTGAAATCCCTTATAGTTTTGAATACTTTTTATCTTTGCCGCCTAAAGTGTGTAAAAATAGTAACACACACTCTAAACACATTTATCAAAAACTATGAGTACAGTAAAAGAAAATCCAAAAGCAACCTACAAA
>CAYOJF010000166.1:0-8721 GCA_964404215.1 uncultured Aureispira sp. | reverse complement strand
CGTTTGATATTATTTGTAAATCAATGACTTATGTTATTTTATAATCCTTAGTTCACGTTAATGCTAGTAAAATAGCATGCTCAGCATTCAAAATTAAACATTAAGCCATTCAACATTGTAAAACGACTTCTTATCCAATAACTAACTGTTATTCTATAAACCTATTTGAATAATGCGTAAGTAGTTAGTCAAGGAATTATTAAGAATCCTTTGCCGTTATTATGCTCCAAGCAATAAAAAACTTATTTTTGCACTTCGTAAAAACACAAGTAGAAATGCAACAGAACTATATACAGGATTTTGACCAAATAGAAGATGGTCAAACGGTAACCGTAAAAGGTTGGATTGCGAAAATCCGCAACAGTAAAACAAACCACTTTTTTGACTTCCGTGACGGAACAGGTTTCACTCAATGTGTCGTGTCTCTAGATGCAGTAGGGGAAGAACAATTTGCAGAAGCGAAGAGATTCACTCTAGAGTCTTCTGTTTCGTTTACAGGCAAACTCCTCCGTAATGAAAGAAGTCTTGGTGGATTCGAAATTCAGGTCGCTAGTTTTCAATTACATCACTTGGCGGATGGATTTCCTATTACCAAAGAAGATAAAGAACATGGTGTCAATTTCCTAGAAGAAAGAAGACATCTATGGCTTAGACGCAAAAGACAGTGGGCAATCATGCGTGTTCGTAATCAATTGATCCAAGGTATTCATGAATTTTTCCAAAACGAAGGTTTTGTACAAATGGATGCCCCTTTTATGACAGGTTCTGCCTGTGAAGGGACAACTGACCTGTTTGCTACTGATTTCTTTGGTGATACCGCTTACCTTTCTCAGTCAGGACAGCTCTATGGTGAAGCAATGGCAATGGCAATGGGCAAAATCTATACTTTTGGTCCTACTTTCCGTTCAGAAAAGTCTGATACTCCTCGTCACTTGTCAGAATTCTGGATGATAGAGCCAGAAGTTGCTTATGCAACCAATGAAGATAACATGGATACCATAGAACGTTTTGTCAAACATGTCATTGGTAGAGCACTCGAAAGATGTCAAGCTGAACTGGAAATACTAGAGCGTGATACTACTAGCCTACAACAAGTAGTCAGTGAAGGTTTCCCTCGTGTATCTTACTCTGACTCCGTCAAGATTCTGAATGGTACTATGAATATCAATGGCAAAAATGCCATTACGCTACAGCAAGAAGATCTAGCTGCTGCTAAAGCACTGATTGAGACGAACCAAAAGGATATTGAGGAGCGTCAAAAAGCAATCAAAGCGGGCATGAAAAAAGGAGCTCGCAAACATAACGAAGCTAAAATAATTGCTCTACAAGCAGAAATTAAAACTGCTGAAGAAAAAGTACGTAATATACCTAAATGGATTGAATCAGCTCAAAATTTCCAACATGGAGAAGATTTTGGTGGATCTGACGAAACCGTCTTGACACGTGTCTTCTCTTTGCCAGTCATGGTCTACAATTGGCCTACTAAAATCAAGGCTTTCTATATGAAAGAAGTAGATGGTCAACCTGAATTCGTAAAAGGAGTTGATTTATTGGCTCCAGAAGGATTTGGAGAAGTGATTGGTGGTTCTGAAAGAGAGACTGATATCAATATATTGGTCCGTAAAATAGAAGAGCATGAATTGGACCAAGCCGATTTTGAATGGTACTTAGATTTGAGAAGATTTGGTTCTGTTCCACATGCTGGATTTGGACTTGGGCTGGAGCGTCTCGTTCGCTGGACTTGTAATTTACATCATGTTCGTGAAACAATCCCTTTCCCTAGAAGATATGGGCACATTAGACCTTAAGTAACAAGTTGAAAATAATTTTGACTAAAAAAGTCTCTTCATCTAGATATGAAGAGACTTTTTTTAGATTTTAATCTTGTGTCTCACAAAAAATATCTTTTTCTGATTAGCTTTATAAAAAAGCTACTATTCTCCTTTCAGACAAAACTGATAATAATAATAACCTCTAATGAAAAAATTAACCTACTACCAATTCCGAACTAAGCCCCAAGAACATTCTTCTCCTAAGGCTAAAATAGGGAATACAAAGCTCTACAACACAAAAAGAATTTCTTATGATGCAGAGGAGTATATTACGAATCAGTTATTAGCTAGAGAAGAAAATGAACACTTCAATGCCAAACAAAAAATCCCTAGTTATCCCATAAATTTTTACGACTTTTCTGCCAAGGATTATACAAACGACTTGGATGATTTTATGCATACTGTAGAAATCAATCCATCCTTTGGTTTCTTTGTTAGTCAACAAACAAAGGATTTTTTAAGCAAATTTATTCTACCCAATCATGCTTACTATCCAGTAAAAGTACATTTCTTGAAAGAACATGACTATTTTTTCCTTTTATTGGCGAAAGATGATCAACCTATCAATTACAACAAATCCATTTTTTCAAATTGGTTAGATACTAAAAGTATCATTACTGTTTCTTCTTACCATGATTTATTGGAATTCAAACCTAGTACAGAAACAAGCAAAGCATTCTATAGAAAAAAAGATATTGAAGAACAAAAAATCGTTTTTAATAAAGCTCCCGACATCTATTCTGTAGTTACTAGTGCAGGTGCTTTCTTATATTTTTCAGAGCAACTTAAGACTGCCATTCTTGAAGCTGGTCTTACGGGTTGTGATTTTGTCTTGGAAGAAAAATTAGATTTTTATCTAGAAGACAAAAACTAACAAGCTACTATCTTGTCTGAATAAAAAGGGGGAATTTACCGACTGGTAAATCCCCCCTTTTTATTATCTCTATACGAACAACCAAATACTAGTTTAAGACGACCAAATACTCAAAATACATCCACTACCTATATATTATTATTAATATTTTATTATTTTTATTAAAATAGTACATAGTATATAAGTTCTACTCTCAATCTTAATCAAAAACACCCATGAAGCAAATCTCGATTCTGTTCTCTGTTTTACTCTGTTGTTATCTAACAGCCTGTAATACCAATACCCAAGAAGGTTCTTCCAATGAAGGGATCAATGGCAGCCCCCCTATTATTTATAAATCCAACGAAAAATATAAACATCACGTACGATCCTATACCGCTGGTATTATTTCTAAGACCGCTCCCATCCGAGTTCGATTTGCAGTAGATATTGTTCCACAAGAAATCATAGGGAAACAAGTAGCAGATCAAATATTAAGTTTTAGTCCTGCTATAGAAGGAGAAGCAATCTGGGAAGACAGAAAAACCATAAAATTTATCCCCAAAGAATGGCTCCCTGCTGGAAAAACCTATGAAGCTACTGCTAATCTGCGTAAGATATATCCTGATATTACTGACGAGCTAGCGACGCTCTCTTTTCCTTTTCAGACTTTGCAACAAGACTTTGAAGTTGAAATAGATGGTCTACGAGAAAGTTCCTTGATAGACTACAGTACCATGCGTCTGATTGGTAATATCAAAACTATTGATGCCGCCGACTCCAAGGCAGTAGAAGCTATGCTCCAACTTGCCATGAAAGGAACAACAAACTTCAAAGTAGACTGGACACATAAAAAAGGAAATAAAGTACATCAATTTACCATCAAAAAAATACCAAGAGCTACAGACGAAACAACACTCGGCTTAACCTTAGATGGACAAGGAATTGGTATTTCTAAAATAATAAAAGAAGAAGTAACTATTCCTAATCAAATTTTCAAGATCCTTTCTGTGAATGCAAAAGGAGGAACCGATTCAGACCCTTATATTTCTGTCCGCTTTTCTATCCCACTACAGCAACTACAACCTATTGATGGCTTAGTTCAAATACAAGGTTATGATGATACCGATTATTATGGGAACTCCAATTATAAATACCTTATTGATGGCAATGAATTGCAAATCTATCCCACTCGTGGAGTAGAAGGAAAACGAACGATCAGTATATCAGCAGGTATCCGTAGTATCAACCAAACCGCTATCGCAAAGCCTAGTACGTGGGATGTATCGTTCTATACGACCAAACCAGGGGTCAGAATGATCAATAGTGGCACCATTGTACCACAAACTAAAGGACTTTATTTACCTTTTGAGGCTGCCAAGCTAAATGGAGTAACCGTCGAAATTTTCAAAATCTATGAAGACAATGTCCTTCAGTTTTTGCAGCAGAATGATATGAATGAAGAGTATGACTATGCTCTACGCCATGTCGGGCGTATTGTTGCTCAACAGCACATTAGTTTAGCTTCTATCCAAAAAACGGAGACTAACCCTTTTGGGTGGAAACGATACACACTTCCATTGGATCAATTCATTAAAGAAGAACCAGGAGCAATCTACCAAGTAAGATTGGGCTTTAGTAAAGAAGATGCTTTGTGTGAATGTTTAGAGCAAAGTAGCCTCCAATCCGTATTGCCCAAATTTGAAAAAGATGATGAAGGTGAATTTGAGTCTATTTACAATGGGGACTACTATTACGACTACGAAAACAGAGATAACCCTTGTAAAGACGGTTATTATACCAGCCGTCATTTTGTCAAAAAGAACATCCTTGGCTCTAATATTGGTATTATTGCCAAAAGAGGAAAAGATAAAAAACTATTTATCTCTACTACCGATTTATTAAAAGGGGCTCCTAGCCCCAATGTGGAGATAGAAGTCTACGATCATGTACAGCATCTATTGGCAAAAAAGAAAACGGATAACAATGGTGTCCTACAATTATCTACTGCCTACGAACCACGTTTTATAGTAGCAACTAATGGGAAACAAAAAGGGTATCTCCGCATGAAATATGGGGATGCACTATCACTTTCAAACTTTAGTACTAGTGGTAGTAGTGACGCAAAAGGACTAAAAGGAAAAATATATGGAGAGAGAGGCGTCTGGCGACCTGGCGACTCTTTACATCTCAATTTTGTATTAGAAGATAAACGACAAGTAATTCCATCCAATCATCCAGTACATTTCACATTGACCGACCCTAACGGTAATTTATTTTACGAAACGACTATCAGTAAAAACGTACATGGTATTTATGACTTTAGTTGTCAAACTGATCCTAGTTCACCTACTGGTTACTGGTCTGCCAAAGTAGTCGTAGGAGGAAGTAATTTTTATGAAGATATCCAGATCGAAACGATCAAACCGAATCGTATGAAAATGGAAGTAGACTTCGGAAAAGACCAACTGCTCTCTACGGACAAAAACCTCAAGGGAAAAATCAAAGTAGACTGGCTTCATGGAGCTCCCGCAGCTGATGTTCGCACTGTCATCAATCTCCGTTTAGCTCCTACCCCAACCCAATTTGATGGACTAGAAGAATATGTCTTTGATGATCCCGCTCGTAATGGTTTTGATGGAGAGCCTTATACGATTGTAGACAAACAAACAGATGCAAAAGGAGAAGTAAACATAGAAGCATCCATTGCCTCTTCCATTCAACCTCCAGGTTTTCTAAGAGCCTTTTTTAGTCTTTCGGCTACCGAAGCTAGTGGTGATGCGAGTACAGATAACTTCAAACTTCCATTTTCCCCCTATCCATCTTATGTTGGTATCAAAACAACAACTGCTGATAATGAAAATAGCCTAGAAATCAATGTAGACAATGAGGTTCTTTTTGTAGTAGTAGACGAAACAGGCAAGCCAATTGCTAATCGTACAATCAGTGTCGGTGCTTACCGATTGAAATCCAACTGGTGGTGGGATCGTGATGCCGCTAGTGAAGTCACCAATTTTAATAGCAGTACTCATGTTGGAGCCGTTTCTAAAGCAATCATTACTACCAATGATAAAGGAGAAGCCACTTGGAAATTTAAACCAACAGAAAGAGGACGCTATCTACTACGTGCCTATGACAAAGTATCTCAACACAGTACTGGAATGCGTTTTTACGCAGGAAATATTTGGCAAAATGATGCCTTCGACCAAAAAACATCTGCCTCGAACTTAGCATTTGCTACAACCAAACAATCTTATGAAGTAGGCGAAACGGTAGAGCTTAATATTCCAGGTGGAAAAACGGGTCATGCTTTATTGACATTGGAAGATGGCTTTGGCGTACTGGATTATCAATGGGTAGAAATGAAAAATCAAGATGGAATTCAAAAAATAACATTTGAAGCAACTAAAGCTATGTCACCGACTGTCTATGCTCATGTTACACTGATCCAACCACACCAAGAAGTAGAAGAAGGGCTTCCTATTCGTTCTTATGGAGTTATTCCTGTCAAAATAGTAGACCCTAAATCAAAACTAGAACCAGTATTGGACATGGCTGATGTATTGAGCCCGAATACCAATACAGCTATTACTGTATCCGAAGCCAATAGTCAACCAATGGCATACACGATTGCGATTGTAGATGAAGGGTTACTGGGGTTGACTCGTTTCAGAACCCCTACCCTTTGGAACCATTTTTACAAAAAAGAAGCTCTAGGTGTCCGTACTTGGGATATGTTTAGTGATGTCATGGGCAAATTCGAGCTCAATCAAATCTTAGCCGTTGGTGGTGGTGGTATGGGAGCACAGGATGGCCAAAAAGCCAATCGCTTCAAACCTGTTGTCCAACATCTAGGGCCTTTCTATTTAGCCGCAGGCAAAAAAGCGACACACAATATTGTACTTCCAAACTATATTGGTGCCGTTCGTACTATGGTAGTGGCTGCTCACGAAGGGGCCTACGGCAAAGCAGACAAAACAACACCTGTAAGAGACCCTCTGATGGTCTTAGGTACCCTACCTAGAGTATTGAGTCCTGGTGAAAAACTTAAATTGCCTGTAACGATCTTTGCGATGGAAGATCAAATCAAAGCAGTCAAAATAGACGTAACAACCAATGATAAATTGACCATAAAAGGTAATACAAGTCAAACCATTCCATTCGATAAGATCGGAGAAAAAGTAGCCTTTTTTGATCTCGAAGTACCTAAAAAAATTGGTATTGCTACGGTACAAATCAAAGCAACTAGTGGAAAAGAAACCGCCACTTACTCCATTGAGCTAGATGTTAGAAATCCAAACCCATATCAATCCAAGACCTATGCTAAAGTACTTCAAACAGGTGAGAAGTGGTCTACCTCAGTAGTACCTGTAGGGATGACAGGAACCAATACTGCGGCTCTAGAACTATCTAGTTTACCACCAATTAACTTAAGTAAACGGCTTAATTATTTAATTCGTTATCCTTATGGATGCATCGAACAAACCACCTCTGCGGTATTTCCTCAACTGGTCCTGAATAATTTGATCCCATTAGACAAAAAACAAACCGCTGAAGTAGAAACCAATATTCGTGCTGCCATTACTAGACTACAACAGTTCCAAACGGGAACAGGTGGTTTCGCTTATTGGGCTGGAGATTATGAAACTTCTGAATGGGGAACTAATTATGCAGGTCATTTCTTGATAGAAGCTAAAGCTCAAGGGTATCCTGTTCCATCCTCCTTATTGAAAAACTGGATTAAATATCAAAAATCACAAGCTAAAAACTGGACTGCTCGTCCTGTTGCTACAACAGGAACGACCCCTTATTACAGATCTAAAAGCGATCAAGAAGCTCTAGTCCAAGCCTATCGACTTTATGTATTGGCATTAGCTGGTGCTCCTGATATAGGGGCTATGAATAGACTTAGAAATGACTATAACTTTTCTACTGCTGCCAAATGGAAACTTGCTGCTAGTTACGCCCTAATAGGACAAAAAAGTGTGGCAATGTCTATAATAAAAGGTTTAGATATTACGGTCAGTCCTTATCAAGAAATCAGCTATACCTATGGATCTGCTCTTAGAGATGAAGCCATGATTTTGGAAACATTGATTCAATTAAAAGAATATACCTCAGCAGCAAAATTATTGCAAAAAATGGCTAAAGAATTGAATGCAGACCAATGGCATTCTACACAAACATTAGCTTATTCTTTAGTCGCTATTTCGAAATTTGCAGGTGGTCAGAAAGCATCTAGTACAGTTCCTTTAGCTTATCAGATTGGATCTAGTAGCAAAAAAAGTATTGCTCTAAGCAAAACTCCTATGACGCAAATTCCATTCAATGTAGAAAAGAAAACAGAACAAAAAATATGGGTAGAAAATAAAGCTAAAAAGCCACTCTTTGTTACTGTTGCTCTATCAGGCAAGCCATTGACAGGTGATACCAGTAGTAGTGCCTCTAACTTAAAAATCAATATTGTTTATAAAGATTTTGATGATAAGGTAATTGATCCAACCCGTTTGGAACAAGGCACTTCTTTCAAAGCAGTTGTTTCTATTACCAACACTGGACTGCGAGGAAGGTATGACGAAATGGCTCTTCAACAAGTTTTCCCAGCAGGATGGGAAATATCAAATACCCGTATGGGAGGAGCTTTTGAGTCTGCTACAGGAGATTCTCCATTAGACTATCAAAATATTCGAGATGATAGAGTTTATACCCACTTTGATATTCCTCAAGGAAAAACATACACCTATGATTTCTATTTGACGGCAGCTTATCAAGGTACTTTCTATATGCCCAATGTTTCTTGTGGTGCCATGTATGACAATACCGTCTATGCACAAACAGCAGGTAGATGGGTACAGGTAGTTCCTAGAGTAACAACTGCTCAATAATATTATCTCTGCCACAATAATTAGAGAGCAATTGGATAAGATTAACTTATCCAATTGCTCTTTTTTATTAGAGGTTATTACGAATAGATTCGTATGGGAACGAAAATATCTTTTCTCGATTAGACATCGTCAAGTACTCAATTTCGTAGCT
>CAYOJF010000165.1:0-8838 GCA_964404215.1 uncultured Aureispira sp. | reverse complement strand
TACAAGGTCTCTTTCAGCCACTTAAAGAATTCTCTTTGCCAAACCACTGCATTTTGAGGTGAAAGTACCCAATGATTCTCTTCTGGAAAATACAATAATCTAGATTTGATCCCTTTGAGTTGTGCTGCCTGAAAAGCTTCCAGTCCCTGACCAATAGGAACTCTATAATCTTTTCCTCCTTGGATGACCAATATAGGCGTATCCCATTTATCTACATGATTGATCGGGTTGAACTGATTGTAACTCTTCGTGCTCGTTGCATTTTTTCCCCAATAAGCACCTCCTAAATCCCAATTCACAAAGAATAACTCTTCAGTCGTTCCGTACATTGATCGCCAGTTGAAAATACCATCATGTGCAATAAATGTTTTGAAACGTCCTTTGTGATGCCCTGCTAGGAAAAAACAAGAATAACCTCCATAACTCGCTCCTACACATCCTAAGCGATCTTTATCCACATAGCTTTCTTTTGCTACATCATCTATTGCTGCTAGATAATCTTGCATATTCTGACCACCATAATCTCCACTAATCTGTTCATTCCATTCGACACCATATCCTGGCATTCCTCTACGGTTAGGAGCTACTACGATATAGCCTTGAGCTGCCATCACCTGAAAATTCCAACGATAAGAATAAAATTGACTTAAGGCTCCTTGTGGTCCTCCTTGACAATACAATAGAGTAGGATATTTTTTAGATTTATCAAAATTTGGTGGATAAATGACCCATGTTAACATCTGTTTTCCGTCAGTGGTCTCTACCATTCGCTTTTCCACTTTACTTAGATTGATACTTTCGTACAATTCTTTATTGGCAAAGGTTAGCTGTGTTAGTTTTCCATCGGATAGGTTCATCATATAAATCTCTCTGGCGTGATTCATATCTGTACGTGTCACGATCAGCTTATCATCATGCTCTGCTATGATTCCTGTCACATCAAATTGTCCTTGAGTGAGTTGTTTGGGAGCAACTAATTTACTATCATAGTTGGCAGGTACTGTTAGTTCAAAGACATGGACTGTTCCCCCTACAGGAGCATTAAAGTAAATTTTCTTACCATCCTTTGACCACAAAAACCCATATACAGTGCCATCCCAGTCAGCCGTTAAGTTAACGTGTTTCTCTCCTATTTTGACGATGATATCATTCTTGTCTGACTCATAACCATCTCTTTTCATTTGACACCAAGCCAAGACTCCCTGCTCCGAAAATGCTGGTTGGGTATCGTACCCCTCATTCCCTTCTGTCAGATTAGTCGTTCGTTTTGATTTCAGATCATAAGCATAAATATCTGTATTGGTACTTTTAGCGTAAGCGGTACCAGCTACTTTTTTGGTTACATACAACACTTGTTTGCTATCAGGACTCCAAATATAATCTTCTCCTCCTCCAAAAGGTTTAGTTGGACAGTCGTATGGTTCTCCTGCCATAATATCTATTGCCGCCTTCTTTTTCTTTTTGAGGTTTTTAATCGTGACATGATCGTATTCTCCATGGTTCCAACTATCCCAATGACGATAATTTAAACTATTATAGATTTTGACATCCGACTTCGCTACATCATCATAATGATCCTGTCCAGTTACTTTCTCTAGCTTCGTTTTTTGTATTTCTATTTTATATTTTCCATTAGGGGAAATCGCATCATCAGCAATAAGGTCACCTATTTGGTCTATTTTCTGAGCAGTTCCACCCCCTATCGGCATTTGATAGTATTGTTTATCATATTCATTGGACTTCAAATCTGCCTTAGAGACTTTATACAGAAGATTTTTGCCATCTTTCGTGACTCCAATAGGTGAAACTCGATTGAGTCCCAGTAGCATTTCTGGTGTCATTACTTTGTTTTCTTGTGCGTGCATAGTAGTAGTAATTGCTCCTAGTAATAATACAGAGCTCGTTATTTTTTTCATCATAATTATTTATTCAGTTGATTGAAATCAATATAAGTAAAAGTATACATCTTCTAGAATGCTATCAAAAATGCACCAGCTAAAAATCAATTAGCTGGTGCATTAAGATAATAAAGTTGTGGTAATCGTTCATTACATTTAGAAAGATAATCTATCTAATGAAGTTTGACCTTGTCATAAATTCTAATATTCCCAAAGTATTCCTTTGTTGACTTCTATTGCTCTATCCAAAAAATCATAACACTTTTTAAAATCTTCTTCAAATTGTTGAGCTTTTGTAATACTTTTACTAGTATAAACTCCCTCACCTATCCTCATTTCCTCTGCTATGGGTAATAACCAATCCACTTTACCATAACCTTCATTATAGCTTTTAATTCTAATGTACTCTCTTTTGTTTGAATATTCCTTTTCGAGCCACAAATCTCCTTCGACTACACACCTAACTCCATTTACATTAATAAAATACGCCTCTTCTTTCCTGTCGTAAAGCGTATGTACTAATGGCAAGTCATTAGAATTCGTTTGCATATACTGCTCTATTTTTAATAATGCTTTTTTGAATAAGGTAGGATTACGTTCTCGATCAACTAATGCTTCACTCCTATACACAAAACTATCTCTAAAATCATTTAAGTATCAAGTCAAAATTAATGCATAAAAAAATCAAGCGATATTTTTGTATCTAATTTCGTTAAAAAGCCTCGTGATAGCTAGGGCTATCCCTGTGTTTTTTGCCTCATTATATAGCAAAAATCTCTGTGATTTTACTTATCATTTATTCTGCCCTGCTACTTATCTTATCTATTGATATTGTTCCTGCTTTCATTGATTGATGCAGTAATTGATATATTCTTGCTCTATCTTTTACAGTATGTTCTGTCTTTCTACCTAATACTATTTCTCCATAAGAATTTGGTGTTAGAATTTCAATTTCTTCTTTTGTCAAAAATTCTTCTAAAGCTAAATAACTGATAGGGCTAAAAATTTCTTCTATAAATGCCTTTTGTAAAAATGGACTATCAATACTTTCGTCTTCGACATATAATTCCCAATCCATATTCAATTCTTTGCTATTTCATGCTTTATAGCGACTCTTATAGCTTTCATTAAATTATCTATGCGTTCTTTTTCTTGTTCTATTTTTTTGAGCTCTATTTCATCCAATTTAGTCTCTACAAGCTTCGATAAGCCCTCTTCTCCTCCTTCTGAGGAAGCTTCCCTTGGTTTAAAAATAGTCTTAAAAGTAGTATCCCCTTTGACTTTAGAACGACTATAATAATATTTTTTATTCCATATTCCCATCCCTTCCAAAATGCCCTCCATACTATAGTTATAAACTATTTCATTGACTGCATCATCTTTACCTACAGTATGATGAATCACTTTTGTTTTTATCATTTTTTTACCATTCCACGTCCATCTCTCTTCCTCTGAAAAACGCTGCTTAAGACCTTCCTGATAAAATACCATAGCCTTAAAACTAGAATCAGTTTTTGCTCCCATTCGTTTTATACTAGGAGCATAATCCCTTTGGCAATTATATTGAATATAAAGCGAATCCATATAGATGGTACCACTCTCTGATATAGCTACTTTCTTTTTGGTCTTCTGATCCAGAAAAATAGTTTTATCAAATTTTTCACCACTTTTATATTGAGTAACCGTACTTGTATAGTATACAGAACTATCAGAATCGATACTATAGCCTTCTTTGTAAGTAGTGGTAGGTTGAAAATTCATGACATAAAGTCGCCATCCTATAACTACGACAAGGATACCAACTGCCATTTTAAATTTAGTGGTGTTTTTCATGAGAGGTTTTAAATTTGGGGTATAGAGAAAACGATATTACTATTCTAAACTAGATTTGACCAAATGACAAACTAATCTTTCTTGGTACATCACACCTACTAACCCTAGTTCTTTATCAAAATAATATTCCATAATAGACTCCCCTCCTAGCATTTCTATGACTAAGCAGTCCGTATAATCTCCCGCAGGAGTTTTAATCGTCCCATCTACATCAATTACTCTACAGTTGATAAAAGGAACTTCCCACTCTTTGCCCAATACCGTTGATATGGTCACATAATCTGCTTTGTTATAGTCATCATATATAACAATTTCTTGGTTTTTATTGACACGATAATATTCTACTGATTTAGTCAATTCATTTTTAGCATTATACTCTTCCCGTTCTATAGCTGTATATTTTTTGCCATTAATTACTTTTTTCTCTGAAAGTACCTTTTCTGTATAGGTGTAAATTTCGCCGCCGTCATACATTGGGCCATAGCTATAACTCCAAGTAGCTCCTTCTGTAAGTGGAAAATAATCTTGTGCCATAGTAGCAGTAGTTGCTCCTAGAAGCAATAAAAAGATAACTATAAAGGTAGTTTTCATACAATATTTTTTGGTGTATTTGAAATAACGCCCAACGGTCCAATTACAGTGCCTAACTTTTAGGATAAATACCTATTTCTTGAAGAATATCCAGTATTTTATTTCTAAGCTGGGGCGTATCTCCTTCTATACTATTATCTACCTCCCAAAGCTGACCATGATAATCTTTTTCTATTTGTTGCGTCAACAATTCTTTTTTAAGTCCATGATTGAACTGGCTATTTAAGCGATTTTTCATCTGTGCTATGGTATAGCCCCTAGCCTCTAGCCGTTTTCGCTGAATGTTTTCGTTTGCTTGTACTAACACCACATTATTATTAGACAAATAGCTCATATTAGATTCAGCAATCAAAGCGGTATCTAACAAAATCAACCCTCGTTTACCATAGATTTCTCTTCGTAACCGCAGCACCAAAGGCTTATAAAGCATTTGATTGAAAACACGAAGTTTTTCGGGCGATTGAAACAGTATTTTACCTAAGGCTTGTCGGTCAATAAAACCATCTGGACGCTGTATTTCTGCTCCAAAAGTAGTGGCTATTTCATTCCGTATTTTTTGATAAAGAGGGGCTGTTAATTCACCCAAAATTTGATGACCAATATTATCTATAACTACTGTATGTACTTCAAGCCCTTTTTCCTTTCCTATTTGTTCAAACAGTTGACTAACATACGATTTGCCTACTCCGATCCCTCCAGTAATGGAGAGAATATGTTGTCGAGAAAGTTTTTCTTCCAATCGTTGCTTAGTAGACAATGGGACAAACTCATGAATCAACCCTTGCTCTAATTGTAATGCCTTCGCGGCTCCCGAACTAACGTGGGTTAGGGATTGCTTAGCAGGAAAATAAATCGTATCAATTTCGTTTGCTTGGCTATCTCCTACTTGATGCAGCATCATTTCGTAATTTAGATCTTCGCTATTGCGAATCCCTCGAATAATGGTTGAAATATTATGCTCATAAGCATAGTCCACTAATAATCCTCTAAATGCAATCACTTCTACCTCAGGCAGAAACCGTAAAGCATCAGCCGCTATTTGTCTTCTTTCTTCTAAATCAAAAAAATACTTTTTGGCAGGATTCATACCAATCCCAACAACTAATTTACCAAATACCTTAACTGCTCGCTGAATAATATCTATATGTCCGAATGTAATTGGATCTCCCGAAAAACCATAAATTACTTTTTTCATAATGAAGTTGTTATCATATCCAAATAGCCTCCAAAGTCAATTTCACAAGCCTCGAATTCTTTTAGTAAATCTAATGCTGTTTTATTTTTCAGCACTACTTCTGTGTCATGACTATTGAAATACTGCTGTAGCTTTATTTTTTCAGGAGGACACACCGTTGATTTTACTAGTATTTCCATTTGTTTGAGTGTAGCGGGTTGCATCAAATCCACCTGATAGTGCAATAGGTCTAAAATGGCAATAGGATTGGAAGCCCCTAATTGTATAAATAAATCTTCTTCCAAATGAAAACAATCTAAGACTTCTCTAACCTTTTCTGATGTATTATGAAATGGTTGATTGGTTGGAGTAGTGTAGCGTCCTACATTTTTCATCAGTTGTATAGAAGGGCTTATTTTCGTTTTCTCTAGTTCTAATAGGGTTAGTATTGTCTTCCAATAAGAAACATACCATTGCTCAAAATCACCTTCAAAATCAGCACTAGCATCTGCTGTTCCTTTTTTGTAAAAACGATGTCCCCCCAGTCGTTTGAGTGAACGATCTACAAAACTAGGAAATAGTTGGTAGGTATCCCATTGTGTATTTCCACAACCAAAAACACAGTAACTAACTGCCCCCAAATCTTCTTTTGTTTCCTTCAACCAGTCATTGAATTGTTTTGCATTGTCTGGTGGCGTTCCATTGTAGGTAGAGGTGATGATCTGAACTAATCCATTCTCGGGCAATCGATCTACATATTCATCCAATGTCCCCAGTGTTGGTTCGAAACCATATTTGCGAGAGTCCTTAGCTATCCTAATGGCCAAATCTTCTGAACTTCCCATATTCGATCCATAAAGTACTAGAAATGGCGTGTGATGCTCGACAACCCCGTCAATAGTAACAGTCATTTCTTGAGCTGTAGTGGCTGTTACTACAGGTTCTAAGTGATAACGCTCTTCATCCGTTCGTTCTTCCAATCTGATTTTCAAATCTAATGGTCGAAGTGTTATGGTTTGGTTGAGACCAAATTTATATTCTGGATGTAAATGAAGTTTATATTTTTGTAATATCATAGCCATCCCTAATGTTGCCTCTATCATAGCAAACTGACGACCGATACAAGCTCTTTTGCCATTTCCAAAAGCTTTAAAAGCATCTTTATCTCGCTTAGCAACATTCTCGGGACTGAAGTTATCTGGATTAAATTGTTCTGCATTTGCCCCCCATACTTTTTTATCTCGATGTAAGTGATAAGTCCAAACCACACACGATTGCCCAGCTTTGACAGGGTATTTTTCCTTCCCAATAGTAGTATCTTCGTCAGAAGATAAATCTATCAAAGGAACAGGTGGATGCAATCGCAAAGATTCCAACAATACCTGTTTAATCAATTTAAATTTCGGTAAGTCTCTCTGCGTTAACTGAAAGTTCAAATCCGCCCCCATTACACTATCAACTTCTCTATAAACCTGTTCTAACCATTCTGGATGAGTTAATAAATTATAAAAAGCAAAAGACAACAATCCACTAGTTGTTTCGTGCCCTGCTACCAAAAAAGTATAAATCTGATAACGGATATTTTCATCCGAAAGTTTGCTACTACTTGCTTTGTCTCTAGCATTCAGCATCAAGCTCAATAAATCAAATTTGGAAGCATTTCCAACAGGATCTTTTTTCCTTTTTTGTATAATTCCATCTATTAACCCATCTGCATAAGTCAGATGTTTTTTATACAGTTGGTTCTGCTTAAAGCGAAGTGGGATCATAAAAGGTGGTACTCTTCCTCGTTGCACTGCTTCGTTGAGTGCAAATAACATCGCTTCTATAAAATCATGTTGCTCTTCTCCATCAAAACATCCAAAACTATAATCAAATCCACATCTTCCAATCGTTTCGAAGGTTAGGCGAGTCATATCTTCCGAAAAATTAAAATACTCGCCAGAAGGAATTTTGTCCCATTTCTGAAGGAGTTCTTCACAGATAGACCGCATCGCTGGCACATAACCCCGAATAGATCGTTGAGCAAAACCAGGGGTCAAAATATTATGTGCTTTCTGCCAGTTTGGTTCATGGTCGTAAGCCGTAAACAATCCATCTTTGGCAATCGCTCTAAGTTGTTCTATTGGAATACTAATGTGTTTGTGAAACCTAGTCTCATCAAAGAGTTCTTTAGCTAATTCAAAACTATTGATAAAGAGTAATGTATGATTAAGCACTTTGATCTCGAATATGTCACCATAGTCATATCCAAGTTGAATCATTTTTTCCATGGTATCTTTTCCTGCAATCTGGTGCAGGTTACCAATCAAAAATTTTCGAGGTGGATGCGGGAGGTTTGTAGACATGATTTTGGATGTTTTAGTAAGATGCATGGGCATCAAGTAGATAATAAATTGGTATAGTGATAGAAATTACTACCTTTTAACTATTCTCCCCAATCTAGTCTAAAATAACTACAAAATCAAGTCGAATTAAAATATAAATATACCATAGAGTTTTATTTCATCCTATAAAAATAATGCCCCTTACATAAAAGTAAGAGGCATTAGAAAAATCTATTCTCAAAATAATAGTTGAATTATTCCTTTATCATTCTGACGACTTCTCTATTCTTATTATCAATGAGTTCTATAAAATAAATACCACTAGGTAATTCTTCTACATCCAAATTCATTTGACGAATAGATTCATAAGTAGTACTACGCAATAATCGACCACTTGCATCTAAGAGTTTTAATTTTAAATCTGTAGATACTCGTGGCAATTCAATGACAAAATGAGTACTTGTAGGATTAGGGTATGCCTTGATAGCACCAAAAGTAGTACTTTGCTCTACTCCCACTATCGTTACATTAATACAAGACGAAGTATCTACACATCCATTATTAGTTAAGACGACTGCATAACTTCCATTATTAGCCGGGATGAAATTTTGATTGGTAGCTCCTGTAACTGGATTATTAGTTATACAATCAATCCATTGATAACTAACTCCTGTAGCTACTGCAACTAGTGTATCTCCCATTATACTCACCATAGTATCTATAGACGGTACTGTCAAGTTAAGTGTCACTACAGAATCACAACCATTCGCACCTGTCAATGTCTGAGTATAAACTCCTGTAGTAGTATACGTTTGTCCATTCCACACATAACCACCACATGATGTTCTCGTCTCTGTCCCTGTACTTGGTTGATTGATAGTCAAATTAAGGGTCACCACTGAATCACAACCATTCGCACCTGTCAATGTCTGAGTATAAACGCCCGTAGCAGTATACGTCTGTCCATTCCACACATAACCACCACATGATGTTCTCGTCTCTGTCCCTGTACTTG
>CAYOJF010000164.1:3692-8994 GCA_964404215.1 uncultured Aureispira sp. | reverse complement strand
CAATAAACCACCCTTACAAAGTTGCTCCCAAATAGGGGTTTGCATGAGTTCTTCTATCGTACCAATTTCTGGATGATCAAACTGTTTTTGGAGTGCAGAAAGTGTCGAGGTTGTTTCTTGTTGGATAGAGATGCAGCTGAGTAATTCATAGATATAATCGCCCAAGGAAGCATCTAATTCAAGAGACCAACTTTCTTTTTTGCTATGAAAATCTAGTACGGAAAATGTTTCTCCCTCTTCTTCAAAAAAGCTCAAAGAGGGTAATGGAGCAAGCCAAGTAAGAAGGGTGTTGGAGCGTATTTTTTTTGTTTGGGGTAAAAGTGCTTCCTGTATATAATTAGGTGGAATACTGGTCGGAGGCGTTTCAAAATCAAACCATTCTACCAAAGGAATTTCAAAACCGACGCCATGCATATAGTTGAATAGAGATGTTTTGAGCCCGTCAGAAAACAGTTCGTGTGTGGTTCCTGTCGGATCATCATGATAGAGATCATTGTCTGCAAAACCACCAAAATGAGGACCTACTCTTTTGACTTGATAGGCGTCAGGATCTAGCCCAACAGGGCTGTGAGCAGTCATCGCAAACTGATGCCAAAAACCAGATTGTAATACCCCCTGTTCAAATAGTTGGCGAACCATTTCTAGGGAATCTATGGTCTCTTGTGCGGTCTGTGTTGGGAAACCATACATTAGATAAGCATGTACCATAATGCCAGCCTGTGTAAATGACTCACAAACTTGAGCAACTTGAGCAACAGTAACTCCTTTTTGCATCAGTTTGAGGAGTCGATCAGAAGCGACTTCTAGACCACCCGATACTGCAATACAGCCAGAGGCTTTCAATAGTCGACAGAGATCTTTCGTAAAGCTTTTTTCGAAACGTATGTTGGTCCACCAAACAATGGTCATTTTGCGACGAATGATTTCTAGTGCCAAATCTCGCATCAAGGCTGGAGGAGCCGCTTCATCTACAAAATGAAATCCATTTTGTCCTGTCTGATCAATAATGGTTTGTATACGATCACATAAAATACTGGCATTGACAGGCTCATAACGTTGGATATAATCTAGGGAAATATCACAAAAAGAGCATTTGCCCCAATAACAACCATGAGCTAAGGTGAGCTTATTCCATCGGCCATCGCTCCAAAGACTGTGCATCGGATTGGCAATTTCAATAACAGAAAGGTATTCATCTAGTAATAGATCGCTGTAATCTGGCGTACCTACTTCGCGTTGAGCAATATCTTTTTCAATTGCATTATTACAGTAAGAAACCACCCCATTGATTCGAGTAAATACTCGTTTGAGATCACTGGCAGGGCGTTTCCCTTCTATATATTCTAGTAAACATAATAAGGGGGCTTCTCCATCATCCAAACTGACAAAATCTACATAATCAAAAAAAGCTTCATCAGATAGAGAACGCAATTCGGTATTGGCGTAGCCACCTCCCAAGATGACTTTGATATGAGGATAATTTTCTTTGATAAATTGCCCACATTTTAGTCCTCCAAACAGATTACCAGGGAAGGGGGCAGTCATGCAAACCACATCAGGTTGGTATTCTTCTAGATGCTGTGCAAATAATTGGAGCAGTATGTCAGATACTAGGCTATTTTCTTCCTCCAGTGCCGCTTGTAGTGGAGCGAAATGAGTCGCAGTACGCCCCAGACGCTCGGCATAACGACTAAATCCAAAGTGAGGATCAATACAAGTTTTGATAAGGTCACCTAGGTCTTCTAGGTATAGTGTAGCCAAATGACGTGCTTTGTCTTGTATACCCATACTTCCAAACGCCCACTCTAAATCTTCGATAGCATCAAAACGACTGGCTTCAGGAAGATAACTGCGACTACAAATTTGATGAGCAAGTGTTGGGTTTTTGTGTTGAAGAAAGGCGATGGTAGGAGTGATTGTCTGTAAGTAATCGGCTTGCAAATGCACCATTCGTTGAATGTTGGGAGGGAGCTCTGCAAGAATATAATTCTCATTGGTAATATCAAAAATAGCATTCAGCCCATCCCAACTAAATAACTCTAAAATAGTCTCAATCCCTAGGTCTATCTGATAGGCATCAATCGCTTTGGTATTCAGAAAACCCTTAAGATAAGCTGTAGCAGGATAGGGAGTGTTCAGTTGTGTGAAAGGTGGGGTAAGTAGTAGTACTTTCAAGGCTTCATGTTTTAGTTACAGAGACCAAAAGTATGGATTTAGTATCAAAAAATAAGCTTCGGAACTATAAAAGACGATTAGGTGTATGTAAAATGACTTTTTTTAAAAAAAATAGGACAATGAAAAGAACAAAAATAGCTGATGAAGTATACATAATCGAAGACTTTTTTACACCAGAAGAATGTCAATATTGGATTGATTTTGGAGAAAAAAAAGGCTACAAATTAGCAAAGATTAATATGGGTTTTCGCCAACAAGTAGTCAATACAGGAATTCGTAACAATAAAAGGGTGATTCATGACAGTTTACCCTTGGCTCAAGAAATTTGGCAACGAATAGAGCCCTTTGTAGTTACTGAAACACCAAGAGGAATTGCTATAGGGGTGAATGAGCGTTTTCGTTTTTATCGTTATACAGTAGGACAAGAATTTAAGCCACATAGAGATGGTAGTTTTATTCGAAATATTAAAGAATGGAGTGCTTACACCTTGATCATTTATCTCAATGAAAATATAATAGGAGGAGAAACTGACTTTTTTAATTTTAAGCTTCAACCCAAACAGGGAAATGCCCTGCTTTTTAAACATGAAATAAGACATGCAGGTCTTCCTGTTACGGAAGGAGTTAAATATGTATTGCGTACTGATGTAATGTATAAGAACAAAGATTATGTATAAATAATATTACAGACTGAGATTCTATTGTATTTTTGTAGTAGGAGTCTTTTAGTGAAAAGTAAAAGGTTCTAAATAACATCTTTGAACACATATAAAACAGGGTACAATGGACATTAATTTTTGGATTATTTTTGTAGCAGGTATTGTTCCTGCGTTAGTTGGAGGGCTTTGGTATAGTCCACTTTTATTTGGTAATATCTGGCAGAAGGAAGTAGGTTTGACCGATGAACAGATTAAAGGGGCTAATATGCCTTTGGTAATGGGTTTATCTTATGTATTTTCTTGCTTTTTGGCAGTGGGTATATTGGGTTTAGGTATCTGTATTCACGAAATGGGATTTATGCAACTGATGGCTCAACAGCCTGATTTTGATCAACCAGGATCACCAGCAAATAATCTTTTTACAGAGGTATTAAAAATGGCAGGAGGGAGACATTTGTCATTTGCTCATGGAGCTTTTCATGGAGTATTGGGAGGTGTTTTGATTGCTTTTCCTATTATTGCTATTAAGTCCATGTTTGACCAAAGAAGCTGGAAGTATATATTCTTAAATGCAGGTTATTGGATAGTCACTTTTGCTTTGATGGGAGGATTAGCCTGTCAGTTTGGAGTCACGATTACAGTATAGTAAAAATATGAAGTAAAAAGGGTGGTAGATTTTCTACCACTCTTTTTTTATGAAAAAAAGTTCCTATGAAAAAAATTACTACTCTACTATTCTTATTCGTATTTATTGCTGTTGCTAACGCTCAGAGAGGTTATAATACTTGGCAATACCTGCAAGATTCAGAAAGCCATTTGCAAGCAGCTTATAGCCAAAAGCGTATAAAAGAAAGTTTGACAGGCAAACGAAGAGATTTGTATCTAAAACAGGAGACTACTTATGAAGATGGATTTTTAGCATCAGATATTGCCTATGATCGAAAAACAGGACAAAAGTTGTTTGACATCCAATTGAATTATACCGATAGTAGTGAAGTGACTTCAGTTAATTTATTGGATTCGAGTGCTGCTACTTACTTTTTGACACCAGCAAATAAAGTACGCTATTATGTCGCTTCTAATAATAGTCAACAACATGTTATTTATACCTATGATAGTACCAATCAAGTGATTAGATGCAAGGATTGTCTTCAACCATTAGGAAACCATGAATGGTGCGTTTACTACCAATATCAATATAATGCAGCAGGCAAATTAGTCGGGGTTCATAATTACAACTTAGCTATAAATACACCAGTTTCGGATAAAATTCTGATACAAAAAGATACTTTTTATTACAATACACAGCAACAACTGATTAAGAGAGAAAGCCGTGATCCTACTGACAATGTATTGATGACCACTTCCTACACTTATAATAGAAAGGGATTACTAGCAAAGGAAATTTCTACTCAGAGTAATTTATATCAATTTCCTAGGAGTTATACTAAAACCTATTTTTATCATTGCAATACTCAACTTCAAAAACAGAAAGAGGATTATTATAAAGAAACTACTTTTAATGGATCTGTGATTAGTTGGTACAATAAAAAAGGGTGGAAAGTAAAGCAGAAAACATACCGCGATACAAAAGAAGTAAGTCGTTTGTACCTTACCCAGTATAAAAAATAGGCAAGACTACCAAAGTAATCTTGCCTACAAAACAAAGTGATTAGTGTAGTGCTTGTTTTGTTAAGTCATAAACATTTGAACAGTTTCAGGTAGTACTATGAGAGTGATAATATGAAACTTAAAATGAATATATACTTAAAGTTAATATTTTAAGTTGATAGTAGTTCTCAATTATAAAAGTAAATGAGTAACTGCGTTTATTTTTTGTGTAACTGCGTTATTGAAGAGCATATCCTTACTTAGAGCTTGTGTGAAAATGAACTTTGAAAGTACTCTGAGACTATCCCGTTTTGCTAGAGATCCCGTATTAGTGACAATCCATATAGGCGTATAAATCCATTCTTTGAACACTATTTGAAAACTGGTTTCTCACAATATTATGGAAGTTATGTTTATCACAAGTAAATAGATAAATCTCTTTTGCAACCTCCAACCGATGAATAGAATTATTGAATAAGACTACAATTTGACTAGCTTGTTGTGTAGTGTAGTGATGACGTTTGATCAAACGCATTGCTACTTCTAATCTATGAATAGAGTTAGACTCGTATGCAATTTGTTGTTTAATGGCTAAAAATTTACTTGATGTACATGGGGTCCATGGGTTGTAGTGTCCACCACCATGAGAACAACGAGTAGGAGAACACCCATTATGACCACATGAAGGGGTATTGTGATTTCCATTATTACAACCTCCACCACCATGATGACCACCGCCATGATTTCCGCCACCGTGATGACCACCGCCATGATTTCCGCCACCGTGAGGACGACCGCCATGATGTCCGCCACCATGAGGACCACCGCCATGATTTCAGGCACCTACTGGACATCCG
>CAYOJF010000164.1:0-3682 GCA_964404215.1 uncultured Aureispira sp. | reverse complement strand
TACGACAATGCCCACTACTACGGCCACAGTGATTACCATCTCTATTATTTCCGCCACCTTGATGACCACCACCGTGATGACCACCGCCTCTTGTTGGTCTTATGCCACCATTAGCACCACCTCTCGTTGGTCTTGTTCCTCCGTATCCATTTCTAGAATTGGCATCATTTGTTTTATTTCCTCCGGATACAACTTGAGCTCCACCTCTAGTTTTACTATCAGGCTTCTCCAATTTATTTCCGTTGTCTACTATTTGTACGCCTCTTTTAGTAGTTCCATTTTGTGCAGAAGCGGAAGCGATAGCTAGTCCGAAAAAAAGTGCGATAAGTATGGTTATATTTTTCATAATTTATATTTTTTGTATTTGTGAATTAGTGTGTCAATGTGAAGTTGTGTTTAGTCATTGCGAGTGAAGTATCGCATAGCAAGTACGGTCATAATTATAATAGCCAGTACTACTGAAAGGTGTATTAAATTCTTGTTTTCTAGAATTGCAATTCTATTAGCTAGGAGCCCTCTTTCTAGTTCATTATTTTGGAGGGCTAATAATGCTTGCATTTCTGCTTGTTCTTTTCTGGCTTGTTCTAATAATCGTCTTTGAGCGGTAGTCGCTTTTTTCTTATTTGCAGTCAAGGCAGCAATTTGTTGTTCTATAGCTTGTTGATTATCTCTAATCGCTTGCTCTAGTTCTGCTTTGGTATTTTCTAGATCTGCAGTTATCTGAGCTTGCCCTTGAGCAACATCATTTCGGATATTAGCTTCTGTAACATAAAGTTCCTCTAGGATTTCGTTTTTATTGATCGCCATATCTTGACGAATTGTAGCATTACTAATGGCTATTTCTTCACGAATGATCTTAGTATCATTCACACCACCTACATTGATGTTTACATTTGGATTTCCCCCTCCGTTATTGCCTCGTTGAGGTTTTAGTTTCCTAGTAGCTACTTTTGTAGGAACAATTCCATTTGGGATTTTGGTTTTAAGTGTGGTACTGGTTGGGGTTTTTAATAGAGTGGGTTGTTTAGTAAGACTTTGGAGGCTTTGTGCCAATGAAAAATTAGTATATCCGAATAGTAAAATAAAAGAGAGTATAAGTGTTTTCATGTAAGAATAGTTTGTTAATATCGTTCAGTTAGTTAGTGTTGTATGTTGATCTACTATAGCAGAAAAACGTGCCAAACTTGATTCTTTGAAATTTTTAAGAAATACTATGTAGTTTTAAGTAGTTGGTAATCAGGAAGTTGTGGTTTTTATTTTTTTTATTAA
This sequence comes from uncultured Aureispira sp., assembly GCA_964404215.1. Classification (GTDB taxonomy): domain Bacteria; phylum Bacteroidota; class Bacteroidia; order Chitinophagales; family Saprospiraceae; genus Aureispira. Next base: position 2,413 of record CAYOJF010000164.1, on the reverse strand, counting down.
AAAAGTTCCCACTTCTTTATTTTTTATTTGATAATCCTTCTATCTTTGATTTATTATTAGAGATTATTACGAATAGAGTTGTATAAAAGTGAGTGAGCAGATTTTTTTGATTAGAGAAATAAACACACAGAATCATAGCCAGAGCTATGAGTTCGAGTATTTATGAATCTAAGCGGAAAAAGATGTTTCTGCTCACTATACGAAACTATTCGTAATAATGTCTATTATAGGTCTCTTTGGTCTATCTACCTAAAATATACAAATTATGAGTTCTGCAAGATTGGAACAGTTGTTTACCTTTTTAGAAAAATCACCTAATGAACCTTTCATTCTTTTTGCAGTAGCAAAAGAGTATGAAAAGCTAACCGAAAAGGATAAAGCATTGACCTATTATTTGAAAATAGAGGAGAGTAGTCCTACTTATGTAGGGACATATTACCACTTGGGTAAACTCTATGAAGAGTTGGGCGAAGATGCGAAAGCATTTGCTACCTACAAGAAAGGAATGAAGATCGCTAAAGAGGCTGGAGATCAGCATAGCTTATCTGAACTGGCAGGGGCTAAGATGGAATTAGGAGATGAGGATGATTTTGAGTAGTGTTTTTATGATGAACTAATTGGGCTATCTTACATATATTCCCTGAAATTTTCAACAATATATTTTTGACTTTTTAAGTCAGATTCTACTCTCGTAATCAACTTTTGAAATTCTTTTTGGAAAACATCTTTGGCTACTTTGATTTTTTTCTTCTCTTCAAAAGACCAGAGTGCTTCTATTTCCCAAATATCTTTTGAAAACTCTTTAAATTTCCAATAATGCCAAAATGATTGAGATGGAAATTGTAGGTTAAATTTTGTTTTTGAGCTATTAAGATTACCCATCAATCCTAGAATATCAAACCAGCTGTCACTTATGTCGCCACTCAAAAAAGCAGTGAATTCAATATCTTCCCAAATAAATATAACTTTATCTTCTGGGAAATTATAAATAGTTTCTATCGCTTCGGAAGCAGAAAGGTCTTCTTTATCTTTTGCATTTAGTTTTCCAGCTATTTCTATTTTTATTTCAAACATATAGAAGTATTTTCTTTTTAAGTCGAAAGAATAGATGCTATTCTAGCATTAATTTTTGTTTCCTCAAAACGGGACTTGTATAGATTAAGCTATTTCTTGTAGTGACTCTTTCTGATGGAGGATCTATTAGTTTTACATCAATTAGTTTCCCATATAATGAATAGGATTCTACTTCCAATTCATCATCAACTATAATAGAATTTTGTATTCTTTCGATTATTTCTGGTTGGAATGTTATTGCTTGTTTCATAAGTTTGTTGGCAGAAATGTCAATAATTCCCCATTCATAGCAACTGCGATAAAATAGAAAGTTTGATTCTTCAATAGAAATTAATTCATAAGGACTAAGTTCTTCATCGTCCCAGAATTTGAATAAAATTGATTTTTCAATAATACCATTTATTTTTACTACTGAATGGTATTTATAGATAGGATATTCTTGCTATTCAGCTTTAGTCTCAATTATTATGTCATAATTGACTACTGCATAATTGTAGTCGAAATGTTCTATTCCATTATGCCACTGAAGCAGTTTAGTATATTTTTCATGGTTCATCAATGGATTTGTCAAGTGATTGAATTATACTTTTTTAGTAAGGAGGAAATTTTTGGGGGATTATTTTCAATAGCTTTTAGTTTACCAAAGTTTTCAACTACAAATGAATCTAATGTTACAGTTTTTTTTTGTTTAAAAGCTGAGATTGTCTTAAATAAAGTTTTTGGTGTGTAGTATAAAAGTCCCCACACTGACCACCAACCAAGAAAGAGTGTTTTAACTACAGATCGTTTTTGTTCTTTTTTAGAACAAGAGTGGCAGCCAATAAATATCTTTTCTTTGTAGTTAGTTACAAGCAAAATACTTATTGTTTCAAATAAAGGGGTAGCAGTCAAAAGTGTTTTGTTAGAAGAACATGATGGACAAGGAGCATTAGTTATTTTTTCTGTAAGTATTTGGATATCTTTCTCTGAAATGGGTTCTAGTTGAGCAGTGATACTAGTTAACAAGTGAGAATTTAATTTTCTTTTTTCAATTTCATATTTTAGTATCTCAATAATTTCAGGACGTAAACTAGCTATTCTTTCTGTTGCGATTTTTTCAATTTTATAATCAGGGAATTTACTGTAGTTTTCTTTAATTTCTTCTAAGGTAAGTGCCATTTTTTGAGATTTCTATAGAGACATTTAATTTTTATAAATCATAAATTAAGCAAAAAAAACTATACTCTTTATTGAAACCAATATTTCATGTGAAAAGTATATCAAAGTGCTCAACCACCTCACAAAAAAACGCTACCAAAAATAAACTTTTTGATAGCGTCTAATTCATTCAGAAAAGTAG
>CAYOJF010000163.1:0-9224 GCA_964404215.1 uncultured Aureispira sp. | reverse complement strand
TTATTTTGCTGCAAAGATAAGCAAGAAACTACATAATTCATTTAATTCTAAAAAAATTCCATGCTCTACTCCAAAATGATTCAAAAGAGTTTATTTTTGTGTCAAAATATCCACTTTTAAAATACGACAAAAGTAAGACATTGAACAGAAAATTTATTGACCTAATTTGTCAAGCCTACCCCTTCCCACAAGCTCCTTTTAGGGTAGAAGATGGAGAGCTTTTTTTTCATGATATTGATCTCAAAAAGCTGATTCATACTTTTGGTTCTCCACTCAAACTGACCTATTTACCCATCATTGGAGAACAAATAGAACGTTCTAGAAAATTATTCTATGATGCCATGCAAAAGTGCGACTACCAACAGCCTTATCATGCTAGCTATTGTACTAAAAGTGCCCATTTTTCGCACGTATTAGAAGAAGCCTTAGCCCATCAATCGCATTTAGAGCTGTCTTCTACATTTGATACAGATATTGTGCTCAATTTGCATAAAAAAGGCTTAATTAAATCGGATACTTATATCCTCTGCAATGGCTACAAAACGGCTGAATACTTTGCAGGAATACAACGAATGCTGCAAGCAGGTTTTACTAATGTCATTCCTATTCTTGACTGTCGAACAGAACTCAAAGTGTATGAAACTTTTGACGCCAAAGAAATTAATATTGGCATAAGAATGACTACAGAAGAAGATTCCCAATCAGACTTCTATACCTCTCGTTTTGGGATCCCTAAATCTGAGTTACTTGATTTTTATCGTTATCGCATACATGGCCACTCTAAAATCAAGCTCAAAATGCTTCATTTTTTCGTTTATACGGGGATTCAAGACTCTACTTACTACTGGAATGAATTACATAAAAATGTCAAAGCATATGTAGAACTAAAACGTCTTTGTCCCACCTTAGATTCCTTGAATATAGGCGGAGGTTTACCAATCAAAAATTCTCTAGAATTTGATTATGATTATAATTACATGATTAGTGAGATGGTTCAAATCATCAAAAGTTATTGTAATCAAAATGAACTCGAAGAGCCTGCTCTTTTTTCCGAATTCGGAAGTTTTATTGTAGGAGAAGCAGGAGCTTGTATTTTTAAGGTAATGGGTACCAAAAAACAAAATGATCGAGAAAACTGGTATCTAGTAGATAATACGCTCATTTCTACCCTGCCTGATATGTGGTCCAAAAAGCAAAATTTTATCATGCTCCCTATCAATAAATGGAATAAGGAGTATCAGCGAGCTATTTTAGGTGGATTAACCTGCGACAATGATGATTTCTACAGCTTTTCGAGTGAGGGGGTTGACTCATTTTTACCCATTGTCAACAATGAAGATGTAGAGCCACTCTATGTTGGTTTTTTTCATACAGGGGCCTATCAAGAGACCCTAAGTGGTTTTGGAGGGGTGCATCACTGCCTTATCCCCTCACCCAAACATATTTTGATTGATAAAGATGATACGGGTGCTTTTGTATACAAAGTATTCGCTCCCGAACAACGTGCGGAAGCGGTGTTGAATTTTTTGGGGTATTAGAGTGTTTCATATATAAAACACTTCAGCAATTAAATCTTACATTTTAGAAGTAATTTCTTACATTTCAGAAAAAACACTTGCATTTTAATGGTAAGTATCAAGTCAAAATTAATGCATAAAAAAATCAAGCGATATTTTTGTATCTAATTTCGTTAAAAAGCCTCGTGATAGCTAGGGCTATCCCTGTGTTTTTTGCCTCATTATATAGCAAAAATCTCTGTGATTTTACTTATCATTTATTCTGCCCTGCTACTTAAAAGGCTTTATTTGGTAGTCTAATTATTATGGAAACAATTAAATAAAAACCATTATATAATAAATATGGAACCAAATACCAAGAGAAACCCAATCACAGTAGAAGCCTTTAGATTTGTTCAGCTCAAAACGCCTGATTTATTTACTGGCAAATCAATGACTATCAATTTTATTAGTCATCCTGCCCCTCAAAATAGTTTCATCCTTAACTCAACAGATAATAAGAGTGATGACAATGATGGTGAGACAGAAAATTTCTTGCCCTACAATTCCCTAAGAGACCTCCAGCAAGTGAATCCTACTCTATATGAATTCATGTTTTGGTTGCGAGAAAATCGAGGAAAATTAGATGCGTCAACTCTTTGGAATAATGCAGCAGAAATAGAACCACTCCATTCAGAACAAGTATTAAATATTTGGGAAAATCTTTTTTATCAAACACAGTCCAACTCTAATACTACTATAGTAGAAGGATTAGTGAGAATATTGCAAACTAATCATTTCATAACCTACTATAAAAACATAGAAGACCCGTCTAACCCTGATACCTTTCCTATCCAAAAGCTCGAACAAGCTGCTAAAGCAACTGTGCTATTACCGCATCAATTATTTAATCGTAATGATTCTTCAGGCAACCCATCATCCAAATCAATAGATGGCAAGAGTAAACAAATACTAACAAACCAACTCAAACAACAAGTTAACCAATATCATATTGCCTTGTACACGGAGGCATTGGAAGAAATTACCACTATAGAACAAGCTTATTTCACCGATAACAGTATGGCACTTCAGCAAGCTCAACAAGAATATAGAGCTAGTGTCATAGAGTGGGAAAAAGTTAATCTACCTCGCGTAAATGAAAAAGGAGAACGAATCACTGCTACTGATGAATTAGGACTTTTTGAATATCAGCCAGCAATTGAATGGAATGAGAACTACCTACAAGAGAAAATTTCAGAAAACAGTTGGTCTATTTATCAGTTGTTCAGAAAAGAGCAGCATAAAACAATCAATGATACACAGCAAGCAATAAAAGACGAAGTCAACCTTTTGATGCGTCAACAGATCCATCTCTTGCAAGAAAGTGCGGTCCAAACTTTCATACACAAAGGTATACAGTTTACAAGCAGAACTCGTCCTCTGAACAATAGTTATATATTTAGTATACAACCTCTGGCAAAACAACCTAATCTGTATACGATCTACCTTACACAATATCATGAAAATGATGCTGCTCGTATCCTCAAAATAGAAGCGAACCTACAAACATCTGAAGGCAATGCCAGCGAGACTGTCATCACAAAGGCTTTGCATAAGACCGCTCATTATACTACTATGCAGCTATTCCCAGAAGGAATAGAAGTCAATGATGATCAAACTATGATACAAGTTAATGGCTATTTTGAAACACAAGATGCTCAATATAGTAATGGCTTTAATTATGAGGCTCGTCCCAATAGTATCATAGCCGCAAAAAACAATACTACCAATTTGGCAGAAGATAGTCTTCCTCTTAGCAATATTTTCGGGGTAATGAGCGTAAAAATTGCCGAGTTCAAAAAAGTAAACCAAACACTCTGCTGTTACACAGAGGGCGAAGTGTCTCATATTGAAAATATTCTTGCGAAAGAATACAAAGAACGTTCTACTAGAAATCTCATTAGAACAGAAATTACCAACGAAAAAACAACAGAACGAGAAACTGAAAACCTCTCTGATACTACTTCTACTGACCGACACGAAATTCAGTCAGAAATAGCCCTAATGTTGCAAGAGCAACAGAGTAAAAATTTAGCCCTGTCAGCTAGTGTAGGTGGGACCTACAGCTTTGGTGGTGGTAGCCATATTAGTATCAATACCAATGCTACTTCTAATACATCCTCGTCGTCGTCTTCTTCTTCTAACTTTAATGAAGCAGAGGCTTATGCCAAAGAATTGACACAAAGAGCTATGCAACGTCTAGTAGAAAAAACTACAAGTAAACGAACCTCTAAAATGCTACGAGAGTTTGAAGAAACCAATAAGCATGGATTTGATAATAGAGAAGGTGATAAGCATGTAACAGGAGTTTACAGATGGGTGGACAAAATCTATCAAAATGAATTAGTTAACTATGGAAAAAGGCTCCTGTATGAGTTCATGCTACCAGAACCTGCTAAAAACTACAAACATCTGCTCCAAAAAAATATAGAAACAGGCAATACACAAGGCTGTGATACCATTCTACTCCAAAAACCACTCTCCCCACAAGAAATGGGAATAATGGATCACCAAGATATTACGGAAGCTAATTTTGGAGCTATAGCGGCTTATTACAAACTAGAAATAGAAGAAGGGTACCCTATACAGTTTCAACGAATTGCTAAGTCTTTTACTGAAAACTTCTATACCAATGGTAGTGATGCACAAAATGATGCCCCTCTGTTCCATGTCTCTAAGAACTTTGATTTTGAATTGCCAGAACATTACATCTGCACACACTTCCATGCTCAATTTGTAGCTAGAAGACACGGTGGGCATAATGATATCAACGGAAATCTATTGATTGGTGATGTAGCGGCAGATTTAGATTCTGATTCAGAGTACATTGGTGTTTTGGATGGATCAGCAGTAGTAACCCCTAATCATAGAGGGGCAAGACCAGTTCTTAACGCTCCTACATTTACACATGTAGAAGGAAATCTACCCATTTCTCTAGCGGCAGAAGATATAGGAGTATTTGCCATGACAGTGTGGGCAAACTGTGCTCTAAAACCAGAAGCTCTTAACCAATGGAAAGCAAGACTATTCAGTACGATTAATACTGCCTATGAAGAAATGCTCCAACAGTACAATGATGCTCTGTATGAACAGTGTATGCAGAGAAAGCAAGACCAAGCTGCTTCTGACAACCCTACTGTTCCCAACTACAACATCAATCCATTGATGGCAAGAAGGATAGAACGTCAAGAAATCAAGCGAATCATCATAGAACAGATCATGCAGAAAGTTTATGCTGTCAAATATGCAGCAGCAGGCACTAATCCTATTGGGTACAACAATTACCTTCAAGACAGTCTCAATAACACCCTCAATGTAAACAGAAATAGTGGTTTCTATAGAGATCAGATGAAATATGCTAAGTTTTTGGAACAAGCTTTTGAGTGGGATATAATGGCTTATACTTTCCTACCTTACTACTGGGCAGACGAAAAAGAATGGGGCGACCTACTCAGCCTAGATACTGCTGCTGATGCTATTTTCTTAGCATTTTTGCAGGCAGGAATGGTTGATATTACGCTACCTGTCCGAACAGGGCTAGAAAAATCAGTTGCTTTCTTGCTAGAAACAGGACTCCTATGGCGTGGAGATGGATTTGTAGTAGATGGACAAGACGACCTCTACCCTGCTATAGAAGAACAAATGCAGCTAGAAGTAGATGCTATGGGTAACGAAATCAAGTATGATTCTAAAGGGAATGCCATCCCAGTAGTGGAAGCTACTTGGGAAACCAGAATACCAAGTACACTCAATATTGTACAAACCAATAGCAACCCTATAGATGGAGATGGCTTGCCTTGTTTCTGTGAAGAAGACAATAGCAATGCCATTGGGTTTAGCTCAACAGGTCAATACAATCTCCTACAAAGAGGAGATGTAGAATAATCTATATACTGATCTACTCCAGTAGCCAGTAATACCGTTGGTATAGAGCTACTGGAGTCTTTTTATTCTGTGAAGTTGTTTAAAAAGTCCGTTTGTGGCAAAATGAGTAAGATTTTTTTGTTAATTGAGTTAAAAATTTGACTAATAGCCTTAGCTATTCGGCTAATTTTTAACGATAAGTAACAGAAAAAGATATTTCATTTGGATATGAAGAGACTTTTGAAACAACTTCTATGATCATTCCCTTCTAATCTAACCCAAGATGTCTAATAATAATAATTTTTTTGATAATAGCCCACTCTCCGAAATGGGCAATAGGCAGGCTACCAATAGTCTTTTTGGTACTGGAAGTCAATTTTATACGGGCAACTGTAATCCTTTCACCGCTGACTTCTACGAAGGTGCGGTCAATCAAGATGCACTGAGATTTTATTTACACCAGAAAGATGCCAATAAAATCTTTGACTGGAGATCATTTTTGACTGATGCCGCTTATTCTGACCAATTTAGTACACTACCTGAACGCTCCTCTACTCGTGTTGCCCCTTTCATTACAGAAGAAACGGGACTACCTACCTTCCAGGGTGTTCGACTCAATAAGAACCCTTGCCATATCCTGTATACACCAGACTTTGGCATTCAGATCAATATCGCTCAAAAACGTTTTCGCCTTTACAGTCATTTTTTCTATCAAACAACAAAAGTTAATGGTAATCTAACCATGACTGATAGTCTTATTGACGATACCTATACCAATGTAAAAGTAGCGAATTCAGAAGAGCATATTGACCAATACAAAGCGGTGGAACTCTGGACCTACCATGTAGAGCTTTATCTAGGTTTCATGAGAGCAGCAGGTTATAAGAATATGAATGTCATTTTGCTTAATGAGATTCAGCGGGTACTGCCTGACCTAGCCAATCAAACACCTGATACTATAGAGTGGTTCTATCATCTCATGTCCGACAGTATCCTCCAGCAACTCCCGAAAGAAATCCTTTGGCGAGACCTCAAAAAACTACTCCAATACGACCACAGCAGTTGGATCGCAGACAATAGCAATACCATGCTCAAAGTCATGCGAGGTATTTTTCAGCAGGAAGGAGGATACGATTATCTTTACGAGCGTTTTGAGTCAGAAGCGACCTTTGTCAAAAGTCTTTACTACTCGCTGAATGGACAAACGCCTTCTTTTGGTCCAGATGGTAGTACACAACTACTCGACAATCACACGATTTTTGCCTCTATGCTTCATATCATGACGATGGAGGTTTACCACAACCGAAAGCAGACTTTTAAGCCAAAAGCTACTTTCGTCATAGATGACAACTTCCGAGTAGATAGTGATGCGATCGATGATAATACCCCTCCAGGGCAATTCAAATTCGCCCAACAACGCAAAGAAGTACAACAAATTATCATAGAAGGCAGAGTAGAACATCAAGAAATCAGCTGGGAAACTGTGCCTGACTCTACCATCAATCTAGCTCCATTAGATATAGTACAGCTTACTATAGAACGAAAAGGGCGACCACCACAAACTATCTTTTGCCCTGCTATCTACCTCAAAGACATTGCCTATGTAGCCGAGTGGGAACGTATTGATCGTGTCGCAAGAGCAGGATTCAATATACTAGCCATCGTAGGTGGTGTAGCCGTTCTGGCCACTACTGGCAATCCCTTAATTGCGATACTTGCTCTTACTGATATAGGACTGGCAGGAATCGACTTACTGGTACAAGCGGTAGAAGAACGCCTACAAGAAACGCCATCAGGAAGAAGTTTTTTGGCATTTTGGGAACAAATGTACCAAGTAGGGGGTATAGTAGTAGCGATTGGTTCTTTTCCTTCTTTGGTTAAATCGCTCTTGCAGACAGGAACAGCTGCCCTACGACTAGCGACTGGCAAAACAAGGGACTTCATCAAAGCAGTACTTATTAGTACCTGTATTCAACAGCAGGAGGTTGGACAGGTATTCGTCAAAGCAGATATAGGTGCAGCAGCACTACATAAAGGATTCCCTATCAGCAATGTCAGCCGAAGAGCTCTCGACCGCCTAGAGGAAGCAGAGGTCCTACTCGTACGCCTAGAGGATGTGACGGGCACACCTAGCTATATGGCCGTGTATAAGGGAGAAGTACTCACACCTGCTGGCTCAGCTAAGGAGTGGAGGGAGACGATGAAGAAGGCGCTGAATAAGAGTGGAGAGAAACTAAAACAGGAGCTGGAAGAGATTAGAATTGATGCCGTTACCAAGAATTTTAGCGGAATGAAGCTCACACAACTGCAATTTGATGAATGGGCTGATTTTATTCGTCGTAGAGGAGCAAATGTAAGATTTACAGATGAAAGTGCTGCTATAATAGAATATTTCAGAGTGAACAATACTGGGGCGGGTTTTCAAGCAGAAACCATTCCACCTACTATTTGGGTCATTAGAGGTGATGTTACTGACCTGAAGATGTTTCATGAATCAATGCACTTTGAAGACTATCTGAGACGTGGAAGAGAAAATTACCTGAGAGGAGAAGCTAGAAGAAACGTAGAAGTAGAAGGACTAGCCGCTCGTGCCCAAATATCTAAAAGAGACCAATTAATAAGTACATATATTAAAGAAAAATTTGTTTATGATAGAATACTAGAAGAACAGATAAAATGGCAGAAAAAATTTGGCTATGGCCGTTTTACAACAGATGAAATATCTTTTAGTGCAACATATATGAGAGGTTTTGAACAAGACTGTATAGATGCAGGAATTGACATATCTAAAATAAAAATAAAACCATATAAATTATGACAATAGAAGAAAAAAAAGAACTAGTGACAGAATTGGTAAAAAAAAGACTGGATACAAATAATATATACTATGATACCCTCAGAACTCATTATGATGAAGAAGGATTAACACTTGACTTCAAGAAAAAACCTATGTTTATGACTAGCCGTAGAGAGCCATTCTTTAATAAAATGCATTTTATTGTTACTGATGCAGAAAGCTTAGAAATACAGTACATAATAACTAGTCAGATTAGCAAAGCTACCCCAGAACAGTATTTCCAAAAAAGAAAACTATGATAACGAAAGAAGAAGCAAGAAAAATAGCCCTTAACTATCTAGCAGAAAGAAAGAGAGAATATGAAGAGGTGAGTCCTGTAGACAAAATTCGATTTATAGAAAAGGAAGAAGTCTTATATGGTCCTAGATCTGGTGAAATAATAAGCACTTACTCTATCAACTATTTAGTAGATTGGGGACTTGATTATGAGTCTCTTTTCATTCGTATTGATGCAGAAACTGGTGAACCACTCTATACTATGGGTCCAACCTCTGTTATAGAACAATTCGAAGATAATTAATAAAGTGACATGAAAAACGAACTCATACGCCCAGAAATACAAAGAGTAGATGACAAAGATTTAGAATTCATAAAAATGCTCTCTACTGGAGGATTCCTACATTATCAAGGTAAACCTTTCACAGGATTTGAAGTAACAGATTATTATGAAGATGGAACGATTTGGTCTGAACAAGAATATGCTGAAGGGCAAGTCATGGGTTGGGAGGTCAATTATTATGATAATGGCAAAGTCGCTGATAAAAGCCTGATGCTCGGACTCACTAGTGTTTGTACTGCAGACTATGATTATGAACGAATGATTTTTTCGGTAGAAAAATGAAGGTCTAGTAGACCTTCAAATGGAGAGAACCACTAGTGGACGGTAATATAAAAGATGCTTATTGGCTTGCCTCTAAAAAACTCTACAACATGTGTGCAGAGCTGAC
>CAYOJF010000162.1:0-9261 GCA_964404215.1 uncultured Aureispira sp. | reverse complement strand
GGTGTATCTTCAAACAATAGTTTCCCTCAAAGATTCCCTTAAAATCTGTTTTGAGGTGTGATGGTATCCAGATGGAAACTCTGCCCTAGATTTTGGTTCTTTCATCAATGGAAAGAACAGAAAAAGATGAAGTAGAAACCTACCTTAGGTTTACAATTAAAAATCTTTTGTCCTCTACTTATGTAATATATAAATACCTTACCAAACAATGACAGGGGATTCCGTTACAATGATTACCTTGTGCCAAAATAAACTTACTATGAAATACTTTTTTACGACATCTTGGGGACTGTTCCGATTACTCTCTTTTCTGGAAGGGACTTCTCTCCTCTTTCTAATATTTATAGCTATGCCTGCTAAATATATTTGGCAGCTGCCCATTTTTTCGGCTATTATTGGTCCTATACATGGAGTACTATTTATTTTGTTTGTTTTAGCTACCCTATACTTTAGTGTACAGAAAGACTGGAAATTCTTCAAAATAACACTCCCTGTTTTGTTAGCCTGTATCATTCCTTTTGGTACTTTTTATATTGACCATGCTATTCTGAAAAATCAAGAATAGTACTACTGCAATGCCATGCTATCAGACGCCGAAAGAAGTATCTTAAATTTGATTCAAACCCAAGAAGAAGCTAATCTTTTTCTGGCTTGGCAGTTTATGAAAGTAGACAAAAAGTATCGTCTGATCTTGACACGATACAAACGGCTATTTGACTGGCTGGTGCAATACCAGCTCACTCCCTATCTGACCGATAGTGAACAAAAAATCATTGCGATTACCCAACTCAAAAAGCTGTCTATACAGCTAGATGACAGTACCCTACCAATCAAGATAAATAGCAAAATACTAAAGAGTCTATACTTGTTACAAAGCCTGCATACCTTAGAGCTTATTAACCAAGGAATACAGCGATTACCCGAAACAATTGCAGAATTACACCAGTTGACTACTCTAAACCTAGAAGGAAATCGTCTTCAGCAGTTGCCCAAGGCATTGGATAGTTTATCGCTGTTGCGTCAATTGCACCTCAGCAAAAATAAATTCAAACAACTTCCATTGGCCGTTACAAGACTTCCTCTCTTGCAGGAGCTTTATTTGGATAGAAATCAACTGGAACAGCTACCAGAGCATCTCAACGAATTGACGTCTCTTTCGTTGCTAAACTTAGATGACAATCAGATTCAAATATTCCCACCAAAATTAAATCACTTAACAGCCTTACAAACGGTTTCTATAGCCAGGAATAATTTAAGTACTTTGCCCATTGGCGTTACGACTATTCCTAATCTCAAAAGTCTCCACCTCAGTCACAACCGATTACAAACCATCCCCTATCAGATCGAAGCCCTCACCAAACTAGAGGAATTATACTTGACTAATAATGTCCTGACTTACCTTCCCTACGAAATACATACCTTACAGCATCTAAAATGGTTGGATTTGACCCATAATCCTATCCAAGAAGAAAAAATATATTTACTCAAAAAATGGCTTCCCAATTGCCGCATCAAAGTAGGACAGCACGAAAATATAACCATACTCTAAAGGTTAAGTCGTACCTTTGTCTCCTCTATTTCATTTAAAGTTATCGTTCATGTGTGGTATTGTTGGATTTATCAATCAAGAATCAGTAGTCAAGTCACTCATAGCAGGGCTAACAGCCTTACAACATCGAGGGCAAGATGCGGCAGGTATTGTCACTTATGACCAAAAACTTCATGAAAAAAAAGGAAAAGGACTGGTACAACAAATTTTCCAAACCAGCGATCTAGATCGACTAGCGGGTACCCTAGGTATTGGGCATGTTCGCTATACGACCCAAGGCACCAACGAAATCAAAAACATACAACCCATTGCCTTGCACTATCCCTTTGGGGTTGCTATGGCTCACAATGGTAATGTGACTAATGCCCATGTCATTCAAAGAGAGTTGTCCGAGACCTATCATATTCACCCCGAAAGTAACAATGATTTGGAGCTGATTCTATATACTTTCGTAGCGGCTCTGCAAGAAATAGCCACCACCACAGCATTTAGCCCTAAGGAGATATTACAAGCAATTGCCGTGACGCAACAAAAAATAGAAGGAGCCTATGCAACTATTGGTTTGATAGCAGGCGTAGGTCTGATTGGATTTTGCGACCCAAGTGGTATTCGCCCTATGGTATTGGGCAAAAAAGAAACAGAAAAAGGAATAACTTACAGCCTCGTATCAGAGACGACCTGCTTTGATTATTTGGACTACACTTGTATTGACTATATTCAACCAGGAGAGATGATATTGATAGAAGAAGATGGTACCATTCATCGTCAAATTGGAATCCAGAAAAAACAACACTTTTGCATCTTTGAATTCATTTATTTTGCTAGAGATGAATCTTCTTTTTTTGCTCATTTGGTAGCCGAACAACGTATAAAAATGGGGCACTTATTAGCCAAAAAACTAAAAGCTCAACAATTGACCCCTAATATTGTCATTGATGTTCCTGCTTCTGGCTATTTTGCGGCCGCTGGACTTGCCAGTGCTTTAGGAGTTCCTCATCGTAGGGGACTAGTCAGTAATAAGTATTTTGGGCGGAGTTTCATTCTGTCCAATCAATCGGAACGAGCTAAAGTGGTACAGCAAAAGTTCAATTGTATTTCTAGTATTGTCGCCAACCAAAAAGTAGCCGTAGTAGATGATTCTATTGTCAGAGGCACTACTTCTAGACATATTGTTCAACTACTACGATCCGCAGGAGCTAAAGCCGTCTATTTTGTCTCGGCTGCTCCACCTATCATTCATCCTTGTATTTATGGTATTGACATTTCGATTAGTACAGAGCTAATTGCCACCCAACAAACTCCAAATGAAATCCAGCAATATATAGAAGCAGATGCCCTCATCTACCAAGATTTGACTGAACTTCAAGACCTATTTAAAACAATGGATATAGACTTATGTACAGCTTGTCTTTCGGGAGAGTACCCTACGCCCAATGCCGCAGAAGCGACCCAAAGAATTGAGCAAGAACGTCTACGAAATAAAAGCTAAATTTACTATTTCACTCCCACATCTAGTTTTTCTAACACCTTAATGTGTTTTTCTAAAGATTGGTTGAGTTTATCTAGGCTGATTTTTTGCTTCTGAATCGGTCTAGACGCTATAATCTGGTCTATTGCCAACTTATAAGCGGTCCCTTTCTCTTCAAAACCTTTGATAAACGGCTCATATATTCTCTTAGATTCCTCTAAAATATTCTGATGTCGTTCTTTGATCTCTTGTAATAGTGCTTCTTTTTCTGCCACTTCTTTTTCTATCAATGCATCCAATTGCTTTTCCATCATTGGGACATCCACCTCTATTCCTTTTTCCAATCCAAAATAATTGGTATAGGCAATACTAATCGCCTGATCTTCTGCTTCGTTTAGTTCTTCTAATTGCTTCTGATATCGTTCTGGATCTACAGGGCTCATTACATTCCTATATTTTACGCTCGCTGCCAAAACAACCTGCTCCAAGTGTTTCATTAACTTTTTGATATTCAATGTACCAAATTCCTCTTGGCTAATATATTCAGACTGTTTTCTATCCCGAAAGATAAGTTCTATAATATTTTCTCTAGGATACTGTACCACTGCTTTTACCCCTCTAAAATTATTCATCTGAAAGGAATCAAATATTTTTTGCAAAGTTCTACGTTCCTTTTTTTCAAAGAAAGTCCCAACAAAACGTTTGACATTGTCTACCCCTCGCAGATACTCTTTAAACTCACTTTTTTGGGCAGCTTGTTCCGTTATCAGCTTAACTCTATCTTTTTCAAACTGCTCGGTAATTTTCCAATAAGTTGCAGTTTGTCTAAATCTAGCGTTATCGCTATTTTTTTGGCTGTTTTTAATTCGAGCAGCTAAAAATTTTAAATCCTTTCGCAGATGCCTCAATGTATTACCTCGTAATAGCTTGAACAAGGCATTGGTTTCTTCTCCTTTCTTTCGATAAGCAATCGTTATCGCCCTCAAGCGTTTCTTTTGCTCTTGCAATAAGAGTCCTACTGCTTGATCTTTTTCTCTTAGTTCTTTCCTAACTACATCCCACTGCTTCCCTTCTAATTTTGGAGCTTTGACTTTTCTAATCTTATCTGCCAACAGCTGTTCTATTTCATTCGTCTGCTTTAATACACTTTGATGATCTAAAGCTAATGCATTCCATACGCGTACGATCCTCTTGGTTTCCGAATTCAAGTGTCGTATCAAAGAAAACAACCTCGGCAAGCCCCAAAATAAAACGGATAAACTGCCAAAAAATAATAAATTAATTATCCAAGCGGGTTGCAGCCAAAAATCTAACTGTAACCATTCAAAAAACGCAGGAAATCCATAAATAACACCTACAACCGTAGCCACTCCAACCAGCAATGCCATTCCAAAATCAATCGCATGCACGCTAGCAGACATCGTCTGCATTTGTTGTATGTCCAGTTTCAGAAAACGGTCGGGAATCATAACGGTCTTGGTCGTTTCTTTTATTTTCTGCGTCCCCCAAGTAGCAGGCACGATATCATTCGTATATTCTTTCAATAGACTAGAAGGCAAGGAAAGTCGTTCCCCTTTCACTCGCTGATCTCCTCCAATAATATGCTCAAAATGGGCTGCTAATTTCTTATCTCCAATAGCCATCAGCAATCCATCACACCAGTCTTCCGCAGAGGGCCGTTCGCTCGGTAACAAATGTCCGCCTACAAAACAATTCAAAAACAACTCCTGCACTTCCAGTTCCATCTGATGAAAGGCTTTGTGAGGAGGTGGAACGATTCGTAACCGATTGGGATTGGGGTGATGTACAAATAATCCTTCTTCTATTTTTTGGTGTAAACTCACCAAATTTTCGTGTGGAGGATTGGCAGTAGCAGCAAAGGGATGGATTCCAAATAAGATTTTATAAAAAATAACCGCCATCCCAAAACGATCCCAAGAAGGATCTACTGCTGTTCTTTTTTCTCTATAGAACTCAGGTGGAGTGTATTCTGGTGTCGCTACAGGAGCAGCAAAAAGAACCTCTCCCATCTCATCAATCACCTCTACCGAGTCCATATCTACAATAGAAACCAATCCATTCGGTTGAATAATGACATTATCTGGCTTCATATCGACTAGTACATACTTTTCGGTTTGATGTACCTGATATACGGCTACTGCTAGATTGAAACAAATTCGCAACCGATAAGAGAATGCTGCTGGATTAGAAAAATCAAAGCGTTTCCAAACATTAGGTAATTTACGGGGCAACTTCCCCAGGCACAACACTTCTAGCTTCTCCCCTTTTATCATAGGCATAATAAAACCCATGAAGTTTTGCTTTTCGTCATACAAAGCATCCGTAACCCACACCAAGGCACTATCTTCTGTTTGGTCTTCTGGGGGATTGTCAAGTAAATACTGGATTTTGGCTTCTCGTACAGCAGTCCGCCTATCCGCATGGTATATTTTAGCCACATATTTGCTAAATCCCCTCGTTTCTATTCGATATAGATTGCCCTCTCCTCCTCCAGCAAAGTGTTTGGTAGCAATACGTATTTTATCTTTTCGTTTTTTGAGGTAGTAATAAGACATCTAGGCGTGCGAGGGTTGATCGATGATAGTAGAAAATGTAAATAATAATTGTATTAAATTTGACAATTGTCTTTTCCGTTCTATATGATCTGGTAGCCAATGAGTTTGTAGATATATTTTTTGTCGCTCTACTTTCATTCGTTCAAAACCTGCTCCATGTAGCTCTTTCAGTTGAGTGCAAATAGCGTTATTGAACTGTTCTAGTACAAAAAACTTATTATTCGTTTCTACTATAATCCCTTCCTGCTCCAACTCCTCCAAAAAAGGAATCCGAATCATATCCAATGCCTTTTTTTCGGTTGATGCTGAATTTTGATGAAAAATATCTAAATGTAGCCACTCTGTGTTTTCAATCGTCAAAATCAAGTCCAGCTTAGGGGACTGATCTTCCGCAGAAATAGGTGGAGCCCACAAACTAACAATCAAATGATGTCCTTTATAATTTCCCTCTCCCAATAGAGTATAAGGCTTGTTATAGGTGGCTGCTTTTTTGCGAAACTTGATCGCAGACCATTCTAGCCCTGCCGCCTCAAAGGCAGCTTCTAGATAATAATCTACTTCTTCAAATTTTTTCTTAGCAAATAACTTCCCTAACATCTTCTAATAGTCTATATAATTTTTGTTATTGGATTCTTACTAATTTAGCAATATAATTTATAAAGGTTACCTTTTTGTACCGTTCTTTTTCATACTTCGCCTGTTGTAGTTCATTTATCGTATTTTTAAGATAATGAAGTTGTTTCTCTACTGCTTGATATTGTTGGCGGACTTTGGGTTCGTTTAGATTTTGTTCGAGTCTTTTGAGTTTTGTTTCCATTGGTGCAATCTCTTTCTTTATCTCTTGTACCTTATTTTCTGTGACAGCCATTAATTGCTCATATTTTGCTCTTAACTGCTCCATCAATACTTCTTGTTCTTCTTTTTGAGCTAATTCCAATCGATCAATGTGTTCCGTTGCTGTTTCATACTGTTGTTCCACTGCAGCATAGGCATCTCCCAATAGCTCTTTATGAGCGACTACAGTTAGTTCTTTAAGCTTCTGTCTTTCTTCTGTTTTTAAACTACTGATCTCTATACGACTGTTTTGTTCTAGCGATTCGATCGCTACTTTCTTTTTCTCTTCTACTTCTTTTTTCAGAGCAGTATAGGTCGTTTTCAGGTGTTTGATTTCATCTTGCCATTGCAGCAAACTCCTCAAATAAGCCTTATCTCGTATTTTAATTCGTTTTCCATTTCGCAGGCGAATATATTTGTCCTCTATGTCAATTCGCTTGATCTGCAAGATCGACTCCAATCCTACGGATGCTAATTTTTCAATGATTCGTTTTTTCTGACTAGCAGGCACATACCATTTTTTAGACCAAATACGCTTTATGTTTAGATTAATATCAGCCGCCTGTCGAAGAGCTGTTTTTCTTTCCTCCAAATATTCATCTGGCTGGTCTAGTATGGATTGTTTCTTTTCTTTCAATAAGTCTTCTATCGCAATTCGCTTAGAGCTGATGAGTTGATTCACCGCTATTTTGCCTTCCTGATAAGTAGTACTTTCTTTTTCTAAAGACACTTTTTTCGTCAAGTTAGCAATTGCCTGTTGGTAGTTTTTGTTGATTTCGATTCGAACTTTTGTAATAGAGTCTTGCTGGTCGGGAGTTACTATTCTAGCTACCAGTCGATCTTTGAGTGCCAATTGATGGTACTTCTTCATCAAATGGCGATAAATTTCCATCGCTTCCGCTTCTATTTTAGCGACTTTTTGATCCTGTCTCTTTAGGTACGCTTCTAATTCTCCTATTTTCTTGCTAATTCTATGCCCTAATCCTTCTATTTCACCATATGCCTCTCCCAGTATTTTCGCATATGTTTTTTGAGCACCCAATGCCCGTTTTTTGACACGACGATACCGTTCTTTTTCTATTGTAAAATGCTTATTTGCACTAATTTTCCTTTGAGCTATTTTTGTTTTTTGGTAGGCATTATAAAAGAAAGCTATTAACACAATAAATGGTAAAAATGGACCACCTAAAACCCCTGAAAGTAGAACCCCGAAAAAGCCTAACCCTATCAGAGCTACTTTTGACCATTGGATATCAGCTCGATCAAACGCCACTTCATGATTAGGATTAACAGGTATATAGTGTGGTGTGAGCTGTTGGATAGATTGTTCATCCTGCCTCATGGCACCATTGAGTTTAGGCTGGTAGACGGGCACTCTTATTTTTCGAGAAGGTGACTGAAAACGAGGGCGTTGGATTGCAGGGGATTTACCTATACCCAAAATATGCCCAAATCGTTGTATAGCAGCGGCATCATCCATCACATACAGTAAAGTAGCACACCACTCCTCTGCCGAAGGACGAGCAGTAGGATCTGTATGTCCTGCCACAAAACATCGTAAAAACAACTCCTGCAAAGAAGGATCTAAATCATAAAAAGCCTGATGCAATGGTGGAATGACTCGAAAAGTATCTCGTAAATTCGGTGTATGCACGAAAAGTCCCGCCTTAATTTTGTCATCTAAACTCACCAAATGATCATAGGGAGCATGAGCAGATGCAGCAAAAGGATGTATTCCAAACAGAAGTTTATATAAAATAACGCCCAATCCAAAGCAATCCCAAGTTTGTTGCTGAGTTGGATCGTTTTCCTCCGTCCGATAGTGTTCTGGAGGAGAATATTCTGGTGTCGCTACCGGGGCGTCAAATAGTGTTTTCCCATTTTCGATGACCTCTACAGAGTCTGTATCTACTACCGCTACTAGCCCATTAGGTTGTATTACGATATTATCTGGCTTCATATCAACCAAAATATAGCGGTTCGCATCATGTATCTGATGAATTGCCGCACAGATATTAAAACTTAGCTTTAGACGCATATCCAAAGCACTTTTGGAGCGATTAAAACTGAACCTAGACCACGTTTGTCGAAGTTTTTTAGGAATCTTGGGGGTACAAAGGATTTCTAATTTTTCTCCTTGTATAAAAGGCATAATCAGCCCTACAAAAGTCCCTTGATTGTCATGTAAGGCATCTTTCACCCAAACTACTGATGGATGTCCTCCTTGACTAGAAGCCAACTCTGGTGGATATTTAGCTAGATAACTAATCTTGCGTGCTCGTTCTGGACTACGTTTGTGTGGATGATATACCTTTGCTACATAGTGACTCCAATGCCTAGGCTGAACAATATGATATAGATTACCTTCTCCACCTCCAGCAAAAGGGGTAGGAGCAAGTGTTATCCATTCATCGTTATATTGAAGCTTTAGTCGCATTTAGTCATTTTCATTAGAGACAACACTATACTCGTTGTTAATAATCCTAACAATAGCAATATCATCATTAGGTTTTAATTCATACTCTTGTTCCAAAAATAAGCATTGCCGCTGAATCATATTCTTATTCGTGACGAAAGTATCATCAGTCAATAAATACACCACAGGATCTACTCCTACTACATCTTCTTTCATTTCTTTGGCAAAACTAAGAACTCCATCTGTTGAAATAGCTATATCAGTTACATTTTTTTTCGCTACTGTATAAGTATGCTTCTCATACCAATCTTCAAAAGATTCCTGTAAGTGATACGCTAAGTAATCTGGATGATCACTTTGATCAATGACCTGAATTTGTTTATCAATAGCATATACTCCATCTCCTGCTATATTAAGC
>CAYOJF010000161.1:0-9335 GCA_964404215.1 uncultured Aureispira sp. | reverse complement strand
TAAATTCTAAATCAAGCATTTGCAGCTTGAAGTTAATTTTTAAACATGCTCTAAGACTTCATTAATTCGTCTCATCCAAATCATAAATATCTTTTTCCATTCCTTCTTTTAGTGCCCCTTTTAATTGAACAGGTTTTCCTCTTTGACGGATACGTATATTGAGTAGCTCTACAGTAAGAGAGAAAAAGATAGCAAAATACATATACCCCTTAGGGACCTCTGTATTATGTGGCAACATATGTGCTGCATGTGCCCCCTCTACTACCAGCATAAATCCAATTAGTATTAAGAATGAAAGCCCTAATACCTGAATAGAAGGGTGTTTATTGACAAACCGTCCAATAGCTCCAGCAAAAGCAATCATGATTATCATAGAAAATACCACACCCAATATCATAATAGACAGTGGATCGTACAATCGAGAAGGGTCTGAAACCATAGGTGTACGGGCAATATCCTGTGTCAAACCAATAGCAGTTAGGATAGAATCAAAAGAAAAAACAATATTAATGACACAGATTTGGACAATGACACTAGATACTCCTTTCTTGACTACATTTGGATCATCTACTACATCTTTACTCTCTAGTTTGTGGTGGATCTCTGTGACTGATTTGTACAGTAAGAACAAACCACCTAGCATCAAAATCAAACTTTGACCAGTTACCTTAGGATGCAGTCCAAACAAATGAAACTCAAACAAGGGATCTTGCATAGCAACAATGAGAGACACCCCAAACAATAAGAAAATACGGATAATCATTGCTAAAAACAAACCAATATTTCGAGCTTTAGGTTGTTCTGATTCAGGAAGTTTATTAGCAATAATAGAGATGAAAATAATATTATCTATCCCCAATACAATTTCCATCAAAGTTAACATCAATAAAGCAACCCAAGCTTCAGAGGTGCTATATAATTCTATCAGTGCAGCAGTATCCATAATGTCTATTCTTATCTATTTTTTAAGTATTTGGCTTTATAACCAAATTATTTTTTTCAAAACTAGGGTCTAAAGCTAAGTCTTCTAATTAAAAAAATATACTATTTGTTTGTGAAGTTATGCAAAAAGTCTATTTGAAGCACGATTAGCTTATGACTTTATTTGACCTTTCCTAGGACTTCATTCATAATAACCTCTATTCAAAAACATAAATTTAAACATGCTCTTACTCAAAGCCACAAAAAATCCTTAAATTAGAGCCTAAAATCAACTAAAAAAATTTAAGTGAAAGATTACTATTACATACTAGGCATCCGCCGTCAAGCAGATATGAAAGAAATTCAGAATGCTTTTCATAAACTTTCACTTAAGTTTCATCCCAATGAGCACAATAATGACCCTTTCTACACCAATTATTATCGTAGAATCAAAGAAGCCTATACTCAACTTAGTGATGAACAACGTCGCTATGTCTATGATCGAAGATTGACTAAATTTGAAGCTCAATCCAAAACTAAAACAAAGGTTCCTCCGCCAGTAATTGCTTCTTTTTTTGCCTCCAAAAAAGCGAGCCATATCGAAGATCTAATTACTATTTCTTGGGAAGTACTCAATGCCGAACAAATTCAGATTACCCCTATTGGACAAGTCGCTAGCAATGGCACACAGACTGTTCGATTACCAGAACACCAAAAAAATGAACCTTACATACAATTGGAACTGGAAGCGAGCAATGCAGATAGCACCAATACAGTCAGTAAAACGCTAGAAATTAGAAATCTAAGTTATCTTCCACCAGAAGAGGAAGTCTACAATCCTACTCCTGTCCGAAAACCAAAGCGAAATAACGAAAAATCTACCTCTAATACTAAACAAACAAAAACAAGAAAAAAGAAAAATAACGCTTCCAAGCGAAAGAAAAAATCGACTACAAATCCTGATTCTAGTCCAGACCCTAGACAAAATGAGAATCAAGTGATTGCCTATATACTAGTCATGGGAATGTTGTTTATCATTGGCATTATGCTTTACATTATCAATTCGCTCAATCCTATATTCTAATCAAAATATGTTCAAAATATTCAACCTAAAAGTCAAGAAAAGAGAATTTGGCTATAAGCCACGTTACTATGACGAAGACAAAGAAGAACTCAGCGAACGTATCCGTACCCGACTAGAAGAAAATAAAGATGGTGCGGGTACTAAATCTCGTATTCGAAAAGAATTTTCTCACTTAAGACATCAACCTAAAGTTGGGAAAAAGTCTGCTGGTGCCGCTCCTTTTTATCGATTAGTAATCATTTTGGTAGCACTCATTTTGTTAACCTCTTTTATATTGAACCAATGGCTTCCCAAACTCATGACAGCTCTATTCCCAGAACAACAAGAACAATATGAAGTACTAGATAGATTTGAAGATTTTGATTAGAGTGCTCTAATAGCATCTAATCAAGATTTTAACGCAACTAATCGGTGTATTTTTATAAAAAACAACTAATTCCTATTCATGTCTGATATCATACAACTACTCCCCGACCATTTAGCCAATCAAATTGCTGCTGGAGAAGTGGTTCAACGTCCTGCTTCTATTGTCAAAGAATTATTAGAAAATTCGATTGATGCTGGTAGTCAAAATATACGCTTGATTATCAAAGATGCTGGCAAAACACTCATACAAGTAGTAGATGATGGAATTGGTATGTCCGAAACCGATGCACGGATGTGTTTTGAGCGTCATGCCACCTCCAAGATTCGTAGCACAGCAGATTTATTTACGATTCGTACCAAAGGATTTAGAGGCGAAGCAATGGCTTCTATTGCTGCGGTTGCTCAGATAGAAATGAAAACCAAGAAGCATCAAGAAGAATTAGGTAATTTGATCTTGATCGAAGGCTCTAAGATAAAAACTCAAGAGCCCTGCCAAGCAGCAGGCGGAACTTCTATCTCTGTCAAAAACCTATTTTTTAATGTTCCTGCTAGGCGAAATTTCTTAAAATCAAATCCAGTAGAAATGAAACACATCATTGATGAGTTTCAACATGTAGCATTAGCTCATCCTGATATTTTCTTTTCGTTATATCATAACAATGATAAGCTGTATCATTTGCCCAAAGGTAATCTTCGTCAGCGAATAGTAGGAGTGTTGGGCAACAAGGTCAACAAAACACTAATCCCTATACAAGAAGATACTGACATCATTAAGATCAAAGGCTATATTGGCAAACCTGACGAAGCTAAAAAAACAAGAGGAGAGCAGTTTTTCTTTGTCAACAATCGTTTTATCAAAAGTGGTTATCTCAACCATGCCGTCATGAATGCCTACGAAGAATTGCTCCCCACTAAAAAGTATCCTCTTTATGTTATTTTCTTTGAAATAGACCCTGCCAAAATTGATGTAAATGTTCACCCAACCAAGCAAGAAATCAAGTTTGAAGATGAACGCTTAGTGTACAACTACTTACGGGTTACTGCTCGCCATGCACTGGCACAACACAGTGTTACCCCTACCTTAGATTTTGATACTGAGACCAGTATTACTAGTCAGCTTCACCAATTGGATACTTCTAACGAAACAATAGATCTGGACAACCATACTACATTTAGCAGCAAAGCTAATAATAGTAACTATCAGTATACCAAACCCGAAAAAACAACCCAGCAACAATCCAACATTGATAATTGGGAAAAGCTCTATGAGCAGATAGAAAAACATGCTCAGCAACAAGGAGAAGAACAACAAGAAGAGGAAGAAGAAAACAATCTTTTTAGCTCTGCCGCTAATTCTACCCCTAATCTAGAACAGACTACAGAAGAAATCCAGAACGAAGATCAGACCTTTTCGAGTATGGCTTCTGCCAATACTGAAGCCAACCCACAAGTGTCCAAACAGCTTTATCAACTACACTCACAATACATTGTCAGTCCAATTAAGTCTGGGTTCCTACTGATTGATCAAAATGCTGCCCATCAACGTATATTGTATGAGCATTATTTGACACTAATAGAAAATCAAAATGCGACCACTCAGAAATTGCTATTTCCACAAACAATAGAACTCGCTACAGCTTCTGCTTCCATATTGCAGTCTATGCTCCCCCAACTCAATAACTTAGGGTTAGATATTAAAGAATTTGGAGCCAATACCTTTGTTGTACATGGTCTACCTGCTGAATTTAATCAAGTAGATTCCAATGAATTGATTCAGTCTCTATTAGAGCAATTTCAACAGAACATAGAACTCAAACTAGAAATACAAGAGAGTATCGCTCGTTCACTTGCCTATCAGGCGGCTATCAAACGAGGAAAATGGCTAGACAGCACCGAAATGCAACAATTAGTAGATGAGCTATTTGGCTGTTCTGTTCCTTTTCGTGCTCCAAATGGAAAAAGAACCTTTATTACAGTAGAATTGGATGAAATCACCAAACGCTTCCAATAGAGCTATCAAAGTCCGATTATTTGTTCATAAAAAAAGTCCCGCCTCTGAATAAACAGAAGCGAGACCCACACTATAAGAACACCCAATTAAAACCTTTTTTATACTTCTCTATAGGTCAAGTTCTATGCCAAGGTGATTTTTGGCTTGTCAACTGACTAAAAAATGACCTTTTTTGAGATTTTAATAACATTCTAGTCTTTCTTTTAAGAATTTGAAGCTAAAACGCTATAACACAATATGATAAAGCAAAAAACAATCCAAACTATCTTTGAGACTGTTAAAGTTGAAGACATTGTTAGTGATTTCGTTAAGCTGACTAGACGTGGTGTCAACTACATTGGTCGTTGTCCTTTTCATAATGAAAAGACCCCTTCTTTTACTGTTTCACCTGCCAAAAATATTTACAAGTGTTTTGGTTGTGGAGCTGGGGGAAACCCCATTAATTTCATCATGGAGCACGAACAACTCTCCTACCCTGAAGCATTACGCTATGCCGCTCAGAAATATGGAATTGAAATAGAAGAAAACGAGCTCACTCCTGAAGAAAAAGCAGAAATAAAATTAGCCGACAGTCTTTATCTCGTCAATCAATTTGCCAAAGAATACTTTCAGAAACAACTTTTTGAGACAGACTATGGCAAGAGTGTAGGGTTGAGTTACTTCAAAAAAAGAGGTTTTAGAGAAGAAATCATTCAGAAATTTGGCTTAGGCTTCGCCAATGGTGGTGCCAATGATATGCTCCAATCGGCTAGAGGTCAAGGATATGACACTGAAACACTCAATAAAGCTGGATTGACTAAAAACGATCGTGACTTTTTCCGTAACCGAGTCATGTTTCCGATTCATAATGTATCGGGTAAAACGATTGGTTTTGGTGGACGGATTTTGACCCAAAATAAAAAAGCTCCTAAGTATCTTAATACCCCTGAGTCTGACATTTACAATAAGCGAAAATCGCTCTATGGGGTCTACTTTGCTCGTAAAGCAATGGTCAAACAAGATGAATGCTACATGGTTGAGGGCTATACAGATGTTATTTCGCTTCATCAAGCAGGTATTGAGAATATTGTAGCCTCCTCTGGTACTTCCCTTACAGTGGAACAGATTCAATTGGTCAAACGCTATACGCCCAATATGACCATTCTTTATGATGGAGATGCCGCAGGTATCAAAGCCGCCCTACGTGGGTTGGATTTGGTGATTGCTCAAGATATGAATGTTAAGGTAGTCCAACTTCCCCAAGGCGAAGATCCTGATTCTTATTTGCAACAGCTAGGTGCTACTGCCTTCAAAGAATATATCAAAGAAGAAGCACATGATTTTATCTTATTCAAAACCAACTTGCTACTAGAGGAAACCTCTGGTGATCCCATCAAAAAGGCAGGCTTGATTAAAGATATTGTTCAATCTATTGCCAAAGTACCAGATGCTATCAAACGCTCTCTTTATGTCAAATCCTGTGCGGCTCGTATGGAAATGAGCGAACAATTGCTCTTGCAAGAACTTAACAAACAACTCAAGAAGCAAATTCAGGAATTCGAAAAGCAAAAACGATACGATAACAATCGTAATTCTACTAAGAATTACACCAATAATCAACCAAGTCCTCCACCTCCATCAGAATATGGTCAAGATATTCCATTCGATCCTTATGATGGTATGCCAATGGAAGATAGCGATCTGCCACCACCAAATGATGGAATGACAGCAGAAGATTTTGCTCAACAAGCTACTTCTCAAACACAATCAACACGAACAAACAAAGAATATCAAGAGATTGATATCACCCGTATTCTAGTCAACTTTGGAGATCGCCCTATTGATGAAGAGAGTAGTGTTGCCGAGTTTTTATTTTTGGATATGGAAATGATTGACTTTCTTTCGGAATTCAACGATCCAATCTGTACTAAGATCGTGACAGAATATCTCGAACGGCTAAAAGCCAATAAAGAGACTCCTACTAGTTTTTTTACCGCTCATGCAGATCCTACCATTTCTAAATTTGCAGTAGATTTAGTGGCTACCTTAGCGGAGCATTCTTATTCTGATGGATGGGAAAAAATGAATGTCTATCTCAATTCACAAAAAATGCCTGAACTTAATCACGTGGCAGATGCCAAAAGTGGTATTCTTCGTTTCAAACTCAAAAAAGTAGAAAAATTAATTGATAAAAACCAAAGCGAATTGAAAGCCGCTCAAAGCAATAAGGAATCCTATGAGGATATTATTATTCTACTCAAAGTTCATCAACAACTTGTAGCACTACGGACAGAACTTGCCGAACAGTTACATACTGTTGTACTAAGATAAATAGGGATATTCAGGAGTAAAACAAATTATTGTTATTCTTCTTTCCATTGATGAAAGAAGCAAAATCTAGGGCTAAGTTTACGACTAGATACAATCACATTTCAAGGCAGATTTCAATGGAATTTTTAGCATAAACTATTGATAAAAAATAGCACCTATAGCCTCTTAGCTATCTTTTTCACGCTTCAAAAACGTTGCCCATTGAAATTTTTCTACCTCATCAACGGATTGTATTTCCTAGCCTTCAACATGCCCAAAATAGCTGTATGAATTTGTTTTGAGAGTATTCTCCAGATAAAACACCCCGTTTTTAGACTAAAATGGCTAAAAGCGGGGTGTGTTTTATTTAAATAATAAAATTATCACCAACTCCTTGTTTCTTACGTGAACTAAGGATTAAACGCCTTGATTATCAATAGCAAAGCGATAAAGTGAGGAGCAAAGCACTTTTGAAGTGCTTTGCTCCTAAAGTTATTTCCACTTTCAAGCAAAAGTGACGTTTGATATTATTTGTAAATCAATGCCTTATGTTATTTTATAATCCTTAGCTCACGTCATTTTTTTTACAACTCCATGTCAACCAAGTATTTATATTTTCATTTCTATTAAAAATAGTTCAAAAATCTACTTCTGAATATCCCTAAATACTCCTCTTTTCTAAAAAAACTAAGGCTATCTAATAACCTTATTAGATAGCCTTGATTATATATCTTTAGATCTATATTTTTACATTCTATTGGGCATTTGCATCCCAATCAAAGCACCTGCTGTACGCAATACTTGAGCAACAGCCTTACTCATATCTAAACGGAAAGAAGTCGCTGAAAGGTTATTTTCATCTAATATCTTGACATCATTCCAAAATTTATGGTAAGCTTTCGCCAAATCATATAAATAATTCGCTATTTCTGCTGGGTTGTAGGTCTTGGCTGCTTTCAAAACGATATTTGGCAGTTCATGTACCAAAATCAAAATATCTCTTTCTACTTCTTCTAATTGATAATTGGTATAATCCGTCAATTCAATGCCTTTATTCGCCACCATACGCTGTACGGACTGCGTACGCACATGAGCATTCTGAATATAAGGCCCTGTTTGACCTTGTAGTTCTATCGACTGTTTAGGGTCAAAAGTCATACTTTTCTTAGGTTCTACCTTCAGAATGTAAAATTTCAATGCTCCTAAAGCTACCTGTTCCCAAGTCTGACGTTGTTCTTCTACTGGCAATCCTGCCAATGTTTCTCTACTCTCTGACTCATGCTGTACACTCGCCACCAACTTGTCCATCAGATCATCCGCATCTACTACCGTTCCTTCTCTCGATTTCATTCTACCAGAAGTCAAATTGACCATTCCGTAAGATAGGTGATGGCAATCTTTAGCATAACTATGTCCTAGTTTTTCTAGAATTTTAAACAGTACCTTGAAGTGATAATCTTGTTCATTGGCTACGACATATACCATGCTATCCATTCCGAAATCAGCAAACCGCAAAGTTGCCGTTCCTATATCTTGAGTAATATACATCGAAGTACCATCACTTCTGAGGACTACTTTTTCATCTAGCTTAGATTTAGTTAAGTCTATCCAAACAGAACCATCTTCTTTTTTGAAGAAAATAGAATCCTCTTTTGCTAGATTGTCCAATACGATTTGTCTTCCAGTCAAGTAAGTTTCTGATTCATAATACAGCTTATCAAAATCCACTCCCAAACGTTTGTAACTCGCCTCAAAACCAGCATAAACCCAGCCGTTCATTGTCTGCCATAGGGTGCGTACTGCTTCATCCCCACTCTCCCACTGTTGTAGCATGGCTTTGGTTGCCAATCCTAGCCCACTATATTGATTGAAATATTTGTTTTTGAATACTTCTTTGAAGAAATAAATGCCTAAAGCATCTGTATCAGCTGGTTTTCCTTTCTTTTCTAATCCCTTTACTACTCTGGCAACTACCTTTTCATTGTCTAACCACTCTCCCAAATGCTGTTGAGCTGGCTCACTTGTTTGCCAAGCCTTATATTCTACTTGAAAATGTTTTTCAAATAACACATAATATTTCCCAACCAAATGGTCGCCTTTAATATCAGTAGAGGTTGGAGTTTCCCCATTCCCCCACTTTTGCCAAGCTAGCATTGATTTACAAATATGAACACCTCTATCATTGACAATCTGTACTTTTTTGACCTCATAGCCTGCTGCTGCCAGTACTTGAGCTGTACCATATCCCAAAAGGTTATTTCTAATATGTCCTAAGTGGAGTGGTTTATTGGTATTTGGAGAAGAATATTCTATCACCACTGTTTTGCCATTGCTAGGCTGATGTCCATAAGTCGTATTTCCTAAGACTTCACCTACAAAATCTGTCCAGTAAGCATCTCCTATACTCAAATTACAAAATCCTTTGATTGCCTTCGCCTCTGCCAGGACATTCATTTGTGCCAACAACTGTGTCGCTAAAGCTGCTGCAATTTCATTGGGATTTTTGCCCAACTGCTTCGCAAAAGGAAAAGTAATAATACTATAGTCTCCTTCCACTTCCTTTGGGATTTGCTTCAGTTGAACTTGTTTTTCGTTTATGGTTGTATCATACAAAGTCTGAATGGCTTGAATGACATTGTCTTTGAGTAGTTGTTCTATATTCAT